>DATHCE010000056.1:0-2915 GCA_035319685.1 Bryobacteraceae bacterium | reverse complement strand
TTCGCGCGGAGGCGCTCCCTCGGCGGCTAGCCGGGCCGCAGCGCGAGGAAAAAGCAGACCCCCATGCAAATGCAAACCACATCTCACGCCTCCCGGGCCACCCACAAGGCGAGTTTTCACACAGACTCGTCATGCCGGGGTCGAAAATCGCTGCTTTCGCACAGACTCGTGACGGCGGGTTACAAATGCCGCCCTCGACCGGACCGCATTTAAAGACTACGCGCTCGCTTAAGCGATTCGGCGCTGTATCGGGCGATCAGCCCGGTGCGCACCGCGCGGCGATAAATGCGCCGTCTAGGCCAAAATCAAAAAATGGTCTAGCGCGGATACCTTGGGACCGCGATGCTCACCACTACGCTCTTCGGCCACTGCGCGTCGCCGACGGTCATTTTGGTTGCGCGCGAATCCATGACGCCCATCGTTGCCAGAGGAATGCGGATGTCGTAATCCCGCCCCGACACTGCCAGCAGCGGGCTGGGATCCAAGCCGGCGCTAGCCGTGAAGACTTCGTGATCGTCGTGCTCCAGGCGGATCATATAGCCTGCGTAGGCGCGATGGCTGTTCGCTTTACCGTTCTCATCGAAGGTCGCCTGGTCGCCGACACTGACCGCATCAAACAGCACAAACTCCCCCGCCCCTGAGACGCCGATCTTGAGGACCGGCCAAACGGTGGGCGATTTGGCGATCGTGCTTCCTGGCGCGGGCAGATCGCTGCTCGATTCAATCCGGATATATAGATACGACTCGTCGAAGACCGCCTTCATCTGCCACCCGGCGAGAGCCGCCTGGCTGGGATCCATCCCGGGTGCGACCTGGTCCCAGGGCGATCCCGCGCGCGCAAACGCGCCCGGATCGGGAGGCAGCAACGCATAGACCGAATTCGCGTTGGGCGCAGTATTTCTCCACGCTTGGTCCTGGATCTTCCACTGCCCGCCCTCTCTTCGGAGCGTCATCGTGACAAAGTTGTCCGAGGCGGCCTGTACCAGGAGCACAGCCTGATCGCCGCGTAGGAAACTCTTCATTGCGCGATACCGAACTTCCGGCCGCGCCCTCGCGTAGGGCCGGATCTTTTCCATCTCGCCCGACTTCTCGCGCGTGAAAAGGTTCACCAACGTGTTGAAGTCGCCCGTTTGCTCGGCGCGCTCCATTTGTTGGAGCACTGCCTCCACTTTGCTTTGCTCGGATTGCGCCCGGCAAGCAGTCAGAGTCAGCAGAACAATCGAGAGAATCCGCACGCCCCATTATCGGCTGAGCCGCGTGGCTTGAGTAGGCCCGTATCCCACACCGGAAATTCCGGATGGGCTAACTGAGCGATTCCGCGCTGTATCGGGCGATCAGGCCGGTGCGCACCGCATGGCGGTAAATGCGCCGGAAATACCAGCACGCCGCGACCACGTCGACCAGCGCGAGCAGTGCGCCGGCGAGAAGATCGAATCCCGAAAACCCGCGGCCTTGGACGATGCCTCGCATGCCCTCAAACACGTAGGAGGGAGGCAGCGCGTGCGAAAAATAGCGCATCCAGCGCGGCAGCGTCGATAAGGGATAGAACACGCCGGCGAATGGCGAGAGCATGGCCGGGATCGGCCAGATCAGCCACTCGGCCGCGGGGCCCAGGCGCAGAACCGCGGCGCAGGCGACGATGCCCAGCGCGATTCCGCAGCAAAACAGGATCAGCAGAAACGGAATCAGCATCGCGCCGTAAACGAAAAACGAGAGCCCGAAGACGGAGGTCGCGAGCATCAGCATGACCATGAGGCCGAGCGCGCTGGTGACAATGCTCGACACGACCAGACCGCTGAGATATTCCGAGATGAGCAGCGGCGTCGCGAAAATATTCAGAAAATTTCGCGACCACACGTCTTCGAAAAACGCGGTGGTCACGCCCTGCATCACGCGCGTGAAAAAATCCCACAGCAGAACGGCGCCCAGAAGCGACGGAACAAAATTCCATCCCGGCGCGGCCACCGAGTTGAGATATCTGGTGATGAATCCCCACAGCACAATGTCGATCGCGACCCAGGCGAATAGCGGAAGAACCCGCGCGGGGCTGCCTCGATACAGATAAATTTGCCGAAGTCCGATGGCGGCGGCGCGGGTGGGCGACATTCAGGCTCCTTCGAGAGCGAGCGGCTCGCGCGCCACCGCAATGAACAGCTCTTCGAGCGATTCTTTGCCGTACTCGCCCGGCAGAGTTTTGGGATCGCCTTCGAGCAGCACCTTGCCGTGCGAAAGAAACAGCACCCGATCGCACACGTCGGCGACCTCGTACATATTGTGCGAGGTCCACAGCACGCCGCTCGATCCGCGCGACGCGAATTCGCGAATCTTTACGCGGATCTCCTGCGCGATCGCGGGGTCGAGCGAAGCGGTCGGCTCGTCGAGCAGCAGAAGTTTCGGTTCGTTCAGCATCGCCTTGGCCAGACCCGCCCGGGTCTGCTCGCCCGATGAGAGAACGCCGCATTTGGTGTCGCCAAATTGTTCGAGATCGTATTCGGCCAGCAGCGCCTCGATCCGCTCGGAAAGGTTTTTCACCAGGTACAGCATCCCGAAAATGCGCAGATTTTGCCGCACGGTGAGATTTCCCGGCAGCGGCGCGTACACGGCCTGAAAATTGGTTCGCCCGAGCGCCCGCGAGCGATGTTTCGCCAAGTCGACGCCTTCAATGAGCACGCGGCCCGAGGTCGGTTCCAAAACGCCCAGGATCATATTAATCGTGGTGGTTTTTCCGGCTCCGTTCGGACCGAGAAGACCGACGATTTCGCCGCGCTCGACCTGAAAGGAAATTCCGTCCACCGCGGCCAGCTCCCCATAGTTTTTGCGCAGGTTTTCGACCGAGAGCATTGCGGGCATGCTCTCTCCATCATCTCAGGAGCGCGTGCGATGCTGTAAAGGTGACGCGGACCGTGGTTCTGATC
>DATHCE010000055.1:0-25266 GCA_035319685.1 Bryobacteraceae bacterium | reverse complement strand
CGCTGGTGCCGTCCGTCGAGCAAACCGGTCCGCCGCCGGCCGCCGATGTTCGCTCTGTTCCTGAACCCGCAGATACACCTGTAGTTCCCGACGCGCCCTTGCCGGATTCTGCGCCCGTCGTGCCGCCTCCGCCTTCGCTCGCGTCGCGCCAGCCGATTCATCGCCGTCCGCCGCGTCCGCGCCCGGCCGAAACCGCGCCCGTCGTCATCGCTCCCGCGCCTGAAGATTGCAAAACGCCCGTGGCATCCGATCCCGCCCAGCCCATCGCAGCCGCGCCACCCGCGCCGGCCATCCAAAAAGACGAATCCCCGGCTCAGGAACAACCGGGGGTCGTGAATTCAACTCCCAAACGTCCAAACCGCGGCAAGCGATGGCTGAAAGCCGTCGGCAATTTTCTCCACATCACTCACCGGACCTACCAGGAAGAGCAGGCCCTTCGCAAGCCTTAGACCATTTCCTGATTTTGTTTAGACCGGTTCCCTACGGCTTGTAACGGTGTTTTTAAACGAATGGCGCTTGGCCGGCAGTTTTACGCTACGAAAGAAACTGTCTAAACGGCTTGCCTGACTCGAACCGGCTGCTGCGCCGGAGTTTCGACGCGCGGTTGCATGGTCAGCAGCTTGCGGCTGCGGCGCGTTTCCTGCATCCGTTCGTTCGCCGACGCGATAGCTTCGTCGATCGATTCGCTGGCCACTTCCACGCCGCCCCAGCTAAACAGGATCGAGAAGGTGCCCATCGAGCGCAACTGGAAATCCCACAACTGCTGCGCGATCTGGCTGAGCTTGCGTTGCGCCGATGCACCCTGCTCGTTCGGATAAATCAGCAGGAATTCTTCATCGCCCGACTGGCAGGCGAAATCGCCCGCGCCGATCAGCGACTGGATCATCTGTTTCACCGCCTCCGGCGCCGAGCCGCTCGCGTCGCGCGGCACACTCACGCCGATCGAAACCACCAGGCCGCTCACCGGCTGCCGCTTCTGCACCAGCTTGCTCAAAATGAATCCATCGTGGAATCCGGCCGGAACCGGCGCGCTGTCTTTCGATGCTTCCGGCGCTTCGGCGCGAATTTCGATCACCGTCTCGGACTTCTTCGCACGCCGCGACAGGAGCGCGTTCCAATCCTTTTTGCTCGCGGCCGCCGTTTTCACGGGCGACACCGGCTTCTGCACGGTCTCGACCGCGGCCGGCGCTTGCTGCACGGTCTCAACCACGGCCGGCGGCGCTTCCTGCCTCGTCTCGGCCGGACGGCGTTCCGCTCGATGCGCTTCCGCGCCTGCCGCGGCCGACGCTGCACGAGGCCGTGGAGCCCGGGCTAGCTGCGCGCCGCGCTCCATCGCCGCCAGCGCTTCCGGCGCGATCGTCCGTTTGGGTTCCTTCGGCGCCGCCATCGTCCGCGCGGCTCTGGTCTCGATCTTCTTCTCGGGCGCACGCTCTTCCCTCATCGCGGGAGCCGCTCCGGCTGCGATGGTCTGCGGCGTCAGCGTCTGCAAACGGCGCTGTTCTTCCTCGCGACGCACCTTCAGCTCCACCGTCAATTCACGAAGTTGTTCGTTGTTGCCCTTGAGGAAATCGCAAATCAGCGCCACGAATGCGGCGCCGAGGATGACCACCAGGCTGACGAAGATCTGTAGCTGATATTGACCGAGTTCCATCACACCTGAATTCTAAAAACTTGGCCGCACGGGAGGAATAGCCGCATGTTCCCAATTTCAAATGGTACGGGGATGGGGTTGAGGTCCCCTTACCACGGTACTATCGGATAGTCCTCATCGGATGGCGAGCCAAGCCAGAAATAGCCCGTCGGGCTCGACATCTTCCCAATACGAAATCGGCCGGCTCGAAACTTCGCGGCAGTCCCGCGCGAGCAACCGCTCCAGCTCCTTTTGTCCGAACCAGCGTTCCCACGCCGGAGTCTGGAGCCGTCCCCACGCCTGTTTATTCTTGTCGATGATGACGATCCGCCCGCCCGGCTTGACGATGCGGCACAGCTCGCGGACTGCGCCCGCGATATCCACCGCGTGTTCGAGCGACTCGGTCGCGTAAGCGCCATCGCACGACGCGGTGGTCAGGGGCAGCGCGGTCATGCTCGCCGCCGCGCGATCAATTCCGGCCGGAACGTGCTGGAGCATCGCTTCCGCCAGGTCCAGCGCGATCACCGACGCTTCCGGATTCCGCTCGGCGACGATTCGCGCAAAGCGCCCCTTGCCGCATCCGACATCGGCGACGCGCTTGCCGCGCAGGTCGCCCAGATGCTCCAGCACCAGCTTGACGTGGAAGATTCGCGGATCGATGGTCGCCGGATAGTGCTCATCGTCGGCAGCCGCGCGATTGAAATGCTCGCGAATCTCGGACGGGGCGACGGGCGCCCGACGGAACCAAGCGCGCAGGTTCATCACGCCTTTGTCAGGAAAATCGGCACGCCCTGCTTGTTCTTGTAGCTCGGCCGGTACCGATCCGTGTTGTACATCGATTCCACGTCGACTTTCCGTGGACCCAGCTTCGGATCGGGAATCGGCACCATCTGGTAGCATCCGCCCACCAGGGCCGCCATCACGCCGCTTTTTCCGGCGAGCATCGCTTCCAGCGCCATGTTCCCGTACGTCGACGCGATCATCTTGTCGACGAAGTCCGCCTCGCCGCTGCGCAGATCGTAGGTGAGGTCGCTGACGATGCTCTCTTCCGAAGTCCTTTTGTGAATCTCCGCCGCCAGCGCTTCGCCGACGCTCATCTTTTTGCGATGCCCGAACGCGTCCTCGTCGCCGTATTCTTGCAGTTTGTAGCCTGACCAGCGCGCGCCTTCCGAAATCACCAGGAGCACGTAATTGCTGGGTGTTTGTTTCTTCTCAGTCAGCAGCAGGTCGATGAGTTTTTCGACACTCACCTCGAATTCGGGGATGCAGCACCGGATCGAGGTGACGTAAGCCGTGTACAGCGCCGTAAATCCCGCGTCGCGGCCGAAGATCCGAAAAATCCCGATGCGTTCGTGCGACCCCACGGTGCTCCGCTGCCGCCCGATCGCCGCCGTCGCCCGCGTGATCGCCGTGGAAAAGCCGATGCAGTACTCGGTATTTTGCACGTCGTTGTCCATCGTTTTCGGAATCGCGATCACCTTCACCCCGAGCTGATCGAGGCGCGCTGCGTAACCTAGCGTATCGTCGCCGCCGATCGCGATCAGGTAGTCGATCTGGAGCGCCTCCAGATTCTTGAGCACCTGCGCGCTCATGTCCCAGGTTTCGCCTGACGTGCCATCGCCCGACTTGGCAAAACTCGCCCCAGCGAGAAACTGGGGCAGCGCCCGCATCTTCGACGGATTGGTGCGCGTCGAGTGGAGAATGGTCCCGCCGAACCGGTCGATGGTGCGCGTGTTCTCGCGCGACAGCGGAAGCACGTATCTTTCCCGGCTGGCCGGGTCCTCCAGATTCAGGTGGGTCAGACCTTCCCAACCGCGGCGGATACCGACGACTTCGCAATCGTTTTCCGTTCCGCGGTAGACCACCCCTTTGATGACCGAATTGAGGCCGGGAACGTCCCCGCCTCCGGTCAGAATGCCAATGTGACGGCGTGCCATACGACTTTCATTGTAGAGGACCGGGAAAAGCCGCCGCCGTCACACGCCCGCTCGCCTGTTAGGCGGCATCCGGCAGGGGCAGATCCAGGCGATAGTCGTGGCCGCTCCTGTCCCGCTGGTCCGCCTGTTCCTGGCAGCGGATGCAGAGCGAAGCCCACGGCAGCGCGGCCAGCCGGCGCGGCGAGATCGGCTCTTCGCACTCCTCGCAATCGCCGTACGAACCGTCCTTGATCCGTTCCAGCGCGTTCGTCACCTGGCTCAACAGTCCGCTCTGGCGAGTGAGCGTCTCAATCGCCAGCTCGCGTTCGGTGGCCAGCACCAATTCGTCCATCTCGTCCGCCGCGCGTTCGATCACGATTTTTTCGGGATTGCGGCTCCGGATAATCTCAGCGCGCTTGGCTTCGAGCATCCGCTTGTAGTTGGTCATCTCTTGTTTGTCCATGTCGCGTACTCCATTTTTGAGATCCCCGTTCCAACCGGGATCTCTGCCTGTGATTTAATCTAATGCCGAAACGCCCGTTTCCCTATAACGTCGATTGGCTAAATTTAGTGTGGTCGAGACGGTATATCGGGTGGGGCGGGCCATCGCCGTTCGTGGCCTGCCAAAAAACTGAGAGGCAACGCAGACGACCAAAAAACCATCGTCCGCGCCAACGCAGCAACTCGGCTGGTTAGGTTGATTTCTTATGAAATCACGCGCTTTCGAACCGCGTATAGGATCAGTTCCGCCAGGCTGTGCAGATTCAACTTGTCCTGTAAATTCCTTCGATGCGTCTCGACGGTATAAAGACTCAGATTCAGCATCGACGCGATGTCTTTGTTCGATTTTCCCTCAGCCAGCAGTTGCAGGATCTCCCGTTCGCGCGAGGTCAACAGCTCATAGCTATCCTCGGCGTCGCGCACGCGCAGCTCGCGGACGTAATCTTCCACCAGCATGTTGCTGATTTCAGGACTGAAAAACGCTTTGCCGTGATGAACCGCCTTGATCGCCTCCATCAGGTCGGCTTCGGCCGAATCCTTCAGCAGGTAGCCTTTGGCGCCGGCCTTCAGAGCCCGCAAAACGTAACCTTCGTCGGCATGCATGCTCAGGATCACGATTCCGGTTTGCGGCAGCACCGCCACAATGCGCTGCGCCGCCTCAATCCCGCCCAGGTTCGGCATCGCGATGTCGAGAATCGCCACATCCGGCTTCAAGGATTCCGCCTGTTCTACTGCCTGCCGTCCGTCGGACGCCTCGGCCACGACTTCGAATCCGGATTGGCTTTGGATCAGGAGCCGCAAACCCCTCCGCATCAGCGTGTGATCGTCGGCCAGCAGGATGCGAATCATGCTCATGCCGATGTAGCCTCAGCGCCGCGAGTCGCCACGCTCGGCGCGAGCGGCAGCTCGATCGTCAGCTTCGTGCCGCGCCCGCGCTCGGAAAAGACGCTGCAGGTTCCGCCCAGCCGCGCCACCCGCTCCTCGATTCCCAGCAACCCCAGCCCCTTCACCTGTTTCACGTCGAACCCGCAGCCGTCGTCCTGGATCGATAAAGCGAGCGTGCCCGGCTGCTGGTGCACTCGAATCCGCACCGTCGTCGCCTGGGAATGCTCGGAACAATTGTGCAGCGCCTCCTGCACCACCCGGTAGATGCAGGTCTTGTGCTCGTCCGGAAAATCGTCGGAATCCAGATCTGTGGTGACGCTCACATCCATCGACGTTCGCTTGGACGTTTCCCGAGCCTGCCACCGCAGCGCGGGGACCAGCCCCAAGTCGTCGAGCATGGACGGCCGCAGCAGCAGGGCCATGTTGCGAACCACCCGCACCGTGCTCTCGACCAGTCCCCGGATCAGATCCACCTGGGCGCGCGATTCCGCTTCCGATCGCGCAGCCGAAAGATTCCGCAACTCCACCAGCACCGCCGAAAGCGCCTGGCCCACCTCATCGTGCAGCTCCCGCGATAATGCGCGCCGCTCGCGTTCCTGCGCCTGCACCAGCCGCGCGGAAAGATTCGTCAGCTGGCGTCGCGCCTCGGCCACTTCTTCAAACCGCGCCTCGGCGCGCGCTTCCGATTTCAGAACCCGTCTCGTGCTGAACACCGCCATCGCCGTCCCCAGCACCACCGTTACGATCAGCGCAATCAACAGGCGCGTCTGAAAATTGAGCAGCAGGCCGACCACTTGCGCGTTTCCCGCATTCAACTGCTGGTCGTTGATCTCCGCGATCCGGTCCGCGATCGCCAGCATGTTTTGCCGGCGTGGAAACACCTCGTCGCGCAAGAACGCGTATCCCGACCGTCGCCGTTCCTCGGGAGTCCAGGCGAAAATCGGCTCCAGGATTTTCCAGTATTGCGTCAGCTCCGAACTCAAAGCCGTGTAATGCTGCGCTTCCACAGGCTGCAATTGCCGGCCGTAGGATTCAAGCGCGGCTTCCATCTGACGCCGCACCGTTTCCAGATTCTGGCGATACGTTTCGGCGCGCTCGGCTTCCGGTTCCAGCAGATAATCGCGAATGTAGGTGCCCGAAACGTAGACCTCGCTGCGGATATCGTTCAGTACGTGATTCTGGAACAGGTACTGCTGGCGGATGCGGTCGTCGTCGGCGCGAAACCGTTGCAACACGCGCAGCGCGTCCATGCCCGCCAGCGCCATGAGTGCGAGCAGGCTCCCGAACCCGACCGTAAGCGCCAGTCGCGTGCTGAACATCTAACTCCAGTCTACAATTTGTCTATTTCTTCTTCACGTATTTCTTGATGTCTCTCGGCCCCACCTCGGCGCCGTAAACGTTGCCCTTCTGATCCGCCGCTACGCCTTCTGCCGCGCTGGTCACCGGACGAGGACCCATCATATTTTCCGTCGGCGGATCGGGAATGAACGCCGTCACCTTGCCGGTCTTCGCACTGCCGATCCGAATCCCTCGCTTGTACCCCGGATTGTATCCATAACCCGCTCCAGCGCCGCCTCGCCCGCCCGGCGTCTTCACTTCCTGCGATTCCGAATCGGTCACATACAGAATGTCGTGCTTGTCGATGAAGACTCCGCTGGGCCGTCCGAACTGGTGCCAGTCGGCGATGAATTTCCCGTTCTGATCGAAAATCTGCACGCGATTGTTGCCGCGATCGCCGACAAACAACCGGCCCTTGGAATCGAACGCCAGCGCGTGCGGCATCTCGAATTCACCCGGTCCCGACCCGTGCTGGCCCCATTGCATGATGTATTTTCCGTCCTTGTCGAACTTCACGATGCGCGCCGACCCGGTGCCGACGTTATGCCCTTCGGCCACGAAAATATCCCCGTTCGGCGCCACCGCCACGTCGTCGGGTTGATTGAACGTGTCCTGGCTTTTGCCGTCGCCTTCCACGCCCGGCTTGCCGAGCGTCATCAAAACCTTCCCGTCGGGCGAGAACTTGACCACCACGTTGCCCTTGCCGTCGCGCGCCTGTCCGTCGGCGATCCACACGTTGTCCTGCTTATCCAAGCAGATTCCGTGCGGGAAAATAAACATCCCGCCGCCGAAGCTCTTCAGCATCTGGCCCGTCGTCGCGTCGAACTCCATCACCGGATCCACGGTTGTCCCGGCGCAGCTATTGGCGCCGCAGCGCTCCGCGATCCAGATGTGGCCTTTCGAATCGACGTCCACCGTGCTCGACGATCCCCACTTTCTCCCTTCCGGCAGTTTGAAGAAATCGTTGATGGTCTCGTACGGATTCGGATAACTGTTTGGGTCCGGATTGTTATTGGATGCGCCGAAGTCCGGCATCGCGCTGATCGCGATCACGGCTCCGGCCAAAATCAACTTCGTTCGACGGTTCATGGGCAGCACAGCCTCCCTTTCAAGGATGGAAAATTCAATCAACAATTGTAGTGGATGCGTCGTACACAAGCACGCCCATGTTGATTCACGTTTATTAACGGCCCCAAAAGGCCCTTTTAGAGGGATCTCTTCACCAGTTAGAGGGATCTCTTCACCAGCGATAAAAATTCATCGCGCGTGGATTTGTTCTTGCGAAAGCTGCCCAGCATCGTGCTCGTCACCGTGCTCGAGCTTTGTTTTTCCACCCCGCGCATCATCATGCAGAAATGGCGAGCCTCGCACAGCACGCCTACCCCGCGCGGCGAAATCACTTCCTCGATCGCCTCGGCCACCTGCTGCGTCAATCGCTCCTGCAACTGCAGCCTTCGCGCGAACATGTCCACGATCCGGGGAATTTTGCTCAGCCCGATCACTTTATCTTTCGGCAGATAGGCGACGTGAATTTTTCCGAAAAACGGCAGCAGATGATGCTCGCAGGTGCTGAAAAATTCGACGTCCTTCACCACCACCATTTCGTCGCATTTCACATGGAACAGCGCGCCGTTGACGATCTGCTTCAGGTCCCGGCTATAGCCGCTGGTGATGAAGCGCATCGCGTGCTCGAACCGCTCCGGCGTTCTCGCCAGGCCTTCGCGCGAAGGGTCCTCGCCCAACAGCGACAGAACCGCCTTCATGTGCGTCGCGATGCCCGTTTGTTTTGGGGTCAGTACGCTTACTTCGGCTTTCTTATTCATGCGTTCCTGTTTTCCAGTTCAAAAATATTGCGATCGGTCTCGGAAACGCGGATCTTGCTCAGCCTCGGCGCGATATTCCATCCGCTCAAAAGCGCAGCTTCAATTGCCGCGGCCAGATTCTCCGTCGTTGGCACGACGCCCGCCAGTTCCGGAACATCGGTGTTCAAATCCCGATGGTCGAGGCGGCTCAAAACGCGCTCGGCCACCAGTCCGTCCAGCACTTCGCGATTCACCAATTGCCCGTACGAATCGGGCGACCCCTCCACCGTAACATCCAGAACGTAATCGTGGCCGTGACCGTAAGGATTGTTGCATTTGCCGTACAATCGCCGGTTTTCTTCCGCGCTTAATCGCGGCGTCGACAGCCGGTGCGACGCCGAAAATCGATATCGCCGCGTTAATTTCATCATTCGCCTCGGTAATCGACAAACAGGTCGGCGGTTTCAAACAAGCGCACGTTTTGAAGACGCGCATTCGGCCGATCGATCTTCGGCCGCAGCCGGTTCCAGATTTCAACCGCCAGATTCTCCGTCGTCGGCACGACGCGATCGAACGGCGGGACCTCGCGATTCAGGAATCGATGGTCCATCGGCTCGACTACTTGCTCGTTCAGGATCTGTTTCAACTCGCGCAGATCGAAAACCATTCCGGTCAAAGGGTCGGGTTCGCCCTCGACCGTCACTTCCAGAACGTAGTTATGTCCATGACCGTTCGGATTGGCGTTCGCCCCGTACACTGCGCGATTTCGCTCAGCGCTGAGCGTCGAAATGGCGCAGACGTGCGACGCTGAAAACTCGGCTCTTCTGGTGAGAAGCATAACGCTAGGAACTTGTTGAAAAAGGGGACAGACCGCTCTGTCCACTCCGAACGCTTTCAAACCGAATCAACGACCTCGGATCGGGGACAGAGTAGTCTGTCCCTAACATAACCCAACAATTGGATGCGGCCAATGGGCATTCAGATGCTCTAAAATCATATTGTGAAGCGCAGCGATTTTATTTTCCTTGCGTCAATCGTCCTGCTGGCCGGCGCCCTCGTTTGGGTCGTTTCCGGCACGCTCGAGCAGCGTATTATCGAGGTCGGCGATACCGCTCCCAATTTTACCGTTACCACCGATCACGGCAAGACCATCACGCGGGAGAATTTCGGCGGCAAATTGCTGGTGCTGAATTTCTGGGCCACGTGGTGCCCGCCGTGCGTCGAGGAGACGCCGTCGCTCGACGCATTCGCCCGCGCCTATGCGCCGAAGGGCGTGGTGGTTTTGGGCGTCAGCACCGACCGGAACGAGAATCTCTATCGCCGGTTCATCCAGCGCTACAACATCGGATATGAAACCGCGCGCGATCCGGATTCGAACATCCCGGCGAGCTACGGCACCTTCCAGCTTCCGGAAACCTACATCATCGACCAGTCGGGCAAGGTAGTCGAAAAAGTCATCAGCAATCAAAATTGGATGGACCCGGATTTCCTGGCGCGCATTCAGAAGATGCTCTGAACGCATCTCGAAGATGCTTTAACATGATGTTGTGAGCAGTGACCTGGCGCGCTCCGTCGAGGCCATCTTCGGCCCGCGCGGCTACCTGCACAAACGCGAAGACCTGGCGCTCTACGAATACGACGGCGGCGTCGATAAATCGCGCCCCGATCTGGTCGTCTTTCCGGAATCGACCGAACAGGTAGTCGCGATCGTGAAGGTCGCAGCCGAACGCGACATCCCGATCGTAGGACGTGGCGCCGGCACGGGTCTCAGCGGAGGCGCCATCGCGCGCGCGGGCGGCATCGTGGTTTCCTTCGCGCGCATGAACCGCATTCTCGAAATCGATCTCGCCAATGAGCGCGCCGTCGTGCAGCCCGGCGTGGTGAATCTCGACATCACCTCCGCGGTCGAGGCCGACGGTTATTTCTACGCGCCCGATCCCTCCAGCCAGCGCGCCTGCACCATCGGCGGAAATGTCAGCGAAAATTCGGGCGGCCCGCATACCCTCGCTTACGGCGTCACGACCAATCATGTGCTGGGCATGGAAGCCGTCCTGCCCGACGGGTCGATCATCTCGACCGGCTGCGGATACGATCTGGCAGGATACGATCTCACCGGACTTCTGGTGGGCTCCGAAGGGACCATGGCGCTGGTAACGAAAGTCATCGTCCGTTTGATGCGCAAGCCGGAAATGATCCAGACCATCCTCGCGATTTACGACCGGGCCGAAGACGCCGGCGACACGGTGACGCGCATCACGGAGCGCGCGATCACGCCCGTCGCCATCGAAATGCTCGACGGAGTGCTGCTCCGAATGGTCGAGGAAGCCACGCACGCTGGCTATCCCATGGACGCGGCGGCCGTTCTGCTGATCGAGCTTGAGGGCCTCGCCGAAATGGTGGAGGAGCAGTGCGGCCAGATCCGCGAGGCATGCGCGTTGTGCCGGGTGCGCGAATTTCGCATCGCGAAAACGCCCGAAGAGCGCGATCTGTTATGGACAGGACGCAAGAACGCGTTCGGCGCCGTGGGCCGTTTCAGTCCCGCGTATTATGTGCAGGACGGCGTGGTTCCGCGCACCAAAATCGCCGATACCTTGCGTTTCATCGGTGGATTAGGAGCCCGGTACGGCCTTTCCATCAGCAATATTTTTCACGCCGGCGACGGCAACCTGCATCCTCTGATCATGTTCGATCCCAGGGTCGAGGGACAGCTTGAGAAGGTGCGGCGTGCGAGCGACGAGATTCTCGACTACTGCATCGCCGCCGGCGGATCCATCACCGGCGAACACGGCGTCGGAATGGAGAAAATGGAAATGATGGCTCACCAATTTCCCCCCGATTCGCTCGATATGATCGCTCGGTTCAAGAAACTGTTTGACCCTGGCTGCCGTCTGAATCCAGGGAAGGTGCTGCCCACCGGGCGCGGATGCATGGAAATTCGCCAGCGCGCCTCCGATCTTCGATACTGACAGGAGAAAATTCGATGAAGTACCTTCTCATTGTCGCGGTCTCGACGCTGACCTTCGCCGGGCCGAGAAAACCGCTGCCGGGACAGGCCGGCAACGACGATATTGAAATGGTTGCCTCGCCGATTCTCGATCGCGACGAAATGACCCAGGCGCTGGGCGCTGATATCGGCCCCGGCTACGTGATTTTTCGCATCAAGGTGACCCCGAAGACGGAAAAGCCGCTGCGCATCAGTCCCGACGATTTCACGATGATCTGCCGCAAGGATGGCGAGCGTTCCGAAGCGCTCGATCCGGGCCAGATCGCTGGCAAGGGCGAACTGGTGGTGAAAGAGGCTGCCCGTCAACCCGGCGGATGGGGAACCATGACCAACGGCCCGATCTGGGGCGGCGTAAACAACCGGTCGACGGCGGACGGCAATGCGCGGAACACCGGCTCGACGGTCAACAATGAGAGTGATGCGAAAGAAAATCCGCTGCTGAAATTTCTGAAGGCAAAAATCCTGCCCGACAAGGAGTCGCTGGAGCCGGTGGAGGGGTTGCTGTACTTCCCGCTCGAGGCGAAGAAGGTCAAGGATAAGGATCTCGCACTGATCTACAAAGGCCCGGCCGGCCGTTTGGAGATGGAGTTCGAGAAGCTGAAGTAAGCGAAGGGCCGGCCCGGAACCAGGCCCGCGCGCTCACGCGAAAACTTATTCGACCGAGGCGACGGTCAGAACGCCATTCGACTCTGTGCCTTTTATCGTGACTTTCTTGCCGACGAACGGCATGACCTTCTCTTTGGAAGCCGCGTCGATTTTCAAGACTTTGTTGTCCGCGGTCACCAGCACGGCGTCTGCGCCACCTTGCACGCATTTCTGTGCGCATTCCATATCTGCTTTGGTTGCAGCGGCGTGTTTGGCGCCGCAGTGGGAATCGGAAATGGTTCCGCTAAAATTTGCCGCAAACGCTGACATGGAAACGAGAGCAAACAACACGAGGGCTTTCTTCATGAACTTCCTCCCGGCCAGAATGAATCTGGACTAATTCGTATTTTATCACTGTTCGTCGTTTTTTGAGCCCTAAAAAACGATCACCATTTCACCGGCTTCGCGTCCCGCCACAACCGCTCCAAGTCATAGTAAACGCGAGCTTTTTCTGAAAAAATGTGGACCAGAACGTCGCCGTAATCGATCAACACCCACTCGGCGTTGTGGTAGCCTTCGATGCTCGACGCATATTCGCCCCGCTTGCGTCCCTGCTGGTCGATCTCATCGGCGATCGTCTGGATTTGCCGCGTGTTGGCGCCGCTACAGATCACAAAATAATCGGCAAACGAGCTGACCTCGCGTAGATCGAGTACAACAATGTTGCGGGCTTGTTTGGACTCGGCGGCACGAACGGCAGACAGCCAAAAAGGCTCGGGAGGATGCAGTTTTTCCGCCTGTCCCAGTAACGTGGTCTCCTAGTTTGATCGTACTACAATGAAAGAGAAGATTGATGAAGTTTTTCCTCTTGCTGATGGCGGCGATTTTCGCGTTCGCCTCTGATGAATCGTCGCGCGTCGCCGAGGCCCGCCAGAATTGGGAACACGTCCGCGAACAGGTCGACAAGGGACTGCTCCCCGCATCGAAGCTCGACGAAGCCCAGCGCGCCATTGACGACGCCGCCGATGAGGTGGTGCTCGATCAAACCTTATATGCAACGATTCGAGTGGAGGATTTGAACGAGACCCAAGCCGGCGCGATGGTGGACGCGGCCCAGCGCCGGGTCGATCGCATGCAACAGCAGGTCGAGCATGGAAAGGCGCTGGTAGCCAGCGACCTTGTTCCGCCAAATTTCAACGACGAACCCGAAGCCGAGCTGGCCCATCGGCAACAGGCGCTCGACCTGGCTAAGGATCGTGCCGCGCTGGTCGAGAGCATCCTGAATATGGCGACTGCCGAAGCTGACGCGGAACCTTCATTGCCCACCGACCGAAAGGTCGAAGAAATCTACGCGGGCGATCATGGCCTGGAGCCGCAGGATATCAAGGACATTACCCTCGCCTTCGAAAAGCAATTCGATAAGCCGCTTCCGGTAAGCGCGCGCGGGGAAACCGCGGTGCATCGCGCTCTCGGGCTCGACCACACCGGCCGAATCGACGTTGCGCTCACGCCCGATTCGACCGAAGGCGTGTGGCTGCGAAAATATCTCGAGTCGAAAGAGATTCCCTATTACGCGTTTCGGGCCGCGATTCCCGGAAAAGCTACGGCCGCGCACATCCACATCGGCCCAGGCAGCACGCGCCTTCGCGTGGCGGACTAGGATCCCGGTACCGCCGATTTCGAGGCCCCATGAACATCGCAAGCGCCGGCGAGATTCTCTGGGACCTCGTCGGTGGCGAGGAATATTTGGGAGGCGCGCCGCTCAACTTTGCGGTAAGCGCGCATCGCCTTGGGTCTCATGTCACGCTCGTCAGCGCTGTTGGTAACGATGCCCGCGGCGATCGCGCGCTCGCGCGAATCGAGGCGCTCGGTCTGTCAACCGCGTTCGTCCGCCGCGTTCCTCATCCCACCGGAACCGTGACGATTCATTTCGATGAATCGGGCGAGCCCGGTTACGTGATTCATCGCCCCGCCGCGTACGATTTTCTCGAACCCGCCGCGATCGAAGCCCAATGGATTTATTTCGGCACCCTCATTCAAACCAATCTGCGCGCCCGAGCCGCGATCGCCGCGATCAACCGATCCATCCCGAATCGCTTCTACGATCTGAATCTTCGCAAGAATTCCTACACGCCCGAATTGGTCCGCGAGCTGATTGGCGAATCGACCGCGATCAAAATGAACCAGCAGGAAGCGTCGATTCTGGGCGCAACGTCGAATCTTGAAGCGTTCTGCCGGTCGTTTGAAAAGCGCTACGTGTGCGTGACCCGTGGCGCCGCGGGATGCGCCCTGCTCATCGACGGCGATTACGCCGAGGTCGACGCGATAAAAGTGCAGGTCGCCGACACGATCGGCGCGGGCGACGCCTTTGCCGCCGCATTTCTGCATGGAATCGGAGAAGGCTGGAGCGCGGAGGAGGTCGGCCGATACGCAAACCGGGCCGGCTCACTGGTGGCGAGCCGGCCCGGTGCAATTCCGGATTGGAGTTCTAACGAACTAAATTACCAGTCCGCGCGGATTCCGATCTGAATCAGGCGTCCTTCAAGAACCGACGACGTCGGAGCAAACGTCGGCTGAGTCGTAATCACGCCGAGCGCGTTGGTCACCGCGGCCGTGTTCGTCGTAGTGATGTTGCGCGTGTTGAACAGGTTGAGGCTCTCGAAGATGAACTTCGTGTTTAAACGTTCCCGGATCGAATATAGAGTCCGCGTGTAACGTACATCGATCTGGTAGACCGCAGGCGTGGTGGCCGTGTCGCGTCCGATGCCCAGCGGGCGTTGCGGCGCGCCGGCCGGATCGCCGTTCAGCACCGTGCTGGTGGTGATGCTCTCCTCATCGCCGCTCGACATGTACGCGAGCATCGTCAACTGGTTCCCATTGGCCAGCCGGTTCAGAACATGATTGTCGAGCTTGTAGGTCGGCATGAACACCGCGCTCATGGTGAAGGCGTTCGGCCGATTGATGATCGAATTGCCGTAATCTCGGTTGCGATTGGTGGGATCCTCGATCGCCGTGCTTTGATCGTAGCCGTATAGCTCGGGACCATCGCTCAACGAGTGCGACCAGGTGTACGACGCGTTCACCGAGAAACCCGTCGAGAAGCGGTGGTTGAGGTTCACGATCAGCGCGTTGTAGTTCGCGTTGGCTCCACTGTCCTGGAGCAGGATGCCGTTGAACTGCGGATAGAGGCGCGTCGAGGCGTTCACCGACGAGGAATAAACCGGACGGCCATCGGCCAGGTAACTGACCGGATTGATCAGGTTCATGTCACGCAGATAGGTGAGTTGCCGCGCCTGCGTGTCGACGCCGCCGATCGTCAGCGCGTCGTTCTTGGTCAACTGGCGCGTGATCTGGAGGCTGGAATTGTACGTGCGAGGCGTCTTGTACAGCGGATCGAGCGCGTAGATGGTCGGAGTTCCGAGGCTCGCGCTCGCGGTGGGCACGCTCGGGAACAACGGCGCGCCCGGAGTGGTGGGCGTGAAGCTGCCCTGGAACCCCTCCGAGACCACTCCGCCGCTGGTGAACGTCCTATACCAGAGATTCGTCGACGGGACATCGTAGAAGACGCCGGAGCTGACGCGCAGCACCGTCTTCGAATTGATCGAGTACGCGATGCCGAGCCGCGGGGCCCAGTCCGTCCCGGGATTGTGGAAGCTCTGGTTGTAGATGAACGGCGAACTCGCCAGCGCCGCCGGCGCCGCGTAATAGTCGTAGCGCAGACCGTAGATCAGCAGCAGATTCGGCCGGAGCTGCCAGCTATCCTGCGCGAAGAAGTCGTAGAAATTCGACTTGTACGCCATGCCGGGATTACCCTCCGTCGTAGAGAAGCTCGAATAGCACAACAGCGGATTGGTAATGCCGGAAATCGTGCAGCCGGTGGTATCGTTCTTGGCCGCCAGGTAACTGGCGATGTTCGGAAAAACGTACTCGTTATAAACGGCGCTGGTCTGGTTGTCGTTGTTCTGCTGCCAGGAGAAGCCCGCTTTGATGGTGTGCGTGCCCTCGACCTTCGTGAAGTTGTCGGCGAGGCTCGGGATTTTTTCGGCGAAGCGTGTGCCGGCGGCGGACAATGGCGTGCCGTTGAACAGCGCGACTCCGCTGATCGAAATCACCGGACCCGGACCGTCGATGGGATCGGGTACGTGATGCTCATTGCGGTACGGCTCGCTCGCGCGCAATTCGTTCAGCGCGGTCGGCGAGAAGGTGGTCAGCAACTGGAACCCGCCCACGTGGGCGCGATCGTGAAAATCCGAAGCCGCATCGAGCGCGTTCAATCCGCCGTCGTTGGAGTTGAACGGATACTCGTTCCTGAAATAGTTATACCGTGCGAAGAACTGGTTCTTCGAATTGATGTTCCAGTCCACGCGGAGATCCAGGAACTGCACATGCTGGACCGTCCCTGCGGTCGCGAGTTGCGAAAGCGGAAGGCCGATGGCGGTAGCGTTCGCCGGAGTAATGGTCACCGGCTCCGGCGTTCCGCGCAGCAGGTGTTCGTAACCGCCGAAGATGAACAGCTTGTCCTTCTTGATCGGACCACCCGCGTTGGTCGAGTAATCGTGCAGGTCGATTCCCGGGTTCACCGTGGTCGACCCCAGCAGAATGGGGCGCGCGCTCCATCCCGGCGGCCGGCCGATGAAATAAAATTCACCGTGAAAATCGTTGGTGCCGTAGTTGGTGATGACATTGTAAATATCGCCCGTGGTTCGGCCGAATTCGGGCGCGAAGCTGTTGGAAACTGTCTGTACTTCGCGGACATAGCTGTCGGAAATCGCGTACAAGCGGAGACCGTACTGGTCGCTCTCGGTATCCGGCATTCCATCGAGCTGATACTGCACGCGATTGTCGAGGCCGTTGGTATTGACCACGCGCGGGATACCGAGTTCCGGATTCGGATGCCCGCTAATGCCCGGCTGGAATAACAGAAAGTTATATGGATTGCGCGAGGTCAGCGGTAGGTTGTCGACCTCGACTGGGCTGATGGTGCGGCCGGTCGAAACACGCGACGGCTCAATGATCGGCGCGCCGCCCGTCACTTCGATCGTCGTCGTAACCGATCCCACCACTAATGGCGCGTTAATCACGCCCTCGGTTCCGGCATCCAGCACCACTCCTGGGTGGGTTTGTGTTTGAAATCCTTCTTTCTTGATTGTAACCGTGTACGTGCCGATGGGCAGGTTCGGAATGACGAAATAACCTTCTTCGTTCGATTGGACGTCGCGCGCAAAACCGGTGTTGATGTTGTCGACCGTGACGGTTGCCGCGGGTACAGCAGCGCCTGCCGGGTCCGTAACCCGTCCGCGGATACTGCCGTTGATCGCCTGAGTCTGACCGAACGTAAACTGAAGTGCGAGGAATAAAAGCAGGCACACCTGGCCTGCCAGACGAGCGAAGAAACTTCGCTGTAACATGTTGGAATCTCCCTCAAATTGCCTTAAACTAACAACTTACAAAAAACTGCAACCCCTGATGGCCTACTGTATCATAGAAACCAGCAGGGCGGGAAAGCCCGCATGCAATCTTAGACAATGCAAAACCGAAAATGGATTCAAACCAGTGCAATTATTTTGACCCTCGCGGCCGGCGTTTACGCCGGTCTCAGCCGCGCCCAAATGGCGGAGATCAAGCCTGCCACCGACGCGATTCCCGTTCCTCCCGATCGCGGCGCTGCCGGTTTATCGCGACTGCTTCGGGAACTGCAAACCCGGGCCAGTCTCCTAATGGTCACCGCGCATCCGGATGATGAAGACGGGGGCATGCTGACCTACGAATCACGCGGACAAGGCGCCCGCGTCGCCATGCTCACGCTCAACCGCGGCGAAGGCGGACAGAACGTCATGGCGATGGATTATTACGATCGCCTCGGCATCGTCCGCACCCAGGAACTGCTCATGGCGGATCGTTACGAGGGAGTCGATCAATATTTCTCCCGCGTCGTCGATTACGGATTTTCGAAAACGCGTGAGGAGGCGCTCGATAAATGGGATCATGACCGCGTTCTGTCCGACGCTGTGCGCGTCGTCCGGATGGTGCGTCCTCTGGTGGTGACTTCGGTGTTCGTCGGAGCGCCCAGCGACGGCCACGGCCAGCACCAGGTGGCCGGACAGATGGCCCAGGAGGTTTTTAACGCAGCAGGAGATCCCAAACAGTTTCCCGAACAGATCCGCGAAGGCCTGCGTCCATGGAAGCCGCTGAAGGTCTATGCCCGCGTGCCGTTTTTCCAGGTCACCGCGCAGGGCATGTACGACTACGCTATCGATAAATTCGTGCCTGTGCGATTTTTCGATTATGTAAATCAAACCTGGTCGACCACCGGGCCTTCCACAACGCTCGAAATTCCCGAAGGCAAGCCGTCGCCCGCTCTGGGAATGACGTTTCTCCAGGTGGCGCGCGAAGGCCTGGGATTTCAGAAGACCCAAAACGGAGGCGGCATCGTTCCCATCCCCGCGCCGCTCGACAGCGCCTATCATCGCTACGGCTCGCGCGTCGATTCCACTGATCACGAAACTTCCTTCTTCGACGGAGTCGACGTAACGTTGAACGGCATTGCGTCGCTTGCCACCGGCGATACGAAATTCCTGAAAGACGGTCTTGCCCAGATCGCGAAATTCTCCGCCGCGGCATTGAAGGATTATCAGGTCGACCACCCGTCGTCCATCGCGCCGGTTCTCGCCGACGGCCTCAAATCGACGCGCGCCCTGATCGACCAGGTGCGATCCAGCTCGCTTGCCGAGCCCGGCAAATACGACGTTCTGTTCGAGCTGAATCAAAAGGAGCAGCAGTTTGAAAACGCTTTAGCCGCGTCGCTTGAAATTTCGTTCGAAACCGACGTTGCCGCCGAACAGCCCCCCGCCGTTCGTGGAGGCCGTGGAGGACGCGGCGCGACCGATGCGGCCGACGCCGCCTTCGCTGCAGCTCGTGGAGCCTTCATGGGCCGCGGCCCGAGTTTCACCATCGCGATGCCGCAACAAAAGTTCGTGGTCGAGGCCACGGTCTATAACGAAGGCGCTGAAAATCTCGCGGTCGAAAAGGTCGAAGTGGTTCCCTCCGATGGAAAGAACTGGAACATCGATTCGACCGGACCCGCGCCGCACGAAGCCGCCGCCGGCAAGGAGACCACGCTTCGGCGATTCGCCGTCACCGTGCCCGCCGACGCTGTCATCACCCGTCCTTATTACTCGCGCCCCGACGAGGAGCAGCCCTACTACGACATTCACGACCCTCGCTATCGAAACTTGCCCGTGGCGCCCTATCCGTTATCGGTGCGCGCGAGGTTCGCCTATGAGGGCGTGCCGTTTGAAGTCGCGCAAGTGGTCCAGACCAACGAGCGGATTCCCGGCATCGGCGTGGTGCAGAACCCTCTGCTGGTCGCGCCGGCCATTTCGGTCTTCGTCTCGCCCGCGGCCGGCGCCGTGCCGATGGGATCGAAATCGTTCGCCTTCACGTGCACGGTGCATAGCAACGTAAAAGGCCCCGCGCAGGGAACCGTGCGATTGAAATTGCCGCAAGGCTGGCGCTCCGAGCCCGGCGAGGCTCCGTTCTCTTTCCGTCGCGATGGAGAAGATCAAACCATAGTCTTCTCGGTCGAGCCCGATCAGATGAAGCCTGCCGCCTACACGATCACCGCCGAGGCCGATTACAACGGTCATCAGTACACCGAAGGCTACGTGCTCACCGGCTATCCCGGCGTGCGCCCGTATCCTTTCTATCGCCCCGCGACTTATCGAGCAGTCGGCGTCAACGTGAAAATCGCGCCCGGCTTGACCATCGGATTCCTGCCCGGCACCGGCGACGATGTTCCTAAAGCGCTCGACAATCTGGATCAAAATGTTCGAACGCTCTCGAGCACCGATCTGACCACCGGCGATCTCGGTAAATATGACGCGATCATTCTCGGCACGCGAGCCTACGCGGTTCGCGCCGATCTTAAGGCCGCCAACGCGCGTCTCATGGATTACGTCAAAAACGGCGGTGTGCTCATTGTGCAATACAATTTGCAGGATTTCGATAACAATTATGGACCATATCCGTTCGTGCTCGGTCCGAATCCGCAAAAGGTGGTCGACGAGGACTCGGAGGTAACGATCCTCGATCCGGCGAATCCCGCGCTCGGTTGGCCGAACCAGATCAGCGCGGCCGATTTCAAAGGATGGGTGGAAGAGCGCGGACACGGCTTCCTGCGCAGTTGGGATTCGCGCTACACGCCTCTGGTTGAGGTGCACGATCCGGAACAGGACCCGCAAAAAGGGGGCCTGCTTCTGGCGCGCTACGGAAAAGGATTTTACATCTACGACGCCTTCGCGCTGTATCGCCAGTTGCCCAATGGAGTCCCCGGCGCCTACCGCCTTTTAGCCAACCTGGTCAGCCTCGGAAAGAATCCCGAGTGGAAATGAGTGATGATATAAAAGTGATGCTCCTACGATCCCTCCTCGTCGTTGTCACCGCAGCGCTCTTGTTCGCCCAGGGTGGATGGGAAACCGCGACCGCGCTGCCGGCCGTCGATTTCTCAGGACTCACCTCCGCTCAGCGAGCCATCGCGCTCGAAGTCATGCGCTCGGAAAAATGCAACTGCGGATGCGACTTGAAAATCGCGCAGTGCCGCATCATAGATACGGCCTGCGCCTACAGCAAGCGGCTCGCCTGGATCGTCATCAAGGAAGCCGCGGCGGGAAAGAAGATCCCCGAGATTCGAGCCGAGCTGGTGAAGATCGCCAACACTCCTCCGCCCATTCTCGATGATCAGCCGACCAAGCTTTCCATCGCCGGCGATCCGATGCGCGGCCCGTCGAACGCGAAGGTCACCATCGTCGAGTTCTCCGATTTTCAATGCCCCTATTGCGCCGCCGCGGCCATCGAAGTCGGGAAAGTTCTGAAGCAATATCCGTCGAATGTCCGTTTCATCTTCAAACAGTTCCCGCTCGACATTCATTCGCAGGCGCACCTGGCCGCCGAAGCCTCGGTCGCCGCGCAGGCGCAGGGAAAATTCTGGGAATTGCACGATCGCATGTACGCCCATTTCCGCGAAATCAACCGCGTGCGAATTCTCGCCTGGGCCAATGAAATCGGCCTCGACATGAATCGCTTCCAGGCCGACCTTGACTCGCACAAGTTCGCCGTGCGCGTCGATTCGGAGGAGAAGGAAGGCGAGATGGCCGAAGTCGAAGGGACGCCCACCTTCTTCATCAACGGCCGGAAACTGAACGCCGCTTTCGATGTCTCTACCATCTCTCCGCTGATCGCCGAAGTGATGAAGCATTAGCGCGCCGCGCGATGCGCCATAGTGATGCGCCATAATTGAAGCGAATCGCCCTCACTTCGAGGGAATTCCACCATCAGTCATGGAAATCACCAAAATCGTTGGAAGAGAAATTCTGGATTCGCGAGGCAACCCCACCGTCGAGGCCGACGTTCACCTGAACGACGGGTCCATGGGACGCGCCGCCGTTCCCTCCGGCGCATCCACCGGCGAGCACGAAGCCGTCGAGCTTCGCGATGGCGACCCGGCGCGCTACCTCGGTAAAGGCACGCGCAACGCCGTCCAGAATATTACGGATGAAATCGCGCCCTCGCTCGTCGGCCTCGATGCCTCGCGCCAGACCGAGCTCGATCGCCTCATGATCGAGCTCGACGGCACATCCAATAAATCCAAGCTCGGCGCGAATGCCATTCTCGCCGTGTCCATGGCCCTAGCGCGAGCCTCCGCTGCGTCCGAACAAACCCCGCTGTATCGCTATCTCGGCGGAGCCGGCGCGTCGCTTCTGCCGGTTCCGCAGATGAATATTTTGAACGGCGGCGCGCATGCCGACAACAGCGTCGATCCGCAGGAGTTCATGATCGTCCCCTTCGGAGCGGAAAAATTCTCGGAAGCGCTGCGCTGGGGTGCCGAGGTTTTTCACACGCTCAAAGGCGTCCTGAAGAAGCGCGGCTACTCGACCGCGGTCGGCGACGAAGGCGGCTTCGCGCCCAATCTCAAATCGAACGACGAAGCCCTCGACGTCGTGCTCGAAGCCATCACTAAAGCCGGCTACGCGCCCGGCGATCAGATCGGCATCGCGCTCGATCCCGCCGCCAGCGAATTCTACGACGCCGCGAAGAAGAAATACGTCTTCAAAAAATCGGACAAAAGCGAGCGCACCTCCGAACAGATGGTCGACTTCTGGGCTAATTGGGTGCGCCAGTACCCCATCGTTTCGCTCGAAGACGGAATGTCGGAAGAGGATTGGGACGGCTGGCAGCTCCTCACCGGCACGCTCGGGACAAAAATCCAGCTCGTCGGCGACGATATTTTCGTCACCAACACGCAAATCTTCCAAAAGGGCATCGAGCGCGGCATCGCCAATTCGATTCTCATCAAGCTGAATCAGATTGGAACCGTGACCGAAACGCTCGATTGCATCAAGATGGCCTCCGACGCCGGCTACACCTCGGTGATTTCGCACCGCTCCGGCGAGACCGAAGATCCCTTCATCGCCGACCTCGCCGTCGCCACCGGCGCGGGACAAATCAAAACCGGATCGGCGAGCCGCACCGATCGCATCGCGAAATACAACCAGCTTCTGCGCATCGAAGAGGAACTCGGCGGAGGCGCGAAATTCGCCGGACGCAGCGCATTTCGTCGCGGCCGACGGCTGTTGCAATAATGATGAACGGCCGTCCGCTCGTCCTGACGATTCTCGACGGCTGGGGCTATTCGCCGTCGCTTGAAGGCAATGCGATCGCCGCCGCGCACAAGCCCAACTACGATCGCCTGCTGCGCGATTATCCGAACACTCTAGTCCAGACGTCGGGTCCCGCGGTCGGTCTGCCTGACGGTCAGATGGGCAACAGCGAGGTCGGCCATCTGAACATCGGCGCCGGCCGCGTCATTTTTATGGATGTGACGCGCATCGACCGGATGATCGCGTCCGGCGATTTCTTCCGGGATCCGACGCTGCTCGCCGCCATGCGCTACGCGCGAAATCATCGTCTCCATTTCATGGGGTTGTTAAGCGACGGCGGCGTCCATTCGATGAACACGCATCTCTACGCGCTGCTCGAATTGGCCAGGCGCGAAGGCGTCGCCGATGTGTGCGTGCACTGCTTCATGGATGGCCGGGATACTCCGCCCGAAAGCGGAGCCGGTTTCATACAAGCCTTGCAACGCGAAATGCGGCGAATTGGCGTGGGGCGCATCGCGACCGTCTCGGGCCGCTTTTACGCCATGGATCGCGACAAACGCTGGGATCGCATCAAGCTCGCCAAGGACGCGATGGTCGAGGGCTCGGGCGAAAAATGGGAAGATCCCGTCGCCGCCGTCAAGCGATCCTATGAGCGTCTCATCACCGACGAATTTATCGAGCCGGTCACTATCGTGGACGCGCGCCACAATCCTGCGGGCCGCATCCGTCCTGAAGACGCATGTATTTTTTTCAACTATCGCGCCGATCGCGGCCGTCAGATGACGCAGGCGTTGACCGAAGCGCCGTTGAAGCTCCACTTCACGACGATGACCCAGTACGACAAAACATTTTCAGTCCCATTTGTTTTATCGCGCGAGCATCCCAACAACATCCTGGCGAACGTCATGGCCGCGCACCACTGGAAAAATCTCCGCGTCGCGGAAACCGAAAAGTACGCTCACGTGACCTATTTTTTCAATGGCGGCGACGAAAAACCGTACCCCGGCGAAGAGCGCGAGCTGGTTCCGTCGCCCAAAGTCGCGACCTACGATCTGAAACCTGAAATGAGCGCCGAAGGCGTTACCGAAACCGTCGTGCACGCGATCGAAACGCGCGGCTTCGACGTCATCGTGATGAATTATGCGAACGCGGATATGGTCGGCCACTCCGGCAAATTCGAGCCCACGGTGCGCGCCGTCGAAGCGGTCGACGCCGGCCTCGGCCGCATCTACGCGGCGTTACAGCGCAAAGGAGGCCGCTGGATCATTACCGCCGATCATGGCAACGCGGAAATGATGATCGATCCGGTGACCAAAGGCCCGCACACCTATCACACCACCAATCCGGTGCCGTTCATCGTGGTCGATGAAGAGAAGCGTCCGCTTCGCTCCGGCGGAGCATTGCAGGACATCGCGCCGACAATTCTCGGCATGTTCGGCGTCGAGCAGCCCAAAGAAATGACCGGCCGCGATCTGCGAAAATAAAACCGATGGCGACCACCTCTGCTCTGATGACGGTCGAGCAATACTCCGCGCTGCCGGAGGATAAGCCAGGACGCTATGAACTTCATCATGGGGTGCCCGTCTTCATGCCGCCGCCAAAACATGGGCACGCCCTTGTCCAGCATCGCCTGATCAAATGTCTGGAATCGGTCGCCGCGGGACGAGGCGTGGTCTGGCCTGAATTCGCGTTTCGCCCGCTCGCGGAGTATGAATGTTGGATCGCCGATGTAGCCTATCTGTCACAGCCGAGGTTTGATGCGATTGCTGCCGACGATTATCTCCGCGGCGCGCCCGAACTCGTCATCGAGGTTCTCTCGCCGTCGAACACGGCGGAAGAGATGAACGAACGCGAAGCCATCTGCCTCGAGAACGGCTGCCTCGAATTCTGGATCGTCGACCCGAAGCGCAAGACCGTCAAAGTGTCCACACCGGACCGCAGAACCATCACCTACATCGAAGCCGATAAAATTCCGCTGCGCATTCCCGCTGCGGGCGAGCTGGCGGTCTCGGAAATTTTCGTCTAGACCATTTACTGAGTTCGCGAAGATCAGTTTCAAGCGGCCTGCAACGGCATCCTCATCAGCCGGTAGTGCCCCTAATTTGCTTCGGCTTCCTGTTCTTCTTCGCCCTCGCCGCTTTTTTCCTTAACCAGCCACTCAAATTCCAGTCTGGTAGCAGCCGTCCTTCCACAAACGAGATTCCCACGGATCGACATCAACGGGCTGGGCTGGGTGGTCACCCCCACATGATAAAACTGGCCATGGACCCCAATCCGGATTTCTCCCTTCGCATACTGCGCGCCGCGCCCCTCGTCGAGCTTCAGGTCGAACGGTATAGTGTAAGGCTTTTTGGGCAGCAGGTAGACGTAGGGCAGGTACTGGCTGACCCCGCCAGAAAATTTAAATTCAGCCCGCATCTCCAGGGGGAAGGTGCTCTCGTTCACGACATCATACGAAACTCTCAGGGTTTTAGGAATACTGGAGAGGGGTCCGATAAGCTGAAGCACCTCGACCCGCCAGTTTTTAACATCGATCCATTGTGTCATCGCAGCTTCTTGAAGCTTTGTCTGCCGTTCCATGATCTCCGCTTGGCGGGCCATCAATTCAGCCTGAGACGCCATCAGTTTGTGGGCTTCCGAAGCGCTCGCGGATGTTTGATTCGCCTGCCTCTCCATCACAGTGACTTGGCTTTCGAGGTGCGTGATTTGGCGATTCAGCGCTTCAAGCGAGTCCTTGCTCGACTGATTGCTGTCCGTCCGCTGTTGATCCATCAATCCGATCTGCCGATCCATCCGGTTGACCTGTTCTTTGAGCCACTTCAGAGTACGCATGGCAACGATGACGCCGATAATGCCGACAGTGGCCAAGATGACGTTGGGGAGATTGTTTGGCGCAACCAGCGCGTCGAAATACGCCAAAAGAGAAAACAAGAGCGCGCGCCGCATAGAT
>DATHCE010000054.1:0-3722 GCA_035319685.1 Bryobacteraceae bacterium | reverse complement strand
CGGCTGTCTGGCCGCCGCCGGCCGCGACGAGGAAGCTGCCGAGGGATATCGCGAGACTCTGGAACTCAATCCGGGCATCGTGGGTGCCTTAGGACCTCTGGCCACTTACCATGCTTCGCGGGGGGAGTTCGATCAGGCGCTGGTACTTTGCGAAAAGGCGTACGCCCTCGCGCCTCTGCTTCCCCACGTGATCGGATTGCTCGCCGGGCTGCTGAGGCGAACCGGAGCGACGCGCAGGGCGG
Source organism: Bryobacteraceae bacterium (assembly GCA_035319685.1). Lineage (GTDB taxonomy): Bacteria > Acidobacteriota > Terriglobia > Bryobacterales > Bryobacteraceae > Palsa-187. Next base: position 3,480 of record DATHCE010000054.1, on the reverse strand, counting down.
ACGAACTGCTCGGGAAGCTCCAGCCCGGCGACGCGTTCGGCGCTCCCCGAGGCATGGCCGTTTACCACTGGATTCTCCGGGAATTCGATGCGGAGGCGGATTGGCTCGAGAAGGCCATCGACCAGCGCGATTTTTATGCAGCCGGATATCTGCGGCTCTGGTATGGAAGAGAGCTGCGCTCCACTCCGCGCTGGGCAGGGTTGATGCGGAAGCTCAATCTGCCGGAATCGTGATGACAGTCCAACCGCTCCCGCACCGGCACCAGAGCTTGCCGTCGTCTTCGGAAAGCTCACGATGCAGGCTCGGCCGCACATCACGACAGGGTAGCGCATAAGAGAATTATGTTGATTCATAGGACCAATGACGGGATATCATTTCGGAATGCTTAACAAACTTGGGCTACTCGCGATAGGGATGAATTTACTTGCGTTCGGGCAAGTCTTCGATGTCGTGCTTTCGGGCGGGCGTGTCATGGATCCGGAGTCGGGACTCGATGCGGTGCGCAATGTGGGCATCCGCTCCGGGCGTATCGCGGCGGTTTCGGAACGGCCCTTGCGCGGACGAACCACCGTTGAGGTGAGGGGCCTGGTGGTCGCGCCGGGATTCATCGATCTGCATTCACACGGCCAGGATGACGAGAACTATCGCTATAAAGCGCGCGACGGGGTGACCACGGCACTGGAACTCGAAGTCGGCGTTTATCCGGTAAAGCCGTGGTACGCGGCGCGCGAAGGGAAGGCGCTGATCAATTTCGGCGCGACTTCCGGCCACATTCCAGCGCGAATGGCCGTGATGCACGACCCGGGAGCGTTTCTGCCGACCGGCCCGGCGGCGCATGGCCACGCGACGCCCGAGGAGATGCGCGCGATCGAAGATTTGGTGCGCCAGGGGCTGGACGAAGGCGCCCTGGGGATCGGCATGGGCCTTGCATACACGCCGTCCGCCACGCATCCGGAGATTCTGTCGATTTTTCGCATCGCCGCGGATCGTAAGGTGGCGTGTTTCGTGCACACGCGATCGGTGGGCACGGCCGAGCCGGGCTCGACCACTGAGGCAATGGAAGAAGTGATCGCGGGCGCGGCGATCACCGGCGCGTCGATTCACGTGGTCCACATCACCAGCATGTCGCTCGCCCAGACCGGGCTGGCGCTCGAAATGATCGACGGCGCGCGTAAGCGGGGGTTGGACGTGACCACCGAAGCCTATCCCTATACCGCCGGCCAGACCGCGATCGATTCGGCGATGTTCGATCCGGGGTGGCAGGAGCGCCTGTCGATCACATATAAAGATCTGCAATGGGTGGCGACGGGCGAGCGGCTGACGGCGGAGTCGTTCGAGCGGTATCGCAAAACCGGAGGCTTCGTGATTCTGCATGCGATCCCTGAAGAAGCGGCGCGGCAGGCGATCGCGTATCCCGGGGTGATGATCGCGAGCGACGGGCGCATGGAACGCGGCAAGGGTCATCCGCGCGGCGCGGGAACGGACGCGCGCGTGCTGGGGCATTATGTTCGCGAGGAGAAGGCCCTTTCGCTGATGACCGCGATTGAAAAGATGACGCTGCTGCCCGCGCGGCGGCTGGAATCGGTGTCGCCGCAGATGGCGCGCAAAGGGCGAATCAAGGTCGGCGTGGACGCGGATATCACGGTGTTCGACCCTGCGGCCGTGATCGACAAGGCGACGTTCGATAAACCCGATCAGTATTCCGAAGGCATTCCGTTTGTGCTGGTGAACGGCGTTTTCGTAGTGCGGGGCGGAGAGCTCGTCGAGGGCGTCGAGCCGGGCGTGGGAATCAAATCGCGCCTGGTCCATTGACTTTCGCGGGCTCCCGACATAAACGTAGCTCGCTTACTACCGGCGCCGGGCTGAAGCCGGTGTTCTACGCCCAGCCGCCGCGCGTGCCCGCCCGATTCTTCACGTTGGTCGCATAGCTGCAACCATCGTTGCGCAATACCAAATCTAAACTGAACTGCAATCGTTTCGACACATACACCTCTTAACATAGGTAACCATTATGCGAATCCGTACTCTCAGTGTCTTGTTGCTCGCCGGTGTCGTCTGGGCTCAGAACGAAACAGCGGTCCTGGATGGACGCGTAACCGATCCCGGAGGGCTCGGCGTGGCCGGCGCCAAGATTCGACTCATCGAGACCGCCACCGGTGCGCCGCGAACCACCGAGACTTCCAGGGAGGGACTGTATCACTTCGACCTTCTTCCTCCGGGAGACTATTCGATCCGGGTGGCAGCACAAGGATTCAAAACCTTCGAGGACTCCCAGCTCCATCTCGAAGTCGCCCGTTCTTCGACGTTCGACATCCCCTTGACGCTGGGCGCGGTCACCGAATCGATTGAAGTGAAATCCGAAGTGTCGCCTCTCACCACCACGTCAGCCGCCGAGGGAACCGTAATATCTTCGGCGGAGGTGAAAGCGATTCCGCTCAACGGACGCCAGTTCCTGCAACTGGCGCTGCTTTCGCCCGGCGCCAATTCGGGTGGAATCGCGGTGCAGCAGAACTCGCTGCGGCAAGGCGAGGTGGGCGGCCTGAGCGTCGCGGGTCAGCGCACCAACGATTCCGCTTATCTGCTCGACGGCGTCATGAACACGGATCTGGACTACAACGCGCTCAACTATGTGCCGATCGTGGATGCGATTTCCGAATTTCAGGTTCAGGTGGCGCAGTATAGCGCTGAGTACGGGCGCGCCTCCGGCGGACAGATCAACGTGCTGACGCAATCGGGCACGGTGGATTGGCACGGATCGGCTTGGGATTTCCTGCGCAACAATGTGTTCGACGCGCGTCCGTTCAATCTCACCACCAGTTCCTCGGTTCCGGAATTCCGCCGCAATCAGTTCGGCGGAACCATCGGTGGTCCTCTGTATAAGAAGAAGCTGTTTGGATTCTTCTCATACGAAGGCCTCCGCAACCGCCAGGCGGCGGCCAATCTGACGACGGTGGCCGTTCCGGACGCGTTGCAGCGTGTCGGGAATTTTTCGGAAGAGATCGCGACCACCGTGATCTATGATCCTTCGAGCACGATCACCAACGGAAAACGCGCGCCTTTCCCTGGCAATATCATCCCGCCAAATCGCGTGAGCCCGCAGGTGCTCGCGGCGATGGCGGTGCTTCCTCTGCCGAATGTGGCGGGCGGCTTCTACGTGAACACGACGGAATTGTTGCTTGAGAACTTCGACAACGAATCCGCGCGCGTGGATTATTCGCTGTCCGACCGTTTGCGACTGTTTGCCCCTTAAATGAAAGCTTCCCGCCGCAGAATTCCTTCGATCTCTCCGCCGAATCGCGATGCCCAGAATCTGCACTCGAATTAAGAAGCACACGCTGATTCTCTTAGCGCACCAACCAGATTCTGCCTCTTCGCTCGCCTACCTCAATCACGATCTTGTCTTGAGCAACCGCGAATCCGAACACGGGTTGGTCCACTAATCCCGGCGAGGGCGAGGTTGTGTGAAAGTGGCGCACATCG
>DATHCE010000053.1:0-27796 GCA_035319685.1 Bryobacteraceae bacterium | reverse complement strand
ATCGTTGGTGGCACGCGCCAGAATGTCGCCCGTGCGCATGCGTCCGTAAAATTCCGAGTCGAGCGTCACCAGCCGCCCGAACAGGTCGTTGCGGAGATCGTACTCCACATCGCGGGAGATGCCGATCAGGATCACGCGCATCCAGTATTGAAAGAGCCCTTTGACCAGACTGATCGCCACGATCAGCGCGCAAAACTCCAGCACGATGCGTAGCGCGGATCCGCCGGTGAGCGCGTCGATGGCCGAGCGCATCACCAGCGGCAACGCGGCGCCCAGCAGATCCTTGATGGCCAGCGACGCGAATCCCAACGCGAATCCGGTCCGGTATCGCCGCAGATAGGGCAGAAGAAAACGGAAGCTCCGCTTCATAAGCCGAGCCAACCGGTGACCGTCTTGGTCCACACGCTCAAGAGGATTTTCTGCCTTTCACCATTTTTCCACCAGGCATTTTTCCACCAGGCTTTTTCCCGCCAGGCTTTGTTCCACAACCCCTGGGCGAGAAGAATTGCTCGCGCCCGGGCGCGGCGATCCCGAGCGTAGCGTTGCGCAGCTTGTGCCGGGGCAAGGCGGTTACTGGTCGTCCGAGTTGCGCTGGTCGATCCGTCCGACCGACTTCAGACGCTGGAACATCCGCTCGACTTCGTCTTCGTCTTCGGGACGCAACAAGGGATGGCGCACGGGCGGCAACTGCTTGGGTTCCGCGCTCGCGGATTCGCCCCAGTAGCGGTGATAGGGAATCCCGTCAATGAGCGCTTCGCGCGAAAAACGCCGCAGGTGGCGCAATAAAGCGGCCGAGGCGTCCGGATCTCCCGGATACACCAGCAACTCGCGGCGTCCTCCGGTGAGCGTAAGGTACACTGCCAGAGGCGCGCTCCAGACCGTGCGATCGACGCGCGCGATATCGCCCCAGGGAATCAGGCGCCGGCCGGTGATCAAATGGGTTTCGTGAATCTCGATCGCCGGGCGCAGCACCGCCGCCGTCAGGCACACTGCCGTTATCAGAAATAATCCCGCTGCGATCCATGCGGGACTAAACAGGGTTGGACTAACGGCGGCCGGGCTCCACTCCGACGGGCTCCATCGTATCGCCGTCCACACTGACAGCGCGACTCCGCAAGCTGCGAATAACGCCATCCAAAGGTAGCGGCGAGAGGGAGTGTAACGGATCAGCGGGCGACTCACAGTCCTAGGCTACCATCGCGACGCGCGCCGTGGGAAGCCGGGATTCGCCCTATCCGACCGTCGGAAACGTCTTTGAGATGTGGTCGTGCCAGGTAAGCTTCTCTTCGTCGACCAGCGCCCAGACCAGTCCGAGCCCAACCGACAGGATACTGAGCAGGCTGGCAATCTGGCGCACGCCGCGCTGGTCGCGATCCGGTGTTCGTCCGTCGAAATCCACCAGGCGCAATCCCGCGAATCGCATGCCCGGCGTGTCGCCGTCGCCCAGGCAGAACAGCGTGCGATAAAACAGCCCCAGCAATACCGCGACGCCGATGAAAAATGGCGCGTTCTGTTTTCCGAACGCCAGCACGCCGCCGGAGACAAAAAAGATCGCGAGAAAAAGCCCCAGCCCGATCGCGATCATGCTCAAATCGAATGCCGCCGCCAGCACGCGATGCGTCGGCAGCGCCACCGGCGCGTCGCAATAAATCACCGCTTCCACTTGCAGGCCGGGCGAGGCGTTGCCCGCATGAAAATCGAGCGTCCCTTGCGAATCCGAGCCGCGGCGCGCATTCGATCGCGGAGAGGCCGGTCGCGGCCCAGTCCGGCGGGGCGCCGGTTCGCGTTCCTGCGGCCGGATCGGCGGAAGCGTCGGAATTGGGATTACCTTCAGGCCTCCCGGCGCGTCTCGAAATAATGATGTCTGATAGGCTCCCCGCTCCTGCGGCGCCTCGGCAGCCATTTGCCGCCCCGGAAATACTTCCAGCGCCGGAGCGGTTGCCGCTCCGCTGGCCATCGGATACGATTCCGGCGCCGGACAGGGCGCGGAAGGGTGCAGACGGCGGCCGCACCGAACGCAACGCCGCTCGTCTTCCTCGTTCCAACTCTTACAATATACGCACTGCATCGGGTGGCCGCTTTCTCTTGGCTTGTGCTCGCCGCTTGACTGCTCTTACGCCGCTCTGTTACGGTGCTCGATTGAGCCCCGGTATCACCATCCCAATAAGGTCTAGTACTAATGTCTCATTCCTTGCTACCATACTCGGCCAATTTTGTCACGCACTTTATACGATTCTCGGTACGTTAGTACTATTTTCCTCTCTGAACTTGGGCGCTCAAACCTTTACTCCTGCTTTACCGGCCCCGCCTTCGGAAGCCCCGCCGCCCAGCCCGAATCCGAACCAGCGCGTGGTCCATCCGCGTCCCAATATGCCCACCAAGGACGAGTACCTGGTCTCAGCAATTTACAAGGACATCGAGGGGAACGTCTATCACCTGAGAGGAGCCGTGCGAGTCGAGACGACGGACATTCTCGTGACCGCTGACGAAATCGATTGGGACGAAGAAACGGGCGACGTTGAAGCTCGCGGCCATGTCCATTTCGAGGATTTTCCGCGCGGCGAAAAAATGGATTGCGACCGGGCCGAATACAATATCGAGGAGGAAACCGGGCAGTTTTACGATGTCACCGGGACCGCGGTTTCCCAGGTACAGGCTCGTCCGGGCTTGCTGACCACCACAAATCCTTATTATTTTCAAAGCAAATGGGTGGAAAGACTAGAGGATCACTATATCCTGCACGACGGCTTTCTGACCGACTGCCTGGTACCGCACCCCTGGTGGGTTCTGAAAGCTCCCGAGTTCGACATCATTCCAGGCGACCACGCCATCGCGCGCCATTCCTGGTTTTATCTCAAAAAAATCCCTTTATTCTACACTCCGTATTTCTACAAGTCCCTTAAAAAAGAGCCGCGCAAGAGCGGATTGCTGGTCCCGAACATTGGCAATAGCTCGCAACACGGAAAAATGCTCGGCGTCGGCTATTACTGGGCGATCAGCCGCAGTTTCGATCTCACGTATCGCGCTATTTATTACACGAGCGCCGGAATTGCCAGTCACGCCGACTTCCGCGGCAAACTCGGCGTTAATTCAGACTTCGACCTCACCGTCTTCGGCGTCAACGCTACCCAAACCAATCCCTCGACCGAGAGCGGCGTCCGGGTGGTCCTGAATGCCAAGGGCGATTTAGGCAATGGATGGGAAGGGCGAGGCATTCTCGACTATTTGTCTTCCTTCGGTTTCCTGCAAGACTTCACGCAAAACTATAATGAGGCGGTCTCTTCCGAGACGCACTCGGTCGGCTTCATCGGCAAGCACTGGGGCGATATCGGAGTGAATTTCGTCGCGCAACGCGATGTCAACTTTGAGAGCACCACCCCCGGCCAGACCATTACGATTCAAAAACTTCCGGATGCGGAACTGTTCGGGCGCGACCATGAAGTTGATTTTCTGAACTGGCCTTTCTGGGTCAGTTTTGAGGCGAGCGGCGGACTGGTGGATCGCGGCCAGCCCGAAATCGTCGCGGGAGAGCCGGCGCTGCACACCGGCCTGCTCGTCGATCGCGTGGACTTGGCCCCGCACCTCACTACCGCATTCAAATGGCACGATTTCTCGCTGATCCCGACGGTCGGAATCGAGGAAACCGAGTACGGCAAGAGCATGGATAACGGGTCCGTCATCGCACGGACCCTGTTGCGCAATTCACGGGACGCGCAAGTGCAACTGATCTTCCCGTCGTTCGAGCGCGTCTTCAATGCGCCGTTCTGGATCGGAAAAAAGATGAAGCATGTCATCGAAGAGCGCGTCACTTATAAATACGTCAACGGGATCAACAATTTCAATGACGTCATCCGATTCGATGAGCTGGATTTGCTGACCAATACGAATCAACTCGAATTTTCCGTCGTTAACCGCCTGCTTGCAAAGGACAAAAATGGCACGGTGACCGACTTTCTGACATGGGAGTTGCGGTTTGACCGGTATTTTGACCCGACCTTTGGAGGCGCGGTCCTGCCTGGCGTTCGAAACGTCATTGACAGTTCGATCGATCTGACCGGATTCGCGTTTCTGGCCGGCCCCCGCTCTTATTCGCCGGTGGTCAGCGTGATCCGGATTCAATCGAAAGTCGGCATTGAATGGCGTACGGATTATGACCCGCTGTATCACGAAATCGTGAACAGCAGCGTTCAGGTGGATGGCCGCATCAAGAAATGGTTCTGGAGCGCCGGTCACACCGTCGCCCACACCGATCCGATCCTGATGCCTTCCGCGAACCAGCTTCACTCCCGCGCCGGTTACGGAAATCCGAACGCCAAGGGATGGAACGCCGGGTTCGATATCAATTACGACTACAAGCAGGGGATCCTGCAGTTCTGGGATTTTCAGGTCACCAAGAACACCGATTGCTGCGGTTTCAGCTTGCAATACCGGCGTTTCAATCTGGGCCTGCGTGACGATGTCCAGATCGAGGGCGCGTTCGCGATCTCCAACATCGGCACCTTCGGGAGCTTACAAAAACAGGACAGAATGTTCTGAACTTCTACAGCGTTCGCGCAATGTCTACCAGGTCGCTGAAGACGCCATAGGCGGTTTGCTGCACTCCCGGAGCGATTTCCACCGTTCCGACGGTTCCCATCAGATCCGTTTCAAACAAAAGCAGGTTGGATGTTCCCCGCGCGGAGGCGAGCACGTCCGTTTCATCGAGCACTTCCGCCCGGACGCGCAGCTTCACGCCTGAGGGCGCGGTCCGGGCGCGGCTGACCAACCGGATGGTTTTGCCCTGTTGCCGGACCGATGCCATTTTTTCCGGCGTCAGGCGCCCGATTCCACGGCGGTCGACATCGAGCGGAGTCACGCCCGCATCGAGCAGCACATTGGCGAGTGCGGCCGTCTTCGCCGCGGCATCCCAACCGTCGATGTCGAAGCTCGGGTCCGCCTCCGCGATGCCCAGACGCCGCGCTTCCTCGATCCCTTCCTCCAGCGTCCGGCCGGCGCTCAGCGCCTGAATGACGATATTGGTGGTGGAATTGATCACTCCGGTGAATCCGAGAATCCTGCATCCCGGCAGCGTATTGCGCACGAAGTTGAAAACCGGCGCGCCATCCATCACCGTCGATTCGAAGCGAAATTCGACGCCGGCGCGCCGCGCTTCGGCCGCCAGCGCGGAATAGGCGTGCGCGATGGGTCCCTTGTTCGCGGTGACGACGTGCAGCGACCGCTGAAACGCCGCGCGAATGTGCGAAATCGCCGGCTCACCGGTGGCTGGATTCAGCGTGGTCAGCTCGACCACGACTTCGGGTTGAGCGCGATCCAGAAATGTGCCGATCGACCCGAAGCGCTCGCCGAACGCCGGATCGACCGCCAGCCCGGCCGGATCGATCGCCGCTCCATGACGCAAGGTCTGGATCCCGACAATCCGAAACGGATAGGCCTTGCGCTGCGTTTCGAGCAGCCGCGCGAACGCCCGTCCCACGTTTCCATAACCCACCAGCGCGAGTCTCAGAAGTCGGTTTTCTCCATTAATGAATTGAGCTCCGATTCTAGCGCGGTCTGCTTGTGGCGAAGCTGGCTTTGCGTGTCGCGCAGCGCCGCGAGCTTGATCTCAATGGATGCCAACTCCCGCGCGTATTGCTGCACCAGCTCCTGCTGGCCGGCGACGCGGTTGAGGCTTTCGAAGTTGCTGCGAACGCGCGCCTGGTCTTTCGCGAGGTCATCGAGGTCGGCTCCGGCGCGCTTCATGGCGGCGTTGTTCTCCGCGATTTCGTCCTTCTTCTGCGCGATCGCCTCAAGCTGGCGGCGTCCCGCATCGCTCAGCGCCTTATTCTGAAACCATTCGGCGATCAGGCTGGCGGTCACGTTGGTCAGCGAAAATGTTTGATCGAGAACCCGTTCCTCGGTCACCGGAAATTTTTCGGAACCCGATGCGGCCAGCTTCACTTCGAACCGGTAGGCGTCCGCGGTGGTTTCGACCGGCGTCTGGTTGAGCAGTTTGTAGCCGGCCCGCTGAGGATGTTCGATGATCAGCGTCTTGGCCTTCGCGTCGACATTGCGGATCGTGTAGGCTTTCGTGTCGACGACCGCGGATCGCGCGGTCAGCACGCTCCTATGGAAATGAACTTCGCGAACCACGCTGTGCGAGGAATCCCATGCCGTGGTGACGCGCGTTCCCAGATCGACGCCGTAGCTGATCAGACGCTTGTCGCCGGCCTTGATCGTCTCCGCAATCGCCTCGCCCGAATAGGCGGAGCCGTCGTAAACCGTGAACGGCCCTCCGTCGAGCGTCTTGCCGGTGGAGTTGGCGATCTCGGCGGCGTCCATGGGATGCAGGCCGAAGCTTTCGCGATAAACCAGCAGCTTGCGCGCGCCGATTTTCTGCTGCAGGAACGGCAGCATCGCCGATTCGCCCTTCTTCACGGTTACCGGACTCGCGAAGCTGTACTCGAACAGTTCGCCTTCTTCCTGCGCCGGCGCCGATTCGATCGATGAATCGGCCGGTTCGACGACTACCGATTCCGCGGTCGAGCCTAGGCCGGCCATCTGCCGCGCCGCGGGTGGCGCAGGGGCCAACGCCCGCGCGGGGCCGGACTTGGGGCTACCCTGGATGCTGCCGCCGACCGCGCCGCCGATCGAGCCGCCGAACACCCCCGGCGCGACCGGTCGATTCTCCTCCAGCTCCACATCCTGGCGTTGAATATATTTTGGCTCGTACAACTGCGTGATGAACGAGATCGGCTTGCCCGAGACCACCGACAGATGCACGTTGGTCCAATCCTCGCCGGTCGTATTGTCGACGATCGCCCAGCCTTCGAGGGTCGGTTCCCCGTTATTGCCGAAAATCAAACGGTAGGTCGATTTCCAAACCGGCGCCGGAATCGTATAGCGCGCGATCAGATCGCGCAACGCCGGGCCGGGCGAATCGATATAAATGCTGCGCCGGTCTTTCGAGCTCGCCTGGCTCAGCACCGCGAGATAATCCTTCAGCATGCCTTGCAGTTTCGGATCGGGAAACCTGACTGCGGCCGCGGCGGCGAGATCGTAGGCGCGCATTTCGCCTGAATCCATCAGCAGAACGACGGTTTGGCTCTCCTTGTCCTTCTCGGTGGCCGGCACCAGCCGCGCGCTGACCATGGTTCCCGCGACATGTTCTGCGCCGATCTGCAATTCGAGGCGCGCGCCCCTCATCTGATCGAGAAACACCGCCAGCGAAGAATTGTGGCCGATGTCGAACGGAAAATCCTGAAGGCGCTTGTCGACCGGCTCGCTCGCATCGTAGCGCACCGTGCCGATCTTCGCGCCCGCGCGATCGATAACGGTGAGCGACTTCAAAACGTCGTTCATGTCGCCGGCTTTGAATTCGAGCCGGGCCGATTCGCCGGCCGGGAGCTGGCCGGCGCGTTCGAAATACCCGATTCCGTTCTTGAACAGCACCACGTCGCGCACCGGAAGGTCCGCGGCGAAAGCCAGAGCGGGAACCAGAAGCCAAACAGTTCGTCGGAGCATCATGACCATCCTCGCCTTGCGAAAATTGTCCGCGGCTCGAAGACTCCGGTCAAGGAATCCATCGCCGCTCGCTTGACACCGGCAAGCGCCACGCGTCAGACTCGGTAGAAGTTATCGTCTTTAGTCTACCGGATCGGAGCGTTTGGCTTGAACAAAATTCAGATCGGGCTCTTCTGCGCCTTCGTGTCGACGGCGTTTGCGCAGGTGGGCGGCTACCTTGGACCGGGCGTGCTTTCGAGCGGAGCCGGAACCATCGGCACCCGCAGCGGACAACAGGTCGATTTGCGCTTTTTTGCCGATGTTTCGGGCGTCTACGACACCGGCTACCAGCCTTATGAGGTGGATTCCAAGGGAAATCTCGTTACCATTAACGGGCTTTACGGCGTGCAGCTCGATGGCGGCGCCTATGGCACGCACAGTTGGAGAACCGCGCAGTTAGGGCTCGACTACAGCGGCAGCTTTTATGACTACACCAACGCGACGAAATATGACGGCAGCATGCAAAGCCTGGCGTTCGGCTACACCTATCAGAAGTCGCGGCGCCTGTCGTTCGATTTCCGGCAGATCGGCGGGTTGAGCACGATCAACTTCGCGTCGCCGGTCTACCTGGAAACTCCGACCAGCTTCGTCGGCCAGCCGACGTCCGCCATTTTTGACAGCCGCTTTTACTATCTCCAGTCCTCGGCGGATATGAATATCATCACCTCGGCGCGGACCACTTTTACGATCGGCGGCGACGGTTACTGGGTCCGCTACTCGGGCCAGGGATTGGCGAATCTGAATGGTTACAACCTGCGCGGTGAAGTCCAGCACCGGCTGTCGAGAACCAAGACCATCGGCTTCATCTATGAGCGGCTGCACAACGATTTCGCGCCGGCGTTCGGCCATTCCGATATCAACGTCGGCGAGGGATTTTACAGTACCTCGCTGGGACGCCGCTGGACGTTTGCGATTAACGGGGGCGTGTTCCAATCCGAAGTGAGCGGAATTCAGCAGGTGACCCTGAACCCGGTGCTGGCGGCGCTGCTCGGCGAAACGACCGGCACCGCGGCATTTTACCGGGAAGACATCTATCCCAGCGGTTCCGTGAACCTGACCGGAAAATTGAAAAACTCCAGCCTTACGTTGGCGGCGGGCGAGCACGTCTCGCCGGGCAATGGCGTGTACCTCACCTCGCGTATGGAATCGGGAACGCTGAGCTATAGTTACACCGGCATCAAAAAATGGAATTTCGCAATTTACGGCGGCTATTTCAAGCTTGCCGCGATCGGGCAACATCTGCAGGATTATTCGACCTGGAATGGCGGCGCGAACGCAAGCTACGGACTCACGCGATCCTTCCATCTGGTGGCCCGCTTCGACGCCCGCGACCAGCAGATTCACATCGTGGGTTATAAGAACCAGGGCTATCGCACGACGCTCGGCATCGCCTGGAGTCCGGGCGACGTGCCGCTGTCGCTTTGGTAACGCGATGGGCTCGGCCCGGTTATTGCTGGTCGACGATGAACCGGCCCTGACGGATCTGCTCAAAAAGTATCTGGAGAGGCTGGGTTATGAGGTCGATGCGCGCAGCGACGCCGAACAGGCGCTCGAGCAATACGAGCGGAATCCGGACGGCTACGCCCTGGTGCTGACCGATCTTAGTCTGCCCGGCATGAGCGGGGAACAGATGATCGAGCGCATGCGGCTGCGCAACCCGAAGCTGCGGGCGATTATCTCGAGCGGTTATCCTTACCAGCCCCGTTCGCGGCTGGTGGGGTATTTGCAAAAGCCGTTTCTGCCGAAAATGCTCGCCGATCTGATCGAAAAAATGTTGCGGCGCTAGACCAGTTTCGTAGATAGCGTGAGATTCCCACAAATGTTAATCCATTGAAAACATTGTTACAAGTCGCGCGAAACTGGTCTATGCAAAATCAAGAAATGGTCTAATTTCTGCCGCACAGATCGGGCGTCTGGCACATCCCGGAGGCGCACGATGGCATCGAGGATTCCTTCTGCGATCCATGGGCGTGTGCCGCGAAGGTCGAAAACTGCGTCGTCAAATGGGTTTCGCCGCAGGACGGGCACAACACGCGGTCACCGTTGCGCACCAGTTTTTCGAACCTGGTTCCACAATCGTCGCAGACATATTCAAAGATGGGCATGATTTCCTCCAGCCGGTTTCTATTGGAGCAGCGCTGTTGCTATTTTATCAATCCAGGCACGCATCTCGCCCGGGGACGCGGAAAAATCATTCACCAGGATCGAAAACGCCAGCCGGCCCCGCGTTTCGCTGTCGGCATAACCGGAAAGGGCGACGGCCCGGCTCAGCGATCCGGTCTTGGCGCGAATCCCGCGGCCTTCGGAAACACAGCACAGCCGGTGCGCCAGCGTTCCGTCTTCTCCGCCCACCGGCAGCAGCGAAATCCACGCGTCGCGATACCGGTTGCCGTAGACATAGGCGAGCAGGCGCGTGATCTCGCGCGGCGTGACCATCGCATTGCGCGATAATCCCGATCCGTCATCGATGCGCGACTCCGAAGGCGGCTCGCCGATCTCGGAAAGCAGCGCGCCCATTTCCTCGGCGCCCCCTTCTCGCGTGCCGGTGTGCCGCGCGAAGCGCCCCACCTCACGCAGCATCAGCTCCGCATACAGGTTCTGGCTGACTTTGTCCATCATCTGCAGAAGCTGGGTCAGCGGAGGCGAGGTGCGCGTCGCCACCACCGTCGCCGAAGACGGGACGTAATCGTCGGTGGCCATGCGATGCCGGGCCACCGGTTTCCCTGAAATGGCGATCCCGCGCCGCGTCAGCGCGTCATACAATGCGCAGGCGGCGTACAACGCCGGATCGTCGATCGCCACGCTTTCGCGAATCACGCCGGACCCGGCCGGAATGCTGCCCCAAAGCAGAAGCTGGCGCGAACCGGCGTCGCGCGACATGCGGATTTTAGGCGCGCTTCCCCGCTCCACCGTCACAATGCGATTGTCGATCGCGAAATATTCGAGCGCCGGTTCGAGAGTCACCTGCGCCGGATCGCCCACGCTCGCGCCGGCGCGGATCGCGAGGCCCAGCGTGTTGTCGTTCACCGTCAGCGCGCTCACCGGCGCGCCGTAATCGCGCAGCGCGTCGTCCTGCGTCCAATTCGGAGGATACGGCGCCCACGGATACAGCCGGTCGTCGCCGATCACATCGCCATCTATGCGGCGCACGCCGTTAGCGATCGCCTGGTCGGCCAGATCCTCGATCGCCTGCAACGGCGGGTGCACCGGCGCATCTTTGCGATAGGGAAATTCGCGTCCCGATAGCGACGGGTCGCCGCCGCCCTGGAGCACCAGATCGCCTGAGGACTCACGAAGGACCTCGGTCGTGAACCGGTAATCGGGACCCAGACGCAACAGGGCCAGCGCGCTGGTGAACAGCTTCATGTTCGACGCCGGCTGAAGCAGTTTATCGTCGTTGCGCCGGTACACCGGTTTCCCGCTCGCCAGATCGACCACGCTGATGCCGGCGATTCCGTGGCCCGGGACGCCCGCTTCGACCAGCGCGTCGAGTTGACGTTCGAGGTCCGCGCCGGGCGCGGCAAGCCCGCAAAACAGCAGAACAGCGAAACGCATGTATCGAGCATCGCACAGGCGGGAAAGGTGCAGCATGCCCCCGCTAAAAACCAATCCCTACCAGGACCACTGCCTGGTTCCGGTTGCTCTGAAGCGCGTCGAGCGGCGCCTCAAGGTTGGTCAACGTGAATCCTTCGTACCGGATTTCCGGCGAGATGTGCAGGAACACGGCATGAATGTCGATTCCGGCGCCGAGCGTGATGCTGAAGCTGGAGCGATGATTCAGCTCGGTGATATCGGCGATGCTCAGGTGGTTGAAAACCAATCCGCCATCGATGTACGGCCGCACCGGGCCTTTTAAGAACCGGTATTTCGCCAGGATCGGGAAATCCCATTCGCCCACCGACTGGCCGGACTGGCTGGACCGGAAATCGTAGCTGCGATACAGCGCGTCCACCTCGAGCGCGAGATGGGCCGGGAGCCGGAGCTCGACATAAGGCCCCAGGGTCCAGCGATGGGTGGTCGCGGTGTAATCGAGCGGGTTGGGAGACTGGATCGAAATTGCGTCGGTGAGCGGCACGCCGAACTTCAGACCCGCGCTGAGGGGCTGCGCGGCCAACGCCGCAGCGAAAACAATAATGGCGAAGAATGTTTTGAGCATACCTGGCTACTATCTTACGCCCTGGCTTGGAACTGGCTAGCCGACGCTGGCCACGTCTTCGACGCGCACCGGAGGATTGTAATACAGGAACCGGCCGCAGCTTTCGCAGGCCAGCATTTTCTCGCCGCTTTTCAAGTCCTGAAGGTATTGCGGACGAATGATGATCTGGCAGGCGTCGCACCGGCCCTTCACCGCCTCGGCAATCGCGGTGCCGCGCCACTTCTTGCGGATGCGCTCGTACTCCTTGAGGGTCGGCGCGGGAAGCTGCGCCGCGGCTTCGGTGCGCTCGCCGTGCAACACATCCAGGGCGCGCTGATCTTCGGCGGTGCGCTTGCGGGCGCGATCTTTTTCCGCCTCCACCAGCAATTTCTCCTCCTTCAGCGCGGCTTCGGCTTGCCTGACGTTCTGATCGAGCGGCTCGGATTCCGCCATCAGCTCCAGAATGCGGTCTTCGCACTTGCGGATTTCCTTTTGCGCGAACTCGATCTCGTTCTGGAAGGCGCGATACTGCTCGTTGGTTTTCACCTGGAGCATCTGGTCCTTCAGCTTGGAGATTTTCTGTTCGTGGATCTGGATCTCGCTCTCCTGCTTCTTGCGATCCTTCTGATTGGCGGCCAGGGCGGCGCGATCCGCCTCCAGCTTTCTTATGTGAGATTCCAGTGTCTTTTCAATCGCCGCAATGTGCTTCGGAAGCGCGGTCACTTCCTTATGGAGCGCCGAAATTTTTTGGTCTAGCGACTGAAGCCGAATCACCAGATGAGTATCTGGGTGCATGAACATCCATCAGTTTAGCACGCGCGAGCCTGCGGCTCCCTATATCGGTCCCACTGTTTATGTAAATTGGTTAGTGCATGTACTCCTTCGAGAACTTTCCGCCCGTGCCGCTGACACTGGAGGGCGCGGCCGTATTGCACCAGATGCTGCGCATCCGCTGGCCGGCCTGGCGCGCGATCGAACCCCCCGAACGCGCGGACATTCTCGCCGAGGCCGCCGCCGCGCTATCCGCAATCGAAAGCTGCGGCAGCGCGGCATTCTCGCTGTTCGGCCACAAGGGAGACCTGATGCTGGTGCATTTCCGTCCGGATTTCGATGCGCTCGGCGGCGTCGAATCGTCGCTCGCCAAAATGCGCTTGTGGGATTATCTGGAGCAGGCTACCTCATACCTGTCCGTGGTCGAACTGGGCCTCTATGAATCGACGCAGAAAACCTACGCGTTGCTCGCCGAACGGGGAACCGCGCCCAACACCCCCGAGTGGGATAGCGCCATCGCCGAAACCATGACCCGGCAGAGAGCCGCGATGCATCCGCGCCTGTTTCCCGAAATGCCGCCGCACAAATTCATCTGTTTCTATCCGATGGACAAGCGTCGCGGCGAACACCGGAACTGGTATCAGCTCCCCATGGCGGAACGCCAGCGCCAGATGCAGGAGCACGGCGAAATCGGCCGACGGTATGCCGGAACCGTGAAGCAGATTATTTCGGGCTCCATCGGCCTCGACGATTGGGAATGGGGCGTGGACCTGTTCGCCGACGATCCGCTGGTGTTCAAGCGCCTGATTTACGAAATGCGATTCGATGAAGCGAGCGCGGTGTATGCGCTGTTCGGATCGTTCTACGTGGGGCGCCGGATGTCGCCCGCGGATGTAACGGGACGTCTCGCGGATGTATCCTCCAATAACTGATATGAAGAGATTTTTGACACCTCTGGCAGTTTTCATTGCAGCTTCCCTAATGGTTGGCCCCAGTGCCAACGCGCAACGCGGCGAGGAAAAAGGCGGCAATAAAGAAGTGGGCGGAAAAATTCCGGCGCATGGCCCGGGGAAGGCGCCCGCGCGCGGCGCAGCTCCCCAGCAGAACCGGAGTTTCGCCGATAAGCCCGGGCATCCGGAAGCGCCGCACGTGCACTCCAACGGCCAGTGGATTGGTCACGATACCGGCAAAAACGACCCGCGTTACCATCTGGATCAGCCGTGGGCGCACGGACACTTCACCGGCGGGTTCGGAAGAAGCCACGTGTGGCGATTGGCGGGAGGCGGCCCGAATCGATTCTGGTTCGCCGGTTTCTATTTCAGCGTGTCGCCGGTCGACATCGGATACTGCGGCGATTGGCTGTGGGACAGCGACCAGATCGTGATTTACGAGGATCCTGATCACGTGGGCTGGTATCTCGCCTACAACGTGAGACTGGGCACCTACGTCCACGTGATGTATCTCGGAACCAGCTAGACCGGTTTCGCGGATCGCGTAAGGCTTCCTCGAAAATCCCTGGCTCGAAAATCCCTGGCTCGAAAATCCCTGGGATGACGCGCGGCAATCGGCGGCGAATTTTTGTTGGGTGACCGCCCTTCGAAAATCTGTTTTTCCCGGCGAATCACCCGCTTGCGACTTTCAGCGCGCATTCGTTTTTCTCGCCCCGTTTATTTTGTGATCAGAGAGACGGGCGCGGCCATCTGCGTCCCGTTCACCGCCGTACGGCATTCTAGACTCTGTCGTGCGAACGTGAAAGTGATGGCCGAGGGTCACTGGCGATAACGTGGCCGCGGCGCCGCGAGCGTTACCAACTGCGGTAGGAGACGTCTCCAAATGAATTTTGGGGCAGGCTTGGCCTGCCCTCGACTGTGCCGGCGCCCGAGCCACGGCCAAAACCGCGGCGGACGGCCTGATGCGGCCAGTTTGTAACTTGTAGGGAGGCGGGACAGCCAGGGCCTGCCCCGCCAGAGATAAATCTTCAGCTCGCCACCGCCAGATTTTCAGCCGGACTCTCAGGCTGAAGGGTGCGCGCTACCGTATCCGCAGCGAGCCAGGTGGCCAATTGACCGAGTTGCTCCGCAGTTTCGATCAGACTGCACACCGGTAAGTCCGTGAGTTCCTCCATCTCGCGCGCGCCGGCGCCATTGGTGGTGCGGCGCAGCAACAGCGCACACCGGTCGGCGAGGTTGATCGAGCTCAGCCATTCGACTTTCTCGCGGATGCCTTCGATGGAGGCCGGGTCGGATCCGGAAACCAGAAAAATTCCGTCGGAGGCGCGCAGCACTTCCGCCGCATGCGCACCGTTCGCGTCGGACAGGTCGGCGCAGACGATGTGATAATGAGCTCTCGCGTAATCGAGCACCCCGCGCATCTGGCGCGGATGAACCTCGCGCGCATCGAGAACCGGCACGCCGCCCTCGTCGCACAAAAACGCGCCCCAGGTTTGCCCGTCCAGGCGGCGCGGCGATTCCGCGGCGCGCCACAACGGATACCCGCGGCGGTCGAAACCGGCGAGCAACACGGTGACCCCAAGGTCCTCCGTCAAGGCGCGGCTCAAGTGCTTGGCAACCGCGCCGGCCCTGGAGTCACCATGCGCCGGCAGGAAGGAAAAAATCGAACCGGGAGCGGATCCCTCCAAATCCCGATGGAATTCCCGATTCGCTTCCGCCCGATTTACTTCCGATAGTCTCGCCTCCAAACTGAACTCGGATTTTCGCTGCGTAGTATTCACTCGCCGCCGCTTTATGCATGCCGCGTGCCAACGCCAGAGTGAGTGAAATTTCACGCCATTCTGCCGGGAATCGCAGGACGCGAGCGCCAAAATGTCGCATCGCTCCGGACAGGTTGGCTCGCGCCGTATAGCTGCTGCGCCCGTTTACATGAGCTTGTGCGTGGCACCCTGTTTGCACTGCCCGTGAAGACTCTGATGCTCGAAAAGACTGGGCTGGCCGTCAGCGTCGTGCTGATTCTGACTGGCGCGGCATGGATCTCGGGGGACGCGAGTACCGGCCAGAGTCTCGCGTATTCGCTGCTGGCGCTGATCGCCTACGGCCTGCAGCTGGCCGATGGCGCGTCCATGGGATTCGTGTTCATCATTCTGGCGCTGCCCGGCCTGGGATGGTTGAATACGCTGTTTACGGCATGCGCGGCGATCCTGATTCTGGCGGTGATCAGCAAGGAACGCCCCACCCCCCGAGCCCTGTTGCAGAAACTCGGCGCGAACGCCGTAGCGATTGTTTCCACCCAGGCCATCTTCCACGCGCGAAGCTACGCGCGCATCGAAGCACCGGTGCGGTTAATGATCGCGGCCGGCGCCTGCTTCATCGTGTTGCACGTTCTGGAGCGCCGCAAACCGGATCTGTGGACCTTCGCGTATTATCCGGTGACCGCGGGAATCGCGTCGGTGTTCCCCGTGTCGGTGGTGCTTCCTCCCCTGGGGTACGTGTCCTGGCGTTCGTACCGCTTGTATGAACGGAGACTCGAACGGCAACGCGAGCGTTCGCGCGAAGTAGCGTCGCTGCATTTGCGGACCATCGAAACCATCGCGCTGGCGATCGAGGCCCGCGATCAGCCGATTACCGGCCAGCAGAGGCGCGTCCAGATTTATTCGGTGGAAATGGCGAAAGCGCTGGGCCTTCCGCCTATCGAGATCGAGGCCCTGCGCGCCGCCTCGATTCTTTACGACGTCGGCGAGATGGCCGTCCCGGAAAATATCATCATGAAGGCCGGTCCGCTGACGCCCGACGAGTTCGAAAAAGTCAAGATTCATCCCGAGATCGGCGCCGAACTGCTGGAGCGCGTGAAATTCCCCTACCCGGTCGCGCCCATCGTCCGCGCGCATCACGAAAAGTGGGACGGCACCGGTTATCCGGCGGGGATGAAGGGCGAAGAGATCCCCATCGGCGCGCGCATTCTTTCCGTGGTGGACGCCTTTGACGCGCTGCTTTCCGCGCGCCATCACCGCTCCGCGCGCAGCGTGGAGGAAGCGCTTGCGAGCATTACCGCCGAGAGCGGACGCGCCTACGATCCGCGCCTGGTTTCGATCCTGAAGAAAGACTACAAACGATGGGAGCGTCTGGTCGCGACCAAGTCCGACGGCGGATTCATCGACTCCATCGCCTCGGCGCAGCGCGAGTTGCACGTGATTCTGGAGCTGACGCATAAACTGGGCGCCTCGCTCGAGGTGGGCGAGATTTTTTCGGCCCTCGACAGCTCCATCCGCACGCTGATTCCGTTCGATACTCTGGCCGTCCGGCTGGAGCGGGATGGAGAGCTGGCCGCGGAGTATGTCGCGGGCGACCATGTGCCGCTGTGGAGCCCGCTGCGCATCCCCATGGGCGCCGGCGTCTCCGGATGGGTGGCCGCGAATCAGAAGCCGACGGTCAATGGAGATGCGGCGCTCGATCTGGACAAGGCGGGCGGCGCCGGGTTGCCGAATGCGCCGCGCTTCGCGCTGGCGGTTCCGCTGGAGGCCAATGGAGAACGCGGCGCGTTGACGCTATATCGCGCGGGCGAGCTTGCGTTCTGCACGGAGGACGCGCGGGTGCTGGGCGTGATCGCTCCCAAGCTCGCCTCGGCGCTGACCAATGGATTGAAGTTCCGCGCCACGGCGGATCAGGCGGCGACCGACGCGCTTACCGGCCTGCCCAACGCCAGCGCCCTGTTCACGCGGCTCCAATCCGGCCGGCCGGTGGCCGTGCTGGTCTGCGATCTGGATGGATTTAAACAGATCAACGACCGGTTTGGCCACGTAACCGGAAATCGTGTGCTCGAAGCGCTGGCCGAGGGCTTTCGCAAATCGTGCCGCGGAGAGGATTTTGTCGCGCGTCTGGGCGGCGACGAATTCGTGCTGCTGCTCGGTGAACTTCGGCCCGAAGACATGGGCGCGCGCGTCCGGCAGTTCCGCGAAATGGTGCTCGCCGTCGGCCGGCAGGTATGCGGGGAAGCCGTCCTCGATGCGAGCTTCGGAGCGGCGTTCTACCCCGCCGATGGCGCCACGGCGGATGAGCTGCTCGCTTTCGCCGATCGCCAGATGTATCGCCACAAGGCCCGGCCAAAAACCGGGAATCGTCAGGATGTCGCAGCTGCGGGCTGGAGCGTAAGCGCCCTCTAATGCCGGCTGAGCTCCTGTTTCATGGCGGCGCTCTGCTGGGAGGCCTGACTTTGGTAGGGGCCTTGAATCGCTGCGGACTTCTCCATGTACTGTTCGCCGGCCTGCATCCTGGTTCGATCGGCGGTCGCCCTGCCAAACTGGTACTCGCAGAGTCCGAGCGAGAAGTAAGCCACGCCGAGTTTGGCCTGGTCGCCCGCAATGAGTGGCAGCGCGGTTTTCAGATTCTTGTCGCAATCCACCCAGGCCTGTCTCTGAGCGTCCGCGAAACCCAGGTAGAAGTAGCCCGAGGCCTCGGCGGAGGTCTTCATTTTCTGCCATTCCGCTTCGGTTACCCCCTCCGGCTTCGGCTTCTTGGCGGCGGCCAGGAGTTTGCTGGCGTTGGCCGGCCCGGACGAGGGCCGCAACTCGCACAGGGCGCTCAGGGCCACAATGTTGTCCGGATGGCCCGCCACGATTTTCGCCATGCCATCCGCCTGCTTCGCGCCGCCCTCCGGTTTCAGAGCCGCCAGGTAGGCATTCGCGCAATACTCGTCGACATACTTGCTCTTGGGGTTTTCCGCGAGGAGCGCATTGACCAGCTCGACGGTCTTCCCCGGATCGCCGCTTTGGATGGCGGTGGCCGCCAGCGCATATTCGGCGTACTGAATCACTTCCTTGGCGTATTCCACACGTGCCTTCCAGTCGTTGACCTGATCGGCCTCCGACGGCTGCGGCTTGTTGGCTTCAGCTTTGGCGAGCTTGAACGTTTCGGCCGCATCGGTCAGCACCTCGGCGGCGTTCTTTTTGGCGACCGCGTCCTTCAGCTTCGTCTGGGCGTCGGAAACGTCGTCGGCCCGCATCATCCCAACCAGGGAACACATTGCAATCGCGGCAACTAGAGTCCTTTTCACATAATCCTCCCGGGAACCTTAAATTATACAACTCGCCGGCGTTCGCTATAATCCCCTCATGCCGACAATCGAAAAACACCCGGCCGGTGCGTTCACCTGGATCGAGCTCGCGACCTCCGACCAGAATGCAGCGAAACGTTTTTACTGCGATTTGTTTGACTATTCCATCGTGGATTTTCCGATGGGGCCAAGCGGAATTTACACCATGTTCCAGATCGGCGGCAACGACGCCGGCGCGGCCTACACGATGGGCGCCGAGGAGAGCGCCCAAATGCCGCCCCATTGGAATCTCTACATCGGCGTCGACAATGCCGACGAAGCCGCGGCGCTGGTGACCAGTCTCGGCGGAACCGTATTGATGCCGCCGTTCGATGTTCAGGACGCGGGACGGATGGCCGTGTGCCACGATCCCACGGGAGCGTTCTTCGATATCTGGGAGCCGAAAAACAGCATCGGTCTTCAGATCACCGGCGTACCGGGGACGCTGTGTTGGGCGGATTTGAGCACGCCCGATCCGGCCAAGGCGAAATCGTTCTATGAAGCGGCGTTCGGGTGGGAGCTCACCTCCGGCGAGAACGATCCGTCCGGCTATCTGCACATCAAGAACGGCGAGGATTTTATCGGCGGCATCCCGCCGGTCGAGTATCGCGACCCGAGCGTTCCCCCGCACTGGCTGATTTATTTCCAAGTCTCTGACGTGGACGCGAGCGCGGCGAGATCGAGAGAGCTCGGCGGAACGGTGCTGATGGAGCCCATGACCATGGAGGGCGTGGGGCGCTCGGCAATCCTGGCCGACCCGCAGGGCGCGGCCTTCGCGATTTTCACACCGGGTTAAAAACCATCCCCGACCGGGCCTTACACTGATAGTTTGGATGCCCGCCGTCTACTGCGACGTTAGTCTGCCCGTTCCGCTGGATCAGCCGTTCACCTACCGGTTGCCGGAAACGCTACGGCATCGTGTGCACGTGGGCTGCCGCGTGCTGGTGCCGTTCGGAACGCGCAAACTGACCGGCGTGGTGCTCGCGACCCATGACCATCCGCCGGCCTCCGCGCCGAAGGAAGCTCTGCGTCTGCTCGATGAAGAGCCGGCGCTCGACCAGGAATTGCTCAAGCTGGGCCGGTGGATCGCGTCGTATTATTGCGCGCCGCTCGGCGAAACTTTGCGCGCCATGACGCCGCTTTCGGGCGAAATGCGCCGCGGCAAGATTTATTCGCTGACCCCATCCGGGCGCGACGCCGCGCGCCAGCTTCATCTCGGCGCGAACGAGGAGAACGATCCGGTGGTCGAAGTGTTGCGCATGCTCGACGAGCGCCCGCGAGCGGCGGCGTATCTGGCTCGAAAAATTCAAAAAGGCGCGGCGGCGCTGCGATCGCTCGAAAAAAAAGGATTCGTCGAAGCCGAACAGGTGAGCGCCGGCCGCGACCCGTTGCGCGCGTCCGCGGCTCGTCTGCGCGTCGAATTTGTCGCGCGGCCGACGGATTTGAAGCTTCCCAAAGCCGAGCGCGAGCTGCTCTCGTATCTGGAACTGTATCCCGGCACGCACAATCTCGCCGATCTCAAAAACGTGGCCGCCGAGGCGAGCCCGGCCGCGCGCTCGCTCGCGCGCAGGAATCTGGTCCGGTTGACGCTCGAAGCGCTGGGGATCGAAGCGGTCGAAACCCGCGGTCCGCACCAGCTGAATCCGCATCAGCAGAAGGCATTCGACCAAATTCGCGCCGCGATCGAGGCGAAACAATTTCACCCGTTTCTGCTTCAGGGCGTCACCGGCTCCGGGAAAACCGAAGTGTATCTTCGCGCCATGGAAGCGACGCTCGCCTCGGGACGCAGCGCGCTGATGCTGGTTCCCGAGATCGGCCTGACCCCGGCCGTCGCCGGACAATTTCAGCAGCGCTTCGGCGATCGCGTGGCGATTCTGCATTCCGCGTTTCACGATTCCGAACGCGCGCAGGAATGGCGCCGGATTCGCGCGGGCGCGGCGGGGGTAGTCGTCGCGACGCGATCCGGCGTGTTCGCGCCGGTGCGCCATCTCGGCCTCATCGTCGTCGACGAGGAGCACGACCAGAGCTACAAGCAGCAGGAAACGCCGCGCTATCACGGCCGCGATGTGGCGATCGTTCGCGCGCGCGATGCCGGCGCGGTGGTGGTGCTCGGATCGGCGACGCCCAGCCTTGAAAGCCGCTATAACGCGGAGCGCGGAAAATACAGCCATCTCACCTTGCCCGAACGCATCGAGCGCCGTCCCATGCCGCGCGTCGAATTGATCGACATGCGCCGGGAATTTTTGGAAACGCGCAAGCAGGCGACGTTTTCCCGCGGCTTGATCGACGCCGTGACGGAGCGCCTCGACCACGGCGAGCAAACCATGCTGCTGCTGAATCGCCGCGGATTTTCGAGCTTTGTCGCGTGCCGCGCCTGCGGATGGCGCCAGGAATGCGAGAACTGTTCGGTCACGCTGCACTATCATCGCCGCGACCGGCGCATGCTGTGCCACTATTGCAATTCTTCTGCGCGCGTTCCGGATCGCTGCCCCCAATGCGACAGCGAGTTCATCCAGTTCATCGGCCTGGGAAGCGAGCGCGTCGAGGACGAGCTGCACGGGGCGTTTCCGCGCGCCAGAATCGCCCGCCTCGATCGCGACACGGTGGGCGGAAAGCGCGACTATGAGAACATTCTCTCCGCCTTTCGTGCCGGCGATTACGATATTCTGGTCGGCACGCAGATGATCGCCAAGGGGCACGACATTCCGAACGTCACTCTGGTGGGAATTGTGAGCGCCGACGTCGGACTCGGGCTTCCCGATTTTCGCGCCGCGGAGCGGACCTTTCAGTTGCTCACGCAAGCCGCCGGGCGCGCCGGCCGCGGCTCGACGCCGGGCATCGTGCTGATCCAGACCCTCAATCCCGATCATTACGCCGTCCGTTGCGCAGCCGCTCAGGACTACGAAGCGTTCTACGCGAAGGAAATCGAATTCAGAAGGATGATGGCGTATCCTCCGTTCGGCGCGCTGGCGAATGTGGTGGTGCGCGCCAGGCACGAGGAGGAAGCGCTCCAGCGAAGCGCCGCGCTGGCGAGGCTGCTCCAACCGCCGCCGGAAGGCGTCAAGGTGATGGGACCCGCGGCGGCCGCGATTGCGCGGCTCAAAAACGAATTTCGCTACCAGATGCTGCTCAAATCGTCGAGCCGCAAACGGCTGAATCAGATTTTAGGCGAGCTGCGAGCTTACGCGGCCGCCCAGAAATGGCACGCGACTTCGCTGATGATCGACGTCGATCCGGCGACGCTGCTGTGAATCTTGATGTGCGACTACCACAATATTGAAGCGAATCTGCGCACGGCGATGCGCTTTTTCGGCGAAGCGTCGGGATCGGGCTGCGTCGAAACGCTGGATGGAACGGTCGCGATGTTCTCGGGCCTCGATTACGGCGTGTTTAATATTTCTCTGCTGACGCGCGAGGCGACCGAAAAGGATCCGCTCGAACGGCGCCTGGCGGGAGCCGGACGATTTTTCAAATCGCGGACGCTGCGCTGGTCGTTCTGGCTGTGCGAGGATCTGCTCGATCCGGCCACACGGCGCCGGGAACGGCAACTGTTCACCGATTTCGGAATGCGGGCGATCTCGCATCCGCCGGGAATGCTGGCGCCGGCGCTGTTGCCGCCGGCGCGGCTTCTGCCCGCAATCGAATGCCGGCCCGTCACCGATTCCGCGACCCGGTTGGCGTTCAGCGAGATTACGTCGGTGGCCTTCGAGATCCCGTACACGGTCGTCCGGGCGGTGTATTCGCGCGAGCAGGCCTGGCGCGGCGATTATCAGGGCTACGTGGGCCTGGTCGACGGGAGACCGGTGACGATTGTGGCGCTGGTGGCGGCAGCCGGCGTCATCGGCGTATATTCGCTGGCGACGCTGCCCGATTTCCGGCGGCGCGGATACGGCGAGGCGTTGCTGCGGATGGCGGCTGCTCAGGTCTCCGAGCGCACCGGACTGAGCAGCATGGCGCTCCAATCGACGGAAGCCGGTTACGAGTTGTACAAGCGCATGGGCTTCCGCGACGCGACGCGTTTCACCGTGTACCTGACGAAGTAATCTGAAAGTATGTGGCTGGTGCTGGCGGCGTTCCTGGTTCAATCGACGGATTATCAGGCGCAGGCGATAAAAGCGCTCGACGCCAGGCAATACGACACCGCGGTCGAGCTGCTGAACAAAGCTGTTGCGGCGGATCCGAAAGACTACGGCGCGCAGTTCAACCTGGCGCTGGCGTACAGTTTGTCGGGAAAAGACGCGGATGCGATTCCGCATTATAAAATCGCACTCGATCTGAAGCCCGGCCTTTACGAAGCGGAATTGAACCTCGGCATTTCGATGTTGCGGGCCAAGGACGCCTCCGGCGCGCTGCCGCATTTGAACAGCGCCGCGGAGCAAAAGCCGCACGAATATCGCCCGGCGTTTTACGTGGCGCAGGCACTGCTGGAAACCAAAAAATTCGCCGACGCGGAAGCGGCCTACACGGCGGCGCTGGCGCTGAATCCGCAGTCCGCGCCGGCCGAACTCGGGCTTGCGGAGTCGCTGGCGCGCCAGAAAAAATTATCGGAATCCGAACCGCATTTTCGAAAGGCCGCCGCGCTCGACGCATCCTATAAAAGCATGCTGCTTCAACTGGGCGAGCTGTACGAACAAAATCATCAGCCGGCCGAGGCGATCGCGATTTATCGCGAATTTCCCGACAATCCCGGCGCACAGGAGCGCATGGGCGCTCTGCTGATCGAACAGGGCCGCGCCGCCGACGCGATTCCGGCGCTCGAACAAGCGGTCGAAAAATCGCCGACCACGGCCAACCGCGTGGCGCTGGCGCAGGCCTATGTGAAAAATAACCAGCCGGCCAAAGCGGAGCCGCTCGCAGCGCAGGCGCTCGCCGATCAGCCCGGCGATTTCGATTTGCGCATGTTCTACGGGCGGATCTTGCGCGACCAGCACAAGTACACCGCGGCGTCGAACCAGTTCCTGCTCGCGACCAATCAAAAGCCGGACTCCGTCAAAGCGTGGAACGAGCTCGCCGGCGCGCTGATCATCGCGGAACAGTACCCGCAGGCGCTGGCCGCGCTCGACAAGGTTTTCGCCATGGGCGCGCAAACTCCCTCGCACTACTATCTGCGCGCGATGTCCTACGACCACCTGCACGCTCTCAAGGAGGCGCTGGCGAATTACAATAAGTTTCTGGAACTGAGCCAGGGGCAGAACCCGGATGAAGAATTCAAGGCGCGGCTGCGGGCGCGCATCCTTCAGAACGAATTGCGCCGGTAAGCGAAGCGAATTTGGCAAGTAAGCAATGATTTGGCTGATGATTCTGACGCTCGCGATGGACCTGAACGCGATCCGCAACGAGCCGAACCCGGGACGGCGCAGCGAACTGGCGCTCCAATACGCCGACTCGGCCATGGACAACGCGCGGGACGCCAACGCCGCCGGCGACGTCGAAAAGACCAAGGCTGCGCTCGAACAGGTCGGCGAAGCGGTGGATCTGGCCTATCAATCGCTGATCGGCTCCGGCAAGGATGCGCGGCGCGACACCAAGCATCTCAAGCAAGCCGAGTTGAAGACCCGGGGGCTGTTGCGGCGGCTGGACGGCTTGAGCCAGTTGATGGACGTGACGGATCGTCCCGCGGCCGATAAAATCCACAGCGAGGTATCCAAGGTTCACGACGAACTATTGCAGGGCATTTTCAGCAAAAAGAAGTCACAATAAAGCTATGCGGTATTGCGGTCTGATGCTCATTACCATCTGCGCGGCGCTGCCGATGGCGGCGCAGACGCGCGATTTCCTGACCAACGACGAAGCGGACCAGGTGCGCAACGTCCAGGAACCGAACGATCGCATGAAGCTGTATCTGCACTTCGCCAGACAGCGCATGGATCAGGTCACCCAGCTTCTGGCGAAGGACAAGCCGGGGCGCAGCGCGCTGATCCACGACCTGCTGGAAGATTACGCGAACATCATCGAGTCGATCGATACGGTGGCCGACGACGCGCTGCAGCGTAAGCTGGCGATCGGGGTTGGAAATGCGGCGGTCGCGGCGGGCGAAAAAGAATTACTCGAAAAGCTGAACAAGATCAGCGACGCCCAGCCCAAGGACCTCGCGCGATACCAATTCGTTCTGGATCAGGCGGTCGAAACGACTCAGGACAGCCTCGATCTGGCGAAGGAAGATCTGGCCGCGCGCGCGGCCGAAATCGCCGAGAAGGAAAAAAAGGAACGCGCCGAGCGCGAGGCGATGATGACGCCGGAAGAGAAAAAACAAGCGCAGGCCGAGCAGAAAACCGACGATAAGCCGAAGCGCAAAGCTCCCACGCTGCTGCGCCCCGGCGAGACTGTGGACAAGAAACAGCCGCAGTAATCGCCGCGCGCTATTTCCTATCCGCTACTTCTGTGCCGGCGCTGGCGCTGGAGCCGGAGCGGCCGCGGCGGGCGCGGGAGCCGCGCTTTGCACCGGAGCCGCAATGTCCATGGGCATTTTTCCGTTCCAGTTCACCGGCCGCAATGCGTCGCGGGTGTCGAAATCGATGAAGCAGAACATCAGAAAGATGCCGAGGAACAGAAAGCCGGCCATCGCGATGATCCCGTTCACCGGCTTCTCATAGCGCAGATGCATGAAGAACAGCGCGACCAGCGACGCCTTGATGCTGGCGATGGTCAGCGCGATGACGATATTGCCGGAGCCGAAATCGACGTAGGACGCGGCCACGGTCACGATGGTCAGACAGAGCAGCGCGACCAGTGTGCGGAGATACGTCCCCTCGTGATCGTTGCCGTGCGCCTGGTCTTGGGTGTGTTCGGTAGAAGTGCTCATTTGATCAGATAGAACAGCGGGAACAGATAAATCCAAATCAGATCGACCAGGTGCCAGTACAGGCCCACCAGGTCGACCGGGGTGTAATACGCGCTCGAAAATTCGCCGCGATTGCCGCGCACCGCAATCCAGCTCAGCAGGAAGATCCCGACCAGGATATGGAACCCGTGCAGGCCGGTCATCATGAAGTAGAACGAGAAAAACGTCGCGTACCCGTGGCTCAACACGCCTTGCGCGTTGCGAACCGTGTCGGTCGCCTGGGCCGTGTACCAGTGGCCGGGAAGCAGGCCCTCCTCGAACTTATGCGAATACTCGAAATATTTCACGGTGAGGAAGATGCATGCGCACAGGATGGTGAGCGCCAGGAACAGGACCAGCTTCTTGCGGTCGCCTTTTTTGGCGTTCACCACGCCCATCACCATGGTCCAGCTCGAAAACAACAGCACAATGGTATTCAGCGCGCCCAAGGGGCGTTGCAGATGTTCGTGCGCTTCGACGAACTCCTGCGGATAGCGCGCCTGCATCAGGCCGAAGCCGACGAACAGGCCGCCGAACAGCAGAACTTCGGTGGCCAGGAACAGCCACATACCGATCTTGCTGGTATCGAACTGCTGCTCCATGGTCGCGAAGTGATGTTGATGATGCGGATCGTCTCCGTGACCGTGCGGATCGTGCGAGTGAACGTCGAGCGTTGAGGAACTCATTTGGCTACCGTCTCCGGCCGGTAATCATAGGGAGCCCGCGTGAGCACCGGCTGATCTTCAAAATTATGTTCGACCGGAGGCGAGGAGGTCTGCCACTCGAGCGTCGTTCCGCCCCACGGATTGTCCGTGGCGTCCATCGGCCTCCGCAGCGACGCGAGCAAATAGAACGCGATCGTGAACAGGCCCGCTCCGAG
The DNA here is from genome assembly GCA_035319685.1 of Bryobacteraceae bacterium. Lineage (GTDB taxonomy): Bacteria > Acidobacteriota > Terriglobia > Bryobacterales > Bryobacteraceae > Palsa-187. Next base: position 1,609 of record DATHCE010000053.1, on the reverse strand, counting down.
CACCCAGCTTCCGTACGTCGAGAAGGCGTGCAGCGGCTGATACTGGTCGAGGTAGTTGTAATAGCGGCGCGGCATGCCTCGGCTGCCCAGGAAAAACTGCGTCAGGAAGGTCATATTGAAGCCGATAAACACCAGCGCGCAGGCCACGCGCCCCCACTTTTCCGAATACATCCGCCCGGTCATCTTGGGCCACCAGTAATGCAGGCCGCCGATGAAGGCGATCACCGTTCCGCCCATCATCACGTAATGGAAGTGCGCGACCACGAAATAGGTATCGGTGAGATGCACGTCGGTGGCCAGCGCGCCCAAAAAGATGCCGGTCAATCCGCCGATCGCGAACAACAGCAGGAACGAGATCGCGTACAGCATCGGCGTTTCGAGCGAAATATTCCCCCGGTACATGGTGCCGAGCCAGTTGAACATCTTGACGCCGGAAGGAATCGCGACCAGGAAGGTCAGCGCCGAAAAAATCACGGTAGCGAGCTGCGACTGGCCCGCGACGAACATGTGGTGACCCCACACGATGAAGCTCAGCAAGGCGAGCGAAATGCTCGAATACGCCACCGCGCGGTACCCGAACATGGTTTTGCGCGAAAAGGTCGGAATGATTTCGCTGATGATCGCCATCCCGGGCAGGATCATGATATATACGGCGGGGTGCGAATAGAACCAGAAGAAGTGCTGGAACAGCACCGGATCGCCGCCGATTTTGGGATCGAAGATGCCGATGTTGAACACCCGCTCCAGCGCGAGAAGGACCAGCGTGATGCCCAGCACCGGGGTCGCCAGCACCTGGATAATCGCGGTCGAATAAATGCCCCAGATGAACAGCGGCATATCGAACCAGCCCATTCCCGGCGCGCGCAGCTTGTGCACGGTCGCGATGAAATTGATTCCGGTGAAGATCGACGAGAAACCCAGGACAAAGACGGCCATGGTCATCAGCGTGACGGCCCCCTGCGTGGTGGTCGAGTACGGGGTGTAGAACGTCCAGCCGGTATCGACCGCGCCGAAGATCATGGAGGCGACCGCCATCACGGCGCCGATGACCCACAGGTAGAAGCTCGCCAGATTCAATCGGGGAAAGGCGACGTCCTTGGCGCCCAGCATCAGCGGTAACACGAAATTTCCGAGCGCCGCCGGCACCGAAGGAATGATAAACAGAAATACCATGATGGCGCCGTGCAGCGTGAACAGGCGATTGTAGGTTTCCGCCGTCACCAGCACGTGACCGAACAACATGTGCTTGGCGTTCAACAGCGTCAGCCGCACCATCAGCGCGAACAACCCGCCGATCAAAAACGCCGACAGCACGCCGACCAGATACATCACGCCGATCCGCTTGTGATCGATCGTGGTCATCCAGCTCCAGATGCCTTTCTGCGCGTTGAGGTAATTTTTTCCCGGCCGCGGATGATCCGCGACCTTGGCATGGGATGTAAGTGCTTGTGACATTCGTTCCCCTCGATCCCTACTGCTTTTGACCCGGCATGTTTTGACCCGGCATGTTTTGACCCGGCAGGTTTTGACCCGGCAGGTTTTGACCCGGTGGGTTTTGACCTGGTGTGTTTTGACCTGGTGTGTTTTGTCCCGGTGTGTTCTGACCCGT
>DATHCE010000052.1:0-5870 GCA_035319685.1 Bryobacteraceae bacterium | reverse complement strand
TTGTGGCCGCCGGCGGCGGGTCCTTCGATGACGAATCCGTCGACGCGGCCGTTGGATTTTTTCACCATGGTCGCGGCCAGCACATTCGAGGAAATGATGGCGAGAAATTTCGGACGTTCGAGCGGCGGAAGATCCACGGGCACGTAATCCCGCGGATCGAACGTCATGGTGACGTCGTCGCCGTCGAGTGCGCCCGAGACATGTAGCGGATACGTGGCGGGTTGATGATTCACGAATGCGTCGAGCACGCCCGGAATCTTCACCGGTATGCCCGCTCCCATCAATACGTAACCGGCGCCGGCGAGCATCGCGCCGTAAATCGAAGGCAGATGCGGGATCTGGACTTTCTCGAGATAGTTCACTCCGACGGGATTCGAATGGCCGCGCCGCGCGAGAAAAACTTCGACGAAATTCGAGAGAATGCAGAGCTCGCGCAATTCCCGATCGTCGGTCTTGGTGTGCTGCGGCAAACGAATGTACGGCGCTCTGGCAGGCTTGCCGCCGGGAATATAGAAGCGGTCGAGCGCCCGCCGCGCCATTTCGGCGAAGGGAAAATGATCGAGCGCGAAGCGCATCTCGCCATCGCCATCGCCATCCTGCAACCGGCGGACGAAAACCTGATCGAGCACCGTTCCCGAAACCACGCCGAGATGCCCGAGCCTGGAAACCTCGCGCGCCAGGCGGAAATTCGAAACCGCAACTCCCATTCCGCCCTGAATAATAACCGGATCCCCACTCATACCTCGATTATGGGCGGTTTACATGGCGGCAATCGTCATAGTTTTGTCGCGTTGCAAGTCGCCTGCATCAGGCGTCGGTCCTCAAAGTTGCAAGTCGCCTGCATCAGGCCGGTCCTCAAAATCGATACAGCATCACGTACACGACCACGCCGGTGACGCTGACGTAGAGCCAGATGGGAAAAGTCCAGCGGGCGATGGCGCGATGGCGCGGGAACCGGCGCTTCAACCCGCGGCGCAAGGTGATGATCGCGAGCACGGGCACGGTAGCGGCGAGCGCGGTATGGGTGAACAGGATGCTCAAGTAAACCGTCCGCAAAATGCCGGTATGCGGGTAATGCACGGAGCCGACGTGCGCGTGGTAGACCAGGTAGCAAATCAGGAAGACGATGGAGACGCAGAAGGCGGAGATCATCACGCGTTGGTGCGCGATTTTGCGGCCGCTGCGAATCAGAAAAAATCCGGTGGTGAGAAGAATCGCCGCGGTTCCGTTCAACGTCGCGTCGACCAGGGGAAGGTCGCGGATGCCGATCACGGGACCAATCAACCCCGCTCCTGGAGCAGGCCTTTGGCATCCGTGATCAGGCGGGAGATCGCGTCGGGCTCCTCGGTGAGATAGAATCCGCGCACCTTCGAGGTACGGTCGACCAACATAAACCGCGTCGAATGCTGGAGGGTGCCGTCGACATCGCCGAGCAGAAAAACGTCCCGGCACAGATGCTGCAAAACGGGCTGCGGTCCGGTGAGGAAGAACCAGGTGCCGGGCTGCGCGAGAAACAGTTTGGAATATTTCTCAAGCACCGGCGGAGTGTCGTGCTCGGGATCCACGGTGAAGGAAACCAGGTGAAAGCCGCTCAGTCCCGAAAGGGCTGTTTGCACCTGATGCATCTGCGAACTCATTCGCGGGCACGGGCCGGGACAGGTAGTGTAAATGAAATCGGCAATCCAGACCGAGCCTTTGAGCTCGGACGCGCTGTCGAAGGCCGCGCCGGTCTGATCGGTCAAGGTGAAATCGGGAACCGAAGAATAGGAGGGCAGGCTTCGCTTCGCTGCGCAACCGGTGAGCGAAAAACCGGCCAGCGCGAGGCTAAAGCCAAGGGTGATCGAGGACCAGGAGACCATAAAGCAAGGGGAGGTAAACCACGCTGGCGAGCAGCACGCCGCGGGCGCGTAAACGAGTGCGGTTGGACGCGACTCTGGCGCCGGCATAGAGGAACATCAGACCGAGCGCGAGTGCGCCGAATAAATATAAATTGCCCGCCATCGCGATGAATTTGGGCACCAGGCTGATCGGAATCAGGACCAGCGAAAACAACAGAATGCGGCGCGCCGTCGATTCGCCGTCGGGCTCGACCACGGGGAGCATGCGGATGCCGGCGCGCTCATAATCCTCGCGGTACATCCACGCGATCGCGTAAAAATGGGGAAATTGCCACAGGAACAGAATGGCGTAAAGAATCCAGGCTTCGGTGGTGAGTTTCCCGCACGCCGCCGCGTAGCCGATCAGCGGCGGCATCGCGCCGGGGATCGCGCCAATGGTGGTCGAATGCGGCGACCGCTGCTTGAGCGGAGTGTACACGCACAGATAGCTGAGCATGGTGAACAATCCGAGCAGGCCCGTGAGCAGGTTCGCGCCGGCCCACAGCTCGGCAAATCCGGCGACGGAAAGAAACACTCCGAACAGGAACGCACGGCCCGGCTGGATGCGTCCGGAGGGGATCGGCCGCGCCTTGGTGCGATTCATCTTGGCGTCGGCTTCGCGCTCATACCACATGTTGAGCGCGGCGGTTCCGCTGGCGATCAGCCCGGTGCCGGCGAGCGCGTGAACGAGCGTCCACACCGTCCATCCGCCGGAGTTGTGCAGGCCGCACAGAAAGCCGATCGCCGTGCTCATCAAAATGAAAACGGTGATGCGTGGTTTGGTGAGCTCGAGATAACCGCTCATGAACCCGCCGCCCCGTCGGCTGAAGGGGAACTGGACACGGCCGGCACGGTAGTGTGCCGTTGTAACCACGGTCTTACCATAGGTTGATTTCGGAAAAGGTACGTCACTCATTGTAGCAGGCGACCGGCGCATTTAGTGCACCACCGGGCGGCGTCGCGGAGTCAAAGCTACAATCGAATCAGCCAATGGAGAATCGCGCGATTGCACGCCTGTTGAATGAGACTGCCGACCTCATGGAGATTGCCGGAGAAGATTCGTTTCGGATTCGTTCGTATCGCAACGCCGCGGGGGTGATCGAGGGTTATCCGGAGCAGATTTCGGCGATTCTCAAGGACCCGGCGCAGAAAGTCACCGACATTGCCGGCATCGGCAAAGGCATCGCCGCGGTGCTCGCGGAGATTGAACAGCGGGGCAGTTTCGAGCGGCGCGACGAGATGCTCGAGAAGTATCCGTCGGGCGCGCTGGAGCTTTTGAAGATCCAGGGATTGGGGCCGAAAAGCATCCGGCTGTTGTTTGAAACGTATCGCTGCGCGACCATCGATGATCTGGAGCGGCTGTGCCGCGAACAAAAATTGCGCGAACTGCCGCGCATGGGCGCTAAGCTCGAAGAGAAACTGCTGCGCTCGATCGCATCGTACCGGCAGCGGGCCGGGCGATTCCTGCTGAGTTTCGCGCGGGGCGTCGCCGAGGAGCTGAGCGGATTTCTCAAATCGGTTCCGGGAGTCGAAACGATCACCCCCGCGGGCAGTTTGCGGCGCGGAAAGGAAACCGTCGGCGACCTGGATTTGCTGGTGACGGGTCCGGGCGCGGCCGATGCGCTGGAAAAATTTGTCGCGCTTCCCAAGGTGCACGAAGTCCTCGGCAAAGGTGGGAACAAGGCGAGCATCCTGTACGGTCACGAAGACTTGCAGGTGGACTTGCGCGCGCTGCCCGCGGAGAGCTACGGCGCGGCGCTGCAATATTTCACCGGCAGCAAAGATCACAACGTCGCGCTGCGGCAGCGGGCGCTGAAGCTCGGCTTTACGCTCAGCGAATATTCGCTCGCGCGGGTCGACACCGGCGAGCGCGTGGCGGGCGCGACCGAGGAAGAGATTTACGAAAAGCTCGGCCTCGCCTGGATTCCGCCGGAGTTGCGCGAAAATTCGGGCGAGATTGAAGCGGCGGCGGCAGGGGCCCTGCCCACGTTGATTGAAGCGGCCGATATTCGCGGCGATCTCCACATGCACACGACCGAGACGGATGGCCGCGCGACGCTCGACGAGATGGCGCAGGCCGCGGCCGCGCTGGGCTACGAATACATCGCGATTACGGATCATTCGAAAGCGCTGGCGATGGCGAACGGCCTCGACGAGAAGCGGGCGGTCGCGTTCGCGCATCAGGTGCGCGAAATGGATCAGAAACATTTCGGGCTGCGGGTGTTTTCGGGCCTCGAATGCGACATCCGCCGCGACGGCGCGATGGATCTGGAAACCGGCGCGCTGGCCGAACTCGATTTCGTCATCGGAAGCGTGCACAGCTACATGAATCTGGAAGCGGCGGAGATGACGGACCGGTTGATGCGCGCCCTCGAATGCCCGTATTTACGCGCGTTGGGGCATCCGACGGGACGCATTCTGCTGCATCGCGAGCCGTTTCCGTTCGATGTGGATCTGGTATTCGCCGAAGCGGCGCGGCGCAGCGTGTATCTGGAAATCAATGCGAGTCCGGAGCGGCTGGATTTATCCGCGGCGCTGGTGCGCGCGGCGAAAGCAAAGGGTTGCAGCTTTGTCATCTCCACCGACGCGCATCATCCCAAACACCTTGCCAATATGGGCTACGGAGTAACCATGGCGCGGCGCGGTTGGCTCGAAGCGGGCGACGTGTTGAACACGCAATCCCTGAGCGCTTTCGAGCAAATCCTTAAAACAAGAAAATGAAACTCATTTCTTCCACCGAAATTACTCGCACTCCGATTTTTCGCGTGACGCTCGACCGCGCGGTTGATCCGGACGGGTTTGAGATCAAGCGCGCCATCGTGCGGCACGCTGGCTCGGCGGTAATGATGCCAGTCGACCATCGCGGGCGAATATTATTGGTCCGTCAGTATCGCCTTCCGGCCCGGCAATATTTATGGGAGCTGCCTGCCGGGCGCATAGACGAAGGCGAAACGCCGCTCAAAGCGGCAAAGCGCGAACTGGCCGAGGAGACCGGCTTGCACGCAAAGAAGTGGAAAAAGATGGCTGAATTTTATCCGAGTCCGGGATTTCTCGCCGAGAAGATGACGATTTTCCTGGCAACGGAATTGGCGCAGGGCGAATCGAAGCCGATGGAAGACGAGCGCATCGAGATGCGGTGGTTCACGCCGCGTGAATTGAAGAATTGGATCCGGGGCGGAAAAATCAAGGATGCAAAGACGATGCTCGGGTTTTTCCGCTATCGAGAAAAGTGAACATCGCGCGCAAGGCCTGGCCGCGATGGCTCACCTGCATTTTCTGATCATGGGTGGCCTCGCCGAAAGTGCAGCCGAACGGTTCAAAGTAAAATAAGGGATCGTATCCGAAGCCATCCGCACCGCGGGGAGCGTCGAGAATGCGGCCTTCGACCGATCCTCGAAACGTGCGAACCAGTTTTCCGTTGTGAACCAGCGCGACGACGCAGACGAATCGCGCGGCGCGATTTTCGACGCCGCGCAACTTTTCGAGCAGCCGTGCGTTGTTTTCCGAGTCGGTCGCGTTGGGACCCGCGAATCGCGCCGAGCGCACGCCGGGCGCGCCGCCGAGCGCGTCTACTTCCAGCCCCGAATCATCGGCGAACAGATATCCGTCGATCTTGGCGCCGTAATACAGCGCTTTTTCCGTGGCGGCTTCCTCGAACGTCTGGCCGTGCTCTTCGGGCGCGGGAAGCGAGATTGCGCGGATTTCAAACTGCGGCGCGGCGGACTGAAACTCCCGCAGCTTGCCGGGATTGGACGTCGCGCAGTGGAGAATCACGCCGTTTCGAACTGCCTCTGCATGGCGATCAAATCTTCGACTCCGCGCCGGCCGAGCGAGAGCAGCGACGCCAGCTGCGCGTCGTCGAAGGCGGTTTTCTCTGCGGTGGCCTGAAGCTCGACGAAACGGCCCGAGCCGGTCATCACCAAATTCATGTCAACTTCGGCTTGCGAATCCTCCTGGTAGCACAGGTCGAGTATCGCGACTCCCCCGACGACA
>DATHCE010000051.1:0-8224 GCA_035319685.1 Bryobacteraceae bacterium | reverse complement strand
GGGATGCTCGGCGCGCGAGGAATGCGCGTGAATCGCATTGGCGATCAGCTCTTTTCCCGTTCCCGTTTCGCCCGTGATCAGAATGGTCGCGCGGCTCGCCGCCACCTGCGCCACCAGGTCCAGGATCTTGAGCATGCGCTCGCTTTTTCCGACGATGTTCGGAAAACTGTAGCGTTGCTTCAGCGCGCGCTTCAGCTCCAGATTTTCGCGTTCCAGGCGCCGCTTCGAGATCATGCGCTCGATCTCGATCAGCAGTTTTTCGTTGTCCCACGGCTTCGGGAAATAATCGCTCGCGCCCCGCTTCAGCGCATCCACGGCCACCTGAATCGAGCCGTACGCCGTGATCAGAAACACCGGCGTCTCCTGGTCCCGCGCGCGGATGTCGTCGAGCACTTCCATGCCGCTGCGGTCCGGCATCATCAGGTCTAAAAGAACCAGATCATAGGAAAATGTTTCAAACTTTTTCAGCCCTTCGGCGGCATTGCTGGCGAGCTCGACCCGGTAATTTTCTTGCGCCAGCAGCGCTTCCAGGCTCTCGCGGATATCCGGTTCATCGTCGACCACTAAAATCCGGCCGCGCCGCGGCTCGGCGAGAGAAGTGTCGGCAGGGGGTTGTGCGGCTACATCGGCCATCAAGACATTAGCCTATCGGATTGCGCCACGCTCTGCACCCTCGAGCTGGCCGTGGCGCTCGCGGGTGCGCTTACGGGCCCGGCCGCCGGCACATTCGCCGGGATATTCGCCGGTACATTCGCGGCAGCCGGCATGTGCGGCGCCATCGGCGCTGAAACGGGTTCTACCAGCACCGGGCCGGTTTTGCGCGCCGGCGCCGACTCGGGGAACGAGAGATGGAACCTGGTTCCCGCTCCGAGATGGCTGGCGACCTCGATATCGCCCCCGTGCTCCCGCACGATCCCGTAGCTCACCGAAAGCCCCAGCCCGGTGCCTTTGCGCGCCCCTTTGGTGGTGAAAAACGGATCGAAAATCTTGGCCAGGTTTTCCTGCGCGATGCCCGCGCCCGAGTCGGCGACGGTTACATTGACGCGTCCCTCGTGCGCCGAAGTGGCGAGTGCCAGCACCCCGCCCGCTTCCATCGCATCCCGCGCATTCAGGAATAAATTGAGAAATACCTGCTGCAATTTCCCGGGATTTCCCTTGATTTTCGGCAAATCATGGTCGAGTGAAAGCCGGATTTCCACCGACGCCTTCGCCATCTGGTGCTCCAGCAGCGTCACCGTCTCGCGAATCGTCTTGTTCAGATCGACGCTGACGAATTCGGTCGGCGAGGTGCGCGAAAAATTCAGCAGCGAGTTGACGATCTCGCTCGCCCGGAAGGTCTGCCGCGCGATTTTTTCGAGCAGCGGCGCCTTCTGCGCGTCCCCCGAAATCTGTTTCGCGAGCATCTGCGCGTAAGTGGAAATCACCGCGAGCGGCGTATTCACTTCATGCGCCACGCCCGCCGCCAGCAGCCCGATCGAGCTCAGCTTATCGGCCTGCACCAGGCGCCGCTCGAGCTCCGCGCGATCCGTAATATCGTCGAAGATGATCAGCCGCCCGATCCGGTCGCCATCCCGCGATACCAGCGGCGCCACCGCGATGTTCAGCGTCGCGCCGCGCCCTTCGCCCGCCAGCAGATATTTATAGATGTTGTGGATTCCGGAATCCGCGCGCGCCTGATCCAACTGATCGCATAAGTCCGCCGGAAGCAGCTCGCGCAACGGGCAGCCCACCGCGCGGTCGCGCGAAATTCCGGTCAGTTTTTCGATCTGCGAATTCCAGCTTCCCACGCGATCTTCCAGGTCCGCGGCCAGGATCCCGACGTTGATCGACTCCACAATATTTTCCGAAAATTCCTTCAGCCGCTCGTATTCCTCCGCCTTGCGCGCAAGCGAACGGTACAGCATCGCGTTGTCGATGGCGATGCCGACGTAGCCGGAAAGCGTGACCAGCAATTCCACATCGTCGCTCGACAGAAAGTCCCCGGAGTCGGTACGGCTCACGCCCAGGTACGCGATGGTCCGCCCGCGCGCCGAGCACGGCAGATAATAGGTCAGCTCCAGCTCCGCGATCGACCGCCGGACCGAAGCCGGCATCTCGTGCGAAACCACGTCGATCGAATGCCGGGTGCGCTCGAAAAACAGGTACGGTTTGCCCAAACTCGGCTTGAGAAAACTCAAATCGAGGCCGTAGGGAACGTTTTCGGTTTGCTTGCCGCCCCGATTGCTCGCCAGTTCCAGGCGGAAGGTTTCCTGCGCTTCGTCCCACACGAAAAACGCGACGTGACGGATACCCAGAGTGCGGATCAGCCGGTCCGCCACGGTCTCCAGCATCCCGTCTAAATCCGTCGGCGATCCCAGCTCGCGCGCGAATTCGATCAGCGTGCGCCGGTAATCGTAGCGGTCCTTATAGAAGTAATACCGGTCGAGCTGCTCCTGCACCCAGTTGCGGATCGGCTGGAAGATGAACGCCGCGATCAGCATCAGCGCCACCATCGCCGTTCCGCTCATTTCGCCCGCGTGCGGCACCGAAAAAATCAGCGCGTAGAAAATCCCCAGCACGGCGAGCGTAGCGAGCGTGTAGACGTAGCCTTCCTGGAAAATGATGTCGACGTCCATCAACCGGTAGCGCAGAATCGCATACGCCCAGGTCAGCGGAATCAGCGGCAGCGACAGCACCGCCAGGTTCATGGCGTGATTGGGAGCCACGCCCAGCAGATACGGCACCGCGTAAACCACCGCGAACGGCAGGATGCCGGCCAGCGCGCCGTTGCGCAGCCAGGTCAACTGCCGCCGCACCACCGGATCGTCCGCGTGGCGGCGCTGGAACCCGAGCACGAATCCTCCCGCCACGTACATCGCGCACAGAAACGTCAGCCACACGCGGTCGAGCAGCCAGCGCATCTCGATGATCGGCGCGGCCGTTCGCACCCATCCTTCCACTACCGCCAACTGGATCGCCAGCAGCACCGCCGCGGGCAGATACGCCAGAGCAACCATCCCGCGCTTGCGAACCCACTTCTGCGGCTCCGGAAACACCAGGCAGAAATGCAGGAACAAGGTCGGCGCCAGATACCCGGCAATCACGTTGCCCAGGTAAATGACCTTGTCGAACGTGTTCAGCTTGCCCGAGTAGTGGAACGTCGACATGACGAAGCTCGCCAGGCACAGCAAAAAGAAGTGCAGCCAGCGCGATGCGGTGCGGCGCCGCAGATAGACGAAGAACCCGATCGCCAGGTACACGGCGCCCACCGCGTACAGGTAAAAAATGGTCGAGTCGCGCTCGGATTCGGCGACAATCACGTTGGCCGGAACCTCGACGCCGCCGTGCAGGATTTTGTACTCGGCCTTTTTCCAGGAACCCAGCCGCGCCAGGATCTCGGTGGCGTCGACGGCGTGCTCGATCGGCACGCCCTCAATAGAAACCAGCGCGTCGCCGGTATGAATCCCGGCCTTCTCACCCGCGCTGCCCGGCGCGACGTAGGCCGCCACCACGCGGTTGGTGTCGCCATGGATCTGGTCGATCCAGGTGACCCCATCGTCGGGCAGATGATAGCGGCTCTGCTGTTGAAAATTGATCGCCGCGGCAATCACCGCCGCAACGGTGACGATCACCAGAAGAGCGCTGACGAGTTGTTGCTTCAGCTCCTTCATCTGCGCGACTCGTTGTAGAAATACACGACCCCAACCGCTTCATAGCACGTCTGGAACCACGCCAAACGCGAAGCTTTTGATTGATATTACAGCACTTATCTGAGAAAATCCAGCCCTTCGTTACAGATTTCGGGAATATTTGATACGGGAATGTGTAGTTCGTTGCTCCTATCTCCGAGATTAACAAAAATATGCCCGCCATAGCCGAACGAGGTGCGCCCGTCTCGCTTGCGCAAGCGATAACAACTTGCGCCGGTTGAACAGATGATGAAAGCGGGGACGACCGCCGCGATGCGCGTAGGATGAAATCATGGAAAAACTCAGTGGGAAAATCTGTCTGGTCACCGGCGGGACCCGCGGCATCGGACGCGCCATCGCCAAAACCCTTTTAGAAGACGGAGCCTCGGTGGTCATCTGCGGGCGCAGTCAAAATTTCGTAGACCGCGCCGTCGCCGAGTTGCAATCGGAAACCGGCGGTAAAGTCACCGGCAAAGCAGCCGATGTTAGGAGCAACGCGGATGTAGGCGAGCTGTTTCAGTTTGCAGACGCGCAGTTTGGTGGTCTCGACGTGCTGGTCAACAATGCAGGCGTTGGCGTATTTCGTCCCATTTGGGAACTGACGGTACAGGATTGGCTGTATACGATCGAAACCAATCTCACGGGAGTATTTTATTGTTGCCGGGAGGCCCTGTCCCGATTTGAATCAAGGGGGGCGGGATACATCATCAATATTAGTAGCCTGGCTGGAAAAAACGCTTTTCCGGGCGGCGCGGCGTACAACGCATCGAAGTTCGCGCTGACCGGTTTCAGTGAGGCGATGATGCTCGATACGCGGTATCGGAATGTCCGGGTCAGTTACATCATGCCCGGCAGTGTCGCCACGGAATTCAGCCCGGGCGCGGAACAGGGCCGCGATTGGAAAATATGGCCGGAGGATATTGCGGAAATCGTTGGCATGCTGCTTCGAACACCGGCGCGAACACTAATAAGTCGCCTAGAAGTTCGCCCATCCTTACCGAAGAGATAGGTGACGCCGTCGAATCGAGCGGCATCAGGGAGCATCGAGAGAAATGGCAGTTGGGTTGCCTGAGAGTTTGATGAAGCGGGCCGGAAGGCAGCCGGCCCAGAGAGGTCCGAGAAAGGCGGTGGAGAAAATGGTACGGCTAAACATCCCACTGGATCCGGCAAAGACTGGACGCGACGCCATGTCGCTAGAGACGAATCTGCGACGCATGATCATCGGTCAAGATGAGGCGATCGAGCAGATCGTGAACATTTATCAAATGAATCTGACCGGGATGAACGCTCCTGGCCGTCCTATAGGGAATTTCCTATTCCTCGGGCCAACCGGTTCAGGAAAAACCCGAATCGTCGAAGCGACTGCCGAAGCGCTGCTGAAAAATCCGCGCGCCGTCATCAAAATCGATTGCGCCGAGTTCCAGCACAGCCACGAAATCGCAAAACTGATCGGCTCGCCTCCCGGATACCTGGGCCATCGCGAAACGCATCCGCTGCTGTCTCAGGAAGTGCTCAATCAGTATCACACCGATTCGATGAAGGTGAGCTTCGTGTTGTTCGACGAGATCGAGAAGGCTTCCGACTCGCTGTGGAACCTTCTGTTGGGGATTCTGGACAAAGCGACGCTGACCCTCGGCGACAACCGCAAAGTGGATTTTTCGCGCGCCATGATTTTCATGACCAGCAATCTCGGCGCGAACGAGATGAGCAACATCATGAGCCCGAAGCTGGGCTTCAACGTGCGCGAAGTCCGCGAGAAGACCTCCAATGGCGAGATGGACGAAAAGACCACCGGCAAGATCGCCCGCAGCGGCCTCGAAGCCGCCCGCCGCAAATTCACGCCGGAGTTCATGAACCGGCTCGACAAGATCGTGACCTTCCAGCCGCTCGGCACCGAGCAGTTGAAGAAGATCCTGGAGATCGAATTAAATTTAGTTCAGCAGCGGATTTTCAACACGACATGCGATCGAGCGTTCGTATTCACGTTGTCCGATTCCGGCAAAAATTTCCTGCTGGAAGAAGGTACCGACATGAAATACGGTGCCCGTCACCTGAAACGCGCCATCGAACGCCTGTTGGTCCAGCCGATGTCGAACCTCATCGCGACCGATCAGGTTCGCGGCGGCGACTGGATTCGCATCGACTTCGACGACAGCGCCCGCGCGCTCCGTTTCGCCAAGGAAGCCGAAGGATTGCCGGTGCAGGATATGGCGCAGCTGGTCGATAATTCTGTGACCATTCCGGCCATGGCCGCTGCGACGAACATCTCCGCCGACCCGGCGAGAATCCAGACGGCGAAGAGTAGCAAGAGCCGGTAAGTTACAGCCCCGCCGTTCCGCGCCCTGTGTCACTGGCAGGGCTGAGCAAGCCCCGGCAGTCATGCCGGGAGTAAAAATCGCTCTTTTCACACAGACTCGTCACGGCGGGGCTTTCACGATATCGAAAGCCGCGCCCTGTGAAGGCGGGGTTTCAGGCTGCGCACTCCCCGCGGCCCAACTCGAGCGAATAGTCGACTTCGTCGCCCCAATCCTGATACATTTCCGGGAACAATTCCGCCGGCTTAGCGAGATCCGCGGTGAGCTTCCGGAACGTCTCCACCTTGTAGCGCAGAACGTAAGCGCGGAAGGATTCGCCCGCCTCGCGATTCGCTTTGAAATGCTTCAGGACGCGTTCTAAGGCGACGGGAGCAAGCCGCGCCGGCAGGCTCTGGATCGCCAGTCCGAACTGGTTGTCCGTCCCGCCGAGCAGCATCAGATAATAGGGAACTTCCCTGCCCTCGATCTTGCGCGCATTGCCGTAAAATCCGATGTCGGCGATCCAATGCTGGCCGCACGAGTTCGGACACCCGCTGGCGTTGATCTTCAATTTCCGGACGCCCCAGTCGGTTTCCTTGGCGACCACCGTTTCGAGCGCCGCGCCGAGACCCATCGTCTTGGTAATTCCCAAATTGCAGCTATACGCGCCGGGACAGGTAACGATGTCGCGGATTTCGTCAGCCCCGGTTTCGTTGAGTCCCAAACTTCCGAGCGCCGAGTAAACCCGCTTCACGGCGCCGTTCGGGACGTACGCCAAAACGACGTTCTGATTCATCGTGAAACGCAAGGACCCGTCGCCTGCCTGCTCGGACAGATCCGCAAGGCCTCGCATGTGATCGCCGGTCAGATTTCCTTGTGGAACTCGCACCGTCACGATGGTATAGCCCGCCTGTTTTTGCGGCTGCGTGTTGGTTTCGCGCCAGGCTCGATAGGCTTCCGAGGACGGCTCAAAAACCGGCAAAAGGTCGCCGCTGCCGCGCGGTGGTGGGACCGGCTGAAAACCACCGAACCATTCCGGAACCTGCACCGGCATCGAAATGCCGCCATTGGCCAGGATATCGGCGTATTCCTCATCGATCGCGTCTTTCAACCAATCGAAACCGCGCTCGCGAAGAACGAATTTCAGCCGCGCTTTGTTCTTGTTGTTGCGGTTTCCGTGGCGGTTGAAAACGCGAATGACGGCCTCCACGCGATTCACGATCCGCTCGGCGGGGACGAATTCGTCGAGCAGCCTGGCCTCGACCGGCAATGGCCCAAGCCCGCCGGCTACTGTCATCCGGAAGCCACGCTCGCCGTCACGAATGACCGCCCGCAGACCCACATCGTTGATCGCGGTCGCCATGCAATCGTCCGGGCATCCGGAAAACGCGACTTTGAATTTGCGCGGAAGATTATCGGTCAGCTCCTTGTGCAGAAACGCGAAGGCGAGCCGCCGCGCATAGGGCTGCACATCGAAAGGCTCTTGCGGGTGCAGGCCGGAAAGCGGACACGCGGTCACGTTGCGCACCGTGTTGTAGCAGGCCTCGCGCGTGGTGAGGCGGACGTCGGCGAGCAGGTGCAGCAGATCCGGCACGCGGGTGAGCGGGACAAAATGAAACTGCATGTTCTGACGCGTAGTCAGGTGGCCTTTGCCTCCGCCGAACTCGTCGGCGATGCGCGCAAGCTGGCGCATTTGGGCTGCGGTTAACAGTCCTCCGGGAACCTTGGTGCGGATCATCTGCACGCCGGGCTGGCGCTGTCCGTAGACGCCGCGCCTGAGACGATGCGGGCGGAACCCATCGTCGGTGAGGCGTCCCGCGAGGAAATCCGCAGAGCTCCGGCGAAACGATTCGATATCCGCACGAACAGTGCTATCGTATTCCTGTTCAATGACCTGTGGTTCAGCTAAGGTCTCAACGGCGGCCATAATCCTATTGCCTATGGAGATTATGATATATGTTGAGATGAATTGCAATAGCATTGTGGGTGATTTGGCGCACAGGGCGTGGGTCATGAGACGTTGTTTGAATCGCGCACAACGCTTCGCTGTGCGGTCTTTTTTGGATCGCGCACAACGCTGCGCTGTGCGCTCGAAAGACACTACGGTTGTCGGCGTTGCCGGCGGCCGGGGCTCTCGGGGCTCTCGGACTTATCGCCGTGCGTTTCCGGCCGCCAATGATTCGAGGACGATCTAACTGAGGGCCGGTACCGCTGGCTGGCGGCCCATGTGAGGCTCGCGTTTTCGATCATTCCTCTCTGAGT
>DATHCE010000050.1:0-9560 GCA_035319685.1 Bryobacteraceae bacterium | reverse complement strand
GCGCGAGTACTGCGCTGGTGGTCACGCGCGGAACGCGCGATGTCTACAAGATCGGACGCGGGAACAGGCCCGAGGCGTACAACATCTGGTTCAAGCGGCCCGAGCCGCTGGTGCCGCGTCATTTGACCTTCGAAGTCGACGAACGTATGGGACCCGACGGCGCGGTGCGGGTCCCGTTCGATCACGAACAAGCCCTGGACGTGGCCAAGCGCCTGGCTTCGGCCGGACTGGTTGGGGCCGGCGTGGACGCGGTGGCAGTCTGTTTCCTGCACTCCTGGAGCAATCCCGACCACGAAAAGCAGATGGGCCAGCTTCTGGAGCAGATTACGCCTGGCGCATACATCACGCTGTCGCACGAGATTCTGCGTGAATACGGCGAATACGAGCGGATGTCCACCAGCGTTCTCAATGCCTACATCGGTCCAACGGTGCGCGCCTACCTGGACGGACTGGAGCGGATGCTGGGCGGCCACGGATTCGGCGGCAGCCTCCTGATCATGCAATCGAACGGCGGAGTGATGGCGCCGTCCACAGCGAAGTTGCTTCCGGTGGCGATGCTCGAATCGGGACCTGTCGGCGGGTTCATCGCGGCGGCCCGGGTGGCGTGTAGCTTGGGATATCGGAGCGTGATCGGATTCGATATGGGCGGAACTACCGCGAAGACCAACCTGATTCGCGACGGCGAGCCTACCATGTCGCACGGCTATCACATTGGAGGCTACGCCGAAGGTCATCCGATGATGCTGCCGGTGGTGGACGCGGTCGAGGTCGGCTCGGGCGGCGGAAGCATCGCTCGCGTGGACGAAGTGGGTTCGTTGCGGGTCGGGCCGGTGAGCGCCGCGGCCGAGCCCGGTCCGGCGTGTTATGGAAAAGGCGGGACCGAGCCGACGGTCACCGACGCGAATCTGGTGCTCGGGCGTCTGGATCCTCGCGGATTCCTCGGCGGGGAGATGCTGCTGGACGTCGACGCGGCCAAAACCGCGATCCGCACCCGCATCGCGGAGCCGCTCGGCTTATCGGAGATCGAGGCAGCGCTCGCGATCGTAAAGATCGCCGTGCTGAACATGTCTCTCGCCGTTCGCCAGGTTTCGGTGGAGCGAGGCTACGACCCGCGTGATTTTGCGATGGTCGCATTCGGAGGCGCAGGCCCGTTGCACGCGATGGAAGTAGCGCGGATTCTCCACATTCCGACCGTGATCGTGCCCACCTTCCCCGGTCAGTTTTCGGCGGCCGGAATGCTGATGGCGGACCTAAGGCACGACTATGTCCGCACATACTATAGGGCGCTGGATCGAGCGGACTTCGATGAACTGCGGAACATCGTCCGCGAACTGGAGAGCCTGGCGGACGAGCGGCTGAGGGGAGAGCAGGTGGATGAAGCCCGCACGATTTTCCGCCATTTCGTCGAAGTGCGCTATGCCGGTCAGGACTTCTCCATCCCGATCCCGGTCCTTCCCGAGCAATTCGGCGCTTCCTACGCCGAGACGATGTGGGCGTCTTTCAACGAAGTCCACCAGCGACAATTCGGCTACCATGACCCGGCGCAGGCTCTCGAACTGGTGAGCGTCCGGCTCACCGCGATGGCTCGTCGCGATTGTCGGCAGCCGCTCAAAGCGCAGGCGCCCCCGGCTGGTGAACATAAGATCAGCAGACGTCCCGTGGTCCTCGAAGACGCGTCTCAAGTCAGGGACTGCACCGTCTATCAGCGAGCCCTTCTTCAGTCGGGCGCTCAGGTGGCCGGACCGGCGATCATCCAGGAATACGCGAGCACGACGGCGCTGTTCCCAGGCGACCGCGCTGACGTGGCGGCGAACGGCGAACTGGTGATTCACCTTCGAGAATCCTAAGATGACGATCGCCCCTGCTCTCGACGTCGTGACACTGGAAGTGATCCGGAACGTGCTGCCCGCGATCACCAACGAGATGTCGTACGTGCTCCAGCGCACCTCCTACAACATGATGATCTACGAAGTCCGCGACTATTGCTGCGGACTGCTCGACCCCGCCGGGCGATTGCTGGCGCAAAACACCGGCGGCGTATCGCACTTTGTTGCCGACCTGGGGGTGGTGATTCGGGACGGCGTGAAGCGTTACGGTCTGGACGGGTTCCGCCCCGGCGACGTCATCATCACCAACCATCAGCGCGTGGCGGGCCAGCATCTGAACAACATCATGATCTACACGCCGTGCTTCGACGCGAACGGGCTGTTCGCCTTCGCGGCGACGCGAGCGCATTGGATCGACGTGGGCGGAGTCAGCACGGGCTTCGGCGCGGGAAATAACGCGCTCGATCCGTGGATCGAGGGACTGCAGCTCGATCAGATCAAGCTCTACGATGCAGGCAAGCTGGACGACAAAGTATGGAGCATCATCCGCGATAACATCCGCTTCCCTGCCTCGTCCATGGGCGACCTGAAGTCGCAGATCGCCGCCTGCCGCTTAGCGGAGCGGCGCCTCGAGGAAATTCTCCAGCGCTATCATCGTCCGGTGGTCGAGCAGGCAATCGAGCGCATCTTCGATCAGACCGAGGCGCGCTGCCGCGCGGCCGTGGAACACCTGCCGGATGGCGTTTACGAAGCCGAGTCGCTGTTTGGCGGCCACGCGCTCGACAACAACGAACCGGTTCGGATCCACGCGAAGGTCACCATTCAAGGGAGCGACATGACCATCGATCTCACGCGGTGTTCGCTGGAGCGTCGCCAGCCGGTGAACGCGCGCACGCTGGCCGCGCCGCTGATCGCCTACAAAGCCATTACGATGCCCAACGATCCGGTCAACGAGGGCGCGTTCCGTGCGTTGAAGATCGAAATCCAGGAGGGCAACTACATGATGGCTCGGCACCCGGCGCCGATGGCGTCGTGGGGACGGACCTTACCGAGCGTTGTGGATACGATCTTCCTCGCGCTTGCACCCATTCTGCCCGGCAAAATTCCGGCGGCGCACATGGGAGTACTGGGAGGAACCATCGTATTTTTCGGCATCGATCCTGCCGCCGGGCAGCGTTTCGTCACGCAGAGCATCGAAGGGGGCGGTTGGGGAGCGCGGCCTTACGAAGACGGCGAATCCGCAGCCGTGTCGGTCTGCCAGGGCGACGTGCACAACGCACCGATCGAAAAAATGGAGCTGCGCTGGCCGATCACCGTCACACGCCGGGACTTGCGGCGCGACTCCGGGGGCGCCGGCCAGCATCGCGGAGGTCTTGGGCTCGAAACGGAAGTGAAAGGCCTGGTGGAAGGATCGTGGTCGCTCGCCGATACCGGGCGGCACGATTTTCCGCCGTGGGGCGTGAACGGCGGCAAGCCCGCCCGTCCTTCGGATGGCCTTTTGCGCTTACCCGGCGAATCAAACTTCCAACACGTGGACGTGATTCGCCATCCGGTCCCCGCGGGCACGGAGGCGATTATCGCCACCGCGGGCGGCGGCGGTTGGGGCGATCCGCTGCTGCGCGATCCGGAGAAAGTGCGGTGGGACGTGCTCGAAGACTACGTTTCGCGCGAGGCGGCGCGGGATCAGTACGGGGTCGTATTCCGGCCCGGGGGCATCGAGGTGGACCTCGAAGCCACCGCGCAGCTCCGCGCGGAACTCACCCGCGCACGGCGATGAATTCGCTCGCCGCGCTGGCGGAATTTGTTCAGAGCCGGGACCTCGCCGCGCTGCCGGAAGCTCGCCACGATCGCCTGAAGCGGCACGTGATCGATACACTCGGCGCGTTGCAGGCGGGGTGTCGGCTGGAGGAGGGCGTCTCGATGGGCGAACTGGCAGCGCGCGATGGGAGCCGGCATGCGGCTATTGTCGCGGCTTGCGCCGCGGCTCGCTCGACCGAGATCGATGACATTCATCTGAGCTCGTGCACGACGCCAGGATCGGTGGTGATTCCGGTTGCGTTCGCATTGGCAGCGGCGCACGAGCTGCGCACGTGGGGAGAGTTCTGCGCGGCCGTGGCGGCAGGATACGAAATGCTGATTCGCCTCGGCTATGCGATCGACGGTCCGGCGATTCTCCGGAAGAAGGTATGGCCAACCTATTTCGCGGCTGCGTTCGGCGCTGCCGCGGTAGCGTCACGGGCTTACCATCTCAGCGTGAACCAAACCTCCGGAGCGTTGGCCACCGCGCTCACGTTCGCGGCGGGAACCTCCGCCCCCGCACGCTGTTCCGATTCGTCGCGCTGGCTCAGCCTCGGTGCGGCCGCTGCGAACGGCGTCCTTGGGGCCACGGGCGCCCGGATGGGCCTGATGGGAGCTTCTGACCTGCTGGAACGATACGCGGGCCGGATCGCCGGCGTCGCGATTTCCAGGAAGCGATTGGCAGATCATCTTGGGGAAACCTGGTTGTTCGATCAGATTGGAATGAAACCCTACCCGATTGCGCGCCAGGCGCTGGCTGCCGTAGAAGCGGTTCGTGAGATCATCGCCTCGGAAGGACTGAGACCTCAGACCATCGAAGAGATCGTCGTGAGCGTTCCGGAGGCCCAGCGATGGGTGATCGATCACCCCGAACCGGTCGCGTCGCGAATGGATTCGATTGTGAGCGTGCAGTACCAAATCGCGCTGGCGCTTCTGGCGCCCGAACGGCTGCTGGACATTCGCCGCACTCCGCCGCTCCTGAGCCTGCCCGTGCGAAGTATGATGGCGAAGGTGCGTGTCCGCCGCGCGCCGGATCTTGAAAAGTACACCCCGGAAGCATGGCCGGCGAAGGTAGAGATCCGCGCGGGCGGACGGCGCCGTCGCCATCAAGTGCTGCATCCTCGCGGCGATGCAAAGAATCCGCTGAGCTGGGATGAGGTTTCCTCAAAGTTTACGGCCCTCGGCGGGACGGAAGCGGTGGTCCGGCAACTGAGGAATCTGGACGCGGGCGACGCGATGCCGCAACTCTGGGAGGCACACGCATGAAGAAGCTGGACGAAGCCGTTCGGTTGATGGCGGAACAAGGGCTCGGCGGCCTCATCGTGTATTCGAACGGCACCGTCAACATCCTGCGAGCAAGCTATCTTCAGTACTTCGCCGGTTTTGCGCTCATGGGTCCGAACAATGCGGCCGTCGTCTCGCCCACCGGCGAGGTTGTCCTGGTGGTGGAGCCGGCGTGGGACGCACGGAGGGCGATGCGGCGGAGCTGGATCGGCGACGTTCGCGCCACGAATGATTTTCCCGAAGCGCTGCGAACTGTGATTCAAAGTTTGGGTATCGATGGCACGGTGGGCCTCGTGGGCGGGTCGGAGATGCCGCACTGGGTGTACGAACTCCTCTACAAACAGGTCCAGGTGCGGCCCGCGGATGATATCATCGACACCATTGCGCGCACCAAGTCGCCGGAAGAGTTGGCGCTGGCGAGAAAAGTCGCCGCAATCGCCGATATCGGGTTCGAAGCGCTTCATCGCTTCTCTCGCGTAGGCGTCCGCGAGTATGAGTTGGTGGCTGAGATGGAGTACGCCATGCGGTGCGCAGGCGCCGACGACAATTTCATCCTGATGAGTTCCGGTTCGCACAACACGGCGCTGCGAAATCCAACCGACCGCCGGCTCACGCCCGGCGATATCGTGATCGGCGAGATTACTCCGGTTTGCCAGGGCCAGTTTATACAGCTTTGCCGGACGGTCGTGATTGGAGAACCCAGCCCTGTGCTGGTCGAAAAGTATGATTTGCTGATCGAGGCCTGGCTGGCGGCGGTGGGCCGAGTGAAGGCGCATGAGCCGGCATCCATTATCGCGTCGACGATCGACGGCATTCTCTCCGGCGCCGGTTATGCTCGCTACTGCCAGCCGCCATATATGCGGACCAGAGGTCACGGTTTCGGCATAGGTTCGGTTGCGCCCGGAGCGACCCTCGATCGGGAGACCACCTCGCCGCTGCTCGAAAATCAGGTGGTCGTCGTGCACCCGAATCAATATCTGCCCGAGACCGGATACCTGGCGTGTGGTGAAACGTACCTGGTGGGCGCGTCCGGCGCGGAACGTCTCTCGCGCACGGAGACCAAGCTCTACGTGAACGAGGCTTAAAGATGCAGACACTGCAACCAACGCTGAGGCTCGGCCGCGATGTGTGGGACTCCGCGAGCATGCCGGTGAGCGAATTCAGGACCCGCGCCGACGCCCTGCGCGCTGAGATGACCCGATCCGGCCTGGACGCGCTGCTGCTTTACGGCAACGGCCTGGATGAATGCGGATATCCGGCGTACATCAGCAACTACACGACGAAACTGCCGTTCGCGGCGCTGGTGATCCTGCCGCGTGAAGGCGAACCCGTGCTGATGTTCCAGGGATCCACGCGCGGACAGGCGGCCGCGCAGGCGACCACCTGGATCGAAGATTTGCGGCCCTGCTGGGACATCGCGGAAACTTGCAGCGCGGCGCTCGCTGAGAAGGATCTGCTGGGCGCGACACTCGGTTTCGCGGGAGTCCGTCGGCTGATGCCCTACGATCAGTGGCAGAAGCTATCGGCGGCCATCGTGGGCGCAAAGCGGGTCGACGCGGAAGCGTTTGTCGATAAACTCCGCGCCGTGAAATCCGATCGCGAAATCGCCCGGGTGCGGCGCGCGTCGAGGATCATTCTCGGGGCCCTGGATAGCCTCGAAGCGACGGGCTTCCGCGCCGCGAACGAGTCTCTGGTTGCCGCGCGACTGATACATGACGCTCGGGTACAGGGTGCGGAAGACGTGCGCGTACTGATCGCGAGGCCGCGCGAGCAGGGCTGGAGCTTCCGTCCCCCGGAGGATTTCGCGATCGGCAACGGCGAAACCGTCATCTTCCACATGGCCGCATCGTGGGAGCGCTATTGGTCCGAGGCGGTTCGCAGTTTCGCCGTCGAGTCGGAAAGTTTCGAGGCCCTTTGGAACGAAACGCAAGAGCGGCAGTTTCAAACGATGATTTCGAATCTGCGCCCAGGCCGCTCGGTTGGTGAATTCGCCCGAATCGCCGAGCGTGAGATGGGGCCGGCGAATGCCGCGCTCATTCACGAGTATGGGATTGGGAACGGGATCGGAGTGACTGCTCGAGAGTGGCCCGTCTTTTCCGCACCAAGCGAGCCGTTGCCTCATGACATTGCGATTGAGCGCGGCATGTGTTTTTCGATTCGTCTGGCGCTTCCGGATGCACGAACCGGATTCGTCATCCGCGGCGATACCGTGATCGTGGACGATGTGGCCTGACTATTTCCGGCTTGGGCTCGTCGCCCAATCGTAGAAGGCCGCCGCCGTGTCAAGCTGATCCGGGAGATCGTCGGAGAGCATCAGTCGCTCGGCGACCAAACCGCGGGCCGCGAGAGCGATCTTGCCGAGGTATTGGTCGCGGCTGGTATAACGCTCCTCGATCGAAAGCCTGGAATCGTCGAACGACCGCCCGGCCTTGGTTCGCGCGAACGGATGGAAAGAGCCGACCTCTCCAAAGAGTTGATCGGGAGAGCCGATGGCCGGGGTGCGGAAATTCCAACCCGCGTAGGTGCCGATAGGGACCTGAATCGCAGGCATTCGGATGCCGGCCTTGCTGTTGCCGTCCTGATCCACCGCCGGCACGAGCCCGGCGTAGGGGCGGCCGACCTTTGGCGGCTCGGTCACGATGCCTCGGCTCCAGTCCGGTCCGAAGTCCAGCCGATAGGTCTTCAGGTAGGGTACGGGGAAGTGGACGCCCGGAATCCTGGGCCACCCGGCGGCTTCCGTGGGAACCAGGGTCCCGTCGGAGATATGCGGAATGCGGCTGGGAGGCGCCGGGACTCCGTCGGCGACCCATTCATCGAGATCTCGCAGCAGCGCGCGCACAATCGGGCTGCGGTCCATGGGATTGTTGAGGGCCGCCGCTCCCTCCGGTTGAACCGGCGGGAAAGGACCGAAGGCGTGAGGCCCGGAAGAAACAAAGTAGATGCGAGAGTTGGGCGGAGGAGGCAGGTCACGCGTGCCGGCCGGGTCGGTGTGGATCAACGATCCGGCGCGATTGAAATATTCCGAGTTGCTGAAGATATGCATGATCTTCGGCGAGACGTGGCGCAACTCGGCCCGGGCCAGCAGACCGTCCACTTTCCCGGTCTCGGGATCGACCTCGGGACCATCTGTAAACGGGAACATGTCCGCCGGGTAGAAGACGTTGAAGAACTCCTCGGCATCGCGGGACGCCTGCGCGAAACGATGATTGAAAGATCCGCGGCCCGCGCCACCCACCTCGTCGATGACGCCGTCAAACACCATCCGGCCTTGCTCGTCTTCGTTGAAACCCTCGTACAGAAAGTGCCTCAGAAGGCGGCCGCTCTGGGAAACGCCCCATCCATAGGCGTAATGGATCCCGGGAACCGGATTCGCGCCGGTCTTGTCGTATTTCAGGAAACTGATGAAGTCCCGAAGGCCGGTGAGTCCGGTCCCGACGACCCTGGGATCGCGGGCACGATAAACCACGTCATAGATCCGCCCGAGTTCGAAACCCCCGTCGAGAGTCACGCTCGAGTCGCCGACGAAGCTCCATTTCTCACGAGGAATGCGCCGTGGCGGATCCGCAGGCCGGTCGCGGACGGTCATGAAATCGTCCGGGTCGTTGGGATTGTCGATAGGATAGGCCTTATGGTTGCGGTCGGTGAGCGGCTGAGTCGCAGAGCTCGTGTTAGGGATGAAATTACCGCGGATCATTCCGGTAATCTTCTGCCCGTGGTCGGTCGCGATGGGCATGTCCATGCGCATCTGGCCATCCGGGACATCCCATTGCCACCCCAGCCAGACCATCGTGTAGCCTTGCGCCATCAAGGCGCCGTCGCCGAACTCTTCCGGGGTCGCCGGGTCGCGGCTATTCTTCGCCTTTTGGAAAGCGCGTAACATCCCCTTGCCGCCGCGATTGCCTACTTCGTCGAATAACCGGCCATTTCCACGTGCCGGGTCCACCGGCTTGAGCATGTAGAAATCCGCGGTGAACTCTACCTCGCCTTTGGCGTTGCGAGGCGCCAGGGCAAGGTCGACCACATTTGCGTTCGCGGGCGCCGAGGGGTCGAGCGCAAACTCCACTTTGCCCGCCAGTTTTTCATACGGACCTGCCAAGCCGAAGGACTTTCCGTTGAGCACTTTCTCGCGGCGTTCGATCCGGAGCTTCAATACCTTCGCGGCCGCTCCCGGCGAAAGGAGTGTGACCAGAAGCGCCGCCGCTCCGAGAAATCTCAGGCTCATGTTCACCCTCCCTCAAGCAAACTGCACTCGCAAAAATTAGCTGGATTATATCAGAAGCTGGTGAACCATCCCCGGATTGCGGCACGCCGAGCTTCCGTTAGTGAACGAGCGCCGGATCGATTTCCGTGCCCCAGTTTTGCCATTCCGCGGAGCCATTCGCGTCGCGCAGCGTGACCGTCGCATACCCGTCTTCCACCTGTTGCGTCAGAATGACGTCCGCGTTATCGGCCTTCACCTTCGAGCCGATCACCTCGATCTCTTCTCCGACCGAAAAACTCGCTTTCAGGAATTTCAAAAAGTCGGTGGGACCCAGATACACGTCGAACGTGCCCGCCTTCGCCTTCAGCGTCAAATGTGAGCCCGCGAGCGGAGTTCCGGCAGGAGCCTGACGGACACTCGTGATGGTGCCGAACACATCCACCACCGCCGCC
>DATHCE010000049.1:0-4188 GCA_035319685.1 Bryobacteraceae bacterium | reverse complement strand
AAACGGTCTCGGCAAGCTCCATCGCCGAACGTCCTCCGACGGTGCAGTAAATCCCGCCTTCGGCCGTCGGAATCGCTCCCTCGACCACCGCAATGTATTTGCCTTTATCTTCCTTGACCACCCGGTCGAGCGTTTTATTCGCAGCGTCGCCCGCGCCGGCCATGATGACTTCGTGATATTCCCAGGAGAGCACGTCGAGGACGACGTCCCTGACATCAGGATGGCTCGCTCTAATCATGGATTCCGAGCATCCCGTGCAATCCTGGAATTGCAGCCAGACCAGAACGGGCTTCTTGGCTTTACTGACAGCCGCGACGGTCTGGGCTAAGTAGCGCTCGGGCAGAGCGAGTGTGCCGAGCATAGCGCTACAGAACTGGACTAATTGCCGGCGGCTGATGCCTCTGCGCGCCAAGGCAGTACCTAAATCAGTGTCGGGGTTTAGCATTACCGACCTCCTTTGGTGGTCGTCCTCTGCCTTAGCTGGCGGGGGAGAATTCGGCCAGCGGCTTTGCCGAGGCCTTCTTACGTTCCGCGCGCGCGGCGAGCCAGGTGAGCCAGCGGTCCAACCCGGCGCCGGTGGTGCAGGATGTTTCAATCACTTCGATTTCGGGATGGATCTTGCGTGCGTTCTCAATGGCCAGTTCCGGCTTGAACGGAACGTGAGGCAGCAGGTCCACCTTGTTGAGGAGCATCAGCTCCGCTTTACGAAAAATCCCGGGATACTTGAGGGGTTTATCTTCGCCCTCGGCCACGCTCAGGACGACCACTTTGGCATCCTCTCCGAGATCGTAGCTGGTGGGACAAACCAGGTTGCCGACGTTTTCAATCAGCAGCAGCTCGAGCGCATTCCGGAGCCAGTCGCCTAAATGCTTTTCCACCATTCGCGCATCCAGATGGCACGCTCCGGCGGTGGTGATCTGCCGGACCGGATAACCGTAGCGTTGCAGGCGGATGGCGTCGTTCTCGGTCTGAATGTCGCCGGTGAGAACCGCAGCCCGGGTATGCGCGGGGAGCATCTCGAGCGTCCGCTCCAGAAATGCCGTCTTCCCGGCGCCGGGCGAGCCGATGAAGTTCAACGATAACGTGCCCGTCTCGGCGAGCGCAGCGCGCAACCGCGCCGCAACCCGTTCGTTCTCACTCAGGACTTTCTCTTCCAACACAACCCGGCTCATTGCGCCACCTCTTGTGCGGTTTCCAGTTCCAGATACGCCATTTCCAACTCGTCGCCGCGGCGGCCGTCCGCAACGCGGCACAACTCGATTTCCAGCTCCAGCGGCTCCAGCGGGGTGCCTTTCACCAGAGCCTCAAAGCAAAACTCCAGCGATTCGCGATCGACTCCCGCATATTCGCCGATTCGCAGCCCGACTTTCGCCGCGCGGTTTCCCGGATGCCGGTGCAGTTCCTTGTGAACTGCCTCCAGAACCGAACTGGCGATGCCCATTTCGTGCATGAAAGCAAGACCCCATCAACAGATGCGCGGCAACTGATCGCCCGCGAGCAAGTCCACAATCCGGGTGGACCCAAACGCGCTGCGCATGGTCACCAATCCTGCATGTTTCTCGCCAACCGTCCCGATAATGGCCGCCTCGCGGCCACGCTCATTACTTCGCATCGCGGCCACGACCGCCTCGGCCGCCTCGGAAGCGACGATCGCGACAAGCTTTCCTTCATTCGCCACATACAGCGGGTCGAGCCCCAGCAACTCGCACGCTCCCTTCACGTCCTCGCGCACCGCAATCTGCGACTCCTCGACCTGGATGCTTACGCCGCACTGGACCGCGATTTCATTCAATGCGCTGGATAACCCGCCTCGGGTGGGATCGCGCAGGCAGCGAATCTGGCTGGAGGCGGCGAGCATCGCGGCCACCAGCTCATGCAGCGGCGCGGAATCGCTCACAATTTCCGTCTCGAATTCGAGCCCTTCGCGGCTGGCGAGGATCGCAATTCCGTGATCGCCGATCGGGCCGCTCAAAATGACGCGGTCGCCAGGCCGGGCCTGGCTCGCGGACATTCGAACGTGGTCAGGAACCAGGCCGATTCCGGTCGTGTTGATGAACAGGCCGTCGCCCTTTCCCTTTTCGACGACCTTCGTGTC
This sequence comes from Bryobacteraceae bacterium, assembly GCA_035319685.1. GTDB lineage: Bacteria > Acidobacteriota > Terriglobia > Bryobacterales > Bryobacteraceae > Palsa-187. Next base: position 2,093 of record DATHCE010000049.1, on the reverse strand, counting down.
GCCGGTGACGACGGCGACCCCGGCGGCTGCGGCAGCCTCAGCCATGGACGCGGCAATCCGCCTAAGATCCGCGGTAGGAAATCCTTCCTCCAGGATGAAGGCGGCGCTCAGAAACAGGGGCCGCGCGCCGCCCATCGCCAGGTCGTTTACCGTGCCGTGCACCGCCAGCGATCCGATGTCGCCGCCGGGGAAAAACAGAGGTTTTACGACGAAGGAATCCGTGGTGAACGCGATCCGCGAATCGCCAATCGCGAAAATGGCCTGATCGTCCAACCGATCGAGCATCGGGTTTGAAAACAACGGCAGAAATATATCGCGCAGAAGGTCGGCGCTGAGCCGCCCGCCGCTGCCATGTCCGAGGACGATTTTGTCCCTCACGGCGACCGGCGTGGGGCAGGTGAACGACGCGATATCCTCGATGAAATCAGGCATGGCGTCTGTACTGGTAGTAAGCGGCGCAGGCCCCTTCGGTTGAAACCATGGGCGCTCCCAGCGGATTCATCGGCGTACAGCGGAGGCCGAATGCCGGACAGTCCACCGGTTTCTTCAAACCCTGCAAGACCAAAGCGCTGATGCACTCTTTCGGTTCTTCGGCGTTCAGGTCGGCCATATCGAACACGCGCTCGGCATCGAAGGCGGCGTACTCCTCGCGCAGGCGGTAGCCGCTTGCTCCAATCGAGCCGATGCCGCGCCATTTTCGGTCGGAAACCTCGAAAACCTCGCGCATGATGCGCTGGGCGGCTACGTTGCCCTCGGAACTTACCGATCGCGAATACTGGTTTTCGACCTCGGCGCGACCCTCCTCAAGTTGCGCCACCAGCATGGCGATCGCTTCCAGCAGATCCAGCGGTTCGAATCCTCCAATGACGATGGGGACGCGGAATTCCGCCGACAGCTCCTCGTATTCGCGGGATCCCATGACCGTGCATACATGGCCGGGGCCGATAAAACCTTGCACCCGGTTGGTGCGCGATTGAAGAATCAATCGCATGGCCGGCGGGACCAGTACGTGGGCCGCGATCATCGAAAAATTGCGCAGACCTTCGCGCCCGGCCTGCCATACCGCCATGGCATTGGCCGGCGCCGTGGTCTCGAAACCGACCCCGAAGAACACCACCCGCCGGTCCGGATTGCTACGCGCGAGCCGGACCGCTTCCATCGGCGAATAAACGATACGAACGTCGGCTCCGTTGGCGCGGGCTTCGAAAAGGTCGGCCTGCGAACCGGGAACCCGAAGCATGTCTCCATAGGAAGTGAAAATCACGCCCGGAATGGACGCGATCCGTATTGCGCGATCCACAACTTCGAGCGGCGTTACGCACACCGGGCAGCCGGGCCCGTGCACCAGTTCGATCTGCTGGGGCAACAGCTCGTCAATCCCATACCTCATCAGCGTATGAGTCTGGCCTCCGCATACCTCCATCAGGACCCATGGCCGCGTGACCTTGCGGGCGACCCGCTCGGCGATGGCCAGCGCGATCTTGGGGTCGCGGTACTCGTCGACGTATTTCACGCCGTGTCTCCGTGCGCTTTGGGAGCGAATCCTTCCTCTTCGAGCGCGCCGATCTCGGCCAGATAGCGATAGGTTCGCGCCGCTTCTTCCTTGTCCACCCGGGAGATGGCAAAACCCACGTGGACGAGCACAAAGTCTCCCACGACGACCTCCGGAGTGAACGCCAGATTCACCGTCTTTCGCACGCCGCAGAAATCCACATTGCCGGTGCGGAAGGCCGCATCTCCGTCTTCGATAGCGAGAACTTTTCCGGGGACGGCGAGGCACATAGGACAGTTACCTCAGCGCAAATCTAGGCCCATACGGCCCTGGGGCCGAGACGCACGGAAAAATCGCACTTTCTTGCATATTCCGTTAGGGCAGGTCACGTTTAACGGGTTTCGCGGGCGACTTTGGCGGGCCACCCCCTGGGTCATATGGCTCAAAATGGGTCAAAAACCGCGATCCGAATGCTTTCTCGGACGTTATAAGGCAGGTGGTGGGAATGTTATTCCGGATGTTATAAGGCCGGTGGTAGGATTGCGCAATGAGCGATGGAATGCTTGAACACGATGTCGAGCAGGTGCTCGCCCGCGCCGGA
>DATHCE010000048.1:0-5800 GCA_035319685.1 Bryobacteraceae bacterium | reverse complement strand
GCAACCTTCGGCGTTGCATTGAAACAGATGCCGGGCCGGGACGCGCACTTCGCGAATTTGGCCCTTGCGGTTCTTGCGCTCGCGCGTGGTTTCGTTCGTCCGAAATGCTGACACCTTTTCCGATCCGCACTTGAGGCAGCGCACACCATCGGGCCAACGGTATGACGCGAGATAGACGATGCACTGTTCTTCGGTGCCGAACGCCTGCTCAATCTCTATCAGGGAAGGTGTGTAGCGCTTCATGACTTCATGATATCAGAAGTCTAATGCTTTGTCAACTATAGAATCCCCGAATATTCTGGTACTTGAATGTAAAAGTTTTCGTGCCGGGTCTTAGGGCCGGTTTTGGCGGATGACGCTAAGCTCGAGAATGTTTGCGTTCGACGATCGAACCTGCTCTAAGAGAGACTCAGCCGGCTCGGTTTCCAGATGGATGCGGGCGACGGCGGCTTCGGCGCCCTCAAACACCACATTTTCCATTTCCTGCACGTTGATGCGCGCGCCGCTGATCGCGTCGAGCACGCTGGCCAACACGCCGGGACGGTCCAGGTGCCGGACGATAAGAGCGCAGGTGGCGGGCGTGGTCCTGGCGAGGTTCACGACATTCGGAACTTTGCCGGTTTCCTGGAACGTTTGGACAATTCGCACGGTTTCGGCAGCGATGGCGTCCTGCGCTTGCTCGGTGGAAGCTCCAATGTGATGGGTCCCGTAAACTTGCTGTGCGATGGGATCGGCAAAGTCGCCCGTGCTCGCGGAGGGTTCCTTCGCGTAGACGTCCAGGCCCACGCGAATGCCTTTTTCTCGAATCGCGCGGCTCATTTCCTCCGGATCGACGAGTTCGGCGCGGGCGGTGTTGACGAACAGCGCGCCGGGCCGCATCGCCTCAAAAAATCGCGCGCCGAGAAGACCGCGAGTCTGGCTGTTCAAGGCGACGTGGATGCTGACGGCATCGGAGACGGCGGCCACTTCCTCCGCCGAATTCTTTCGCTCCACGCCGAGTTCGGCCGCCGATTCGGCCGTCAGGCTGCGGCTCCAGGCGGCGACGCGCATGCCGAATCCGCGAGCGCGTGGAATCATTTCCCGGCCGATCTGGCCGACGCCGACCAGACCCAGCGTGCGTCCGAACAGGCCCCGCGCTTTCGAAAATTCTCCTTTGCGCCATTGGCCCTGACGCAGCGCGATCACATTGTCGGGAATTTTTCGATCGAGCGAGAGCATCAAGCCAAAGGCGAGCTCGGCGACGGCGACCGAATTTTTTCCGGGGCAGTTGGAGACGTAGATTCCGCGGCGCGAGGCGGCGGCGACGTCGATGGTGTTGTATCCGGCGCCGGCACGCACCACCAGTTTCAGCGCGCCGGCGCTGAGGATCGCTTCATTGACGGCGGTAGATCGCACCACCAGCGCGTCGGGACGAAACGCTTCGACGGCCGCCGCGAGCGCGTCGTCTTTGAGTCCCGGTTGATAGGAGACTTCGCAGCCCGCGGAGGTGAGCCCGTCCACGCCGGATTGCTCGAATTTATCTGCAATCAGAACTCGCATTTGCGAATATTGTAGCGTCATATAGTGGCGTCCCGGAGAAAAGCGGGCTGTCGAACCGACACTTTTCGGGAGCAGGCGTGTTTGGAAAAACTGTGAGCCGCGAGGGATCCGCATGAAAAAGCTTTTCTGCCTGATACTGTTTTGCTCGGTTGGCTTCAGCCAGACCACTCCACACCGCCGTATCAAGCCCAGGGAGAACGTGATGACGGCGCGTGCCGCGGCGCGTTTTCTGGACCAGGCGACATGGGGGCCGACGCCTGCGTCGATCGTATCGCTACAGCAAACGGGAATCAGCGAGTGGCTCGCGGCGCAGTTTTCGGCAACGCCGTCGGATCTGCCGGATCAGCCGATTCTCGATTCCGACGGCAACTCGAACAACAATCTGACTCCCATACAGCAGGCGTTTTATGCGAACGCGGTGAACGGACCGGACCAACTGCGGCAGCGCGTGGCGTTCATTCTCTCGCAGATTTGGGTGGTATCCGAGGTATCGGTGCATCCGGCGTACGCGTTTCCGCCATACTGGCGAATTTTTCGCGATAACGCGTTTGGAAATTACCGGGATATTATCCAAGCCGTCACGCTGAGTCCCGCCATGGGGACGTATTTGAACATGGCCAACAACAATAAGGCCAACGCGTCCAAAGGTACGGCGGCGAATGAAAATTACGCGCGGGAGCTGATGCAACTGTTCACTCTGGGGCTGACCGAATTGAATCCGAATGGTACCCCGGTGCTCGATGCGAACAAGAATCCGATCCCTACTTACAACCAGGCGGTGGTGACGAATATGGCGAAGGTCATGACCGGATGGACCTATCCCACCGCGCCGGGCGCCGCCGCGAAAGCCAACAATCCCGCGTATTACTTCGGCCAGATGTTCGCCGTGGACGCCGAGCACGATACCACCGCGAAGACCATTTTCAACAACATTACGGTTCCGGCCGGGCAAACCGCGGAACAGGATCTGAACACCGTCCTCGATGCTCTGATGCAGCAGCCCACCATGGCGCCGTTCATCAGCCAGCAATTGATTCAGCACATGGTGACCAGCAATCCGAGTCCGGCCTACGTCGAGCGCGTTGCGCAGGTGTTTTCGAGCACGCAGGGCGATATGAAATCGGTGATCACCGCGATTCTCACCGATCCCGAGGCGCGCGCGGGCGATGATGCGAGCGCTCCGGTGAATGCGTCGTTCGGTCATCTGCGCGAGCCGGCGCTGTTCATGGCGAACCTGGTTCGCGGACTGAACGGGACCCTCACGACGACCAACTCGCTCAATGCTTATGCGAATGAAATGGGCGAAGACCTGTTCGATGCCGCGAGCGTGTTCAGTTATTTTTCGCCGCAGTACCGGACGGAAGGCGGGTTGCTTGGCCCCGAATTTCAGATCTATTCGACGCAGACCGCGACGGACCGGGCGAACGTGGTCACGGTGGCGCTGTACGGATCGCTCGACCAGACGACCAAGCTGAACCTGGCGCCGTTTGTCGCCAAGGCGGGCAATATGAGCGAGTTGCTGGATTATATCAGCTACATTTTCCTGCACAGCGCAATGTCGTCGAACCTTACCAAGGCCGCGACCGAGGCGGCGAATGCGGCCACGACGCCGACCGCGAAGGCGGAGGCGGCGCTGTATGTCGTGCTCACATCGAGCGAGTATCAGGTGATCCAGTAAAGCAAGAGGAAATCATCATGTTTTCACGTCGAGGATTCATTCGAGTGGGCGCCGCTTCGGTGGGATCGCTGGCGCTGCGGCCGTTCGGGCTGTTGCCCGCGCTCGCGCAAAGCGCTTCGAATTATCGCGCGCTGGTGTGCATTTTTTTGTTCGGCGGCAACGATTCCAACAACACCATCATCCCCATGGATGACACCAGTTTTAAGGCCTACACGTCGATTCGCGGAAGCGTCGCGTTGAGCGCGGCGGAGCTGACGCCGACCGTGTATAGCGCCTCGAATGCGCCGTACGCGTTTCATTTCAAGCTGCCGGAGATTGCGAACCTGTTTTCGTCCAAGGAACTGGCGGTGGTGGCGAACGTCGGGTCGCTGGTGCAGCCGGTGACGCGCGCACAATATCAGGCGCAGCAGACGCCGGTTCCGGTCAACCTGTTTTCGCATCCCGATCAGCAAACGCAATGGCAGACGTCGATCGCGCAAGGCAACAGTCCGACCGGATGGGCGGGGCGCGTGGCCGATTACATCGAGTCGCAAAAGGTTAACTCGTCGAATTTTCCGGTGTTCTTTTCGGTCGCCGGGAATGCACTGCTGGGAACCGGCGCGACGACGCAGCCGGTGGCGGTGGCGCCCGGCGGCACGTTGCAACTGGCCGGGTTCAATTCGTCGGCGGCGTCGCAGGCGCGATGGAACGCGCTCAACAGTCTGTTGACGCTCGACTCGGGAGTGTCGCTGGCGCAGGCGGCCAATAACACGCTCGCCAACAGCATCAGCGATGCGACGGCGCTCACGCAGGCGCTGGCCAAGGGCACACCGCTCAAGACCACGTTTCCGAACACGCCGCTCGCGCTGCAATTGCAGCAGGTGGCGAAGATCATTCAGGTGGCGAGCTATCTCGGCATGACGCGGCAGATTTTTTTCTGCTCGCTGAGCGGATTCGATACGCATGCGGGTGAGTTGGAGGCGCACAACGCGCTGTATCCGGAGTTGAGCCAGGCTATGTCGGCGTTCTATGCGGCGACGCAGGAACTGGGCGTCGCCGAGAACGTGACGACCTTCACCGAATCCGATTTCAGCCGGACGTTCCAGCCGACGACCACCGACGGCACCGATCATGCCTGGGGCAGCCATCACCTGGTGGTCGGCGGCGCGGTGCAGGGAGGGCAGATTTACGGCTCTTTCCCGACGTTCGAGCTGGGCGGCCCGAACGACACCGACACGCGCGGGCGCTGGATTCCCACGATTTCGATCGATCAATACGGCGCGACGCTGGCCTCGTGGTTCGGGATTCCGGACACGGCATTGCCGACCGTATTTCCGAATTTCCCGAACTTCGGATCGCAGAAGATCGGCTTCCTCGGCTAGGCACTTATGCTGTAAACGCGAGTGCCCTTCGGCGCGCGCCGCGGATTCTCAAGAAAGCTCTCGGATTCACGCGGCGCGCGACGCGCATCCATTCAACCGAGGCCCTTAGCGCAGAGTAAACTTAAGTTCGCTGGAACCGTCTCAGGTAGATAGGCATCCCTCGTAACGTATGAGTCCTCGATTTTCCCGCCGCGATTTTCTTGTGTCTATGGCCGCAAGCCGGCTCGCCTTTGCGCAACAGACCGACAAAGCCCAGCAGGCCGATAAAGCGCAATCGGGCGACCAGACATTCTCCACCGACGTCAACGTGGTGAACGTTTTTGTAACCGTGCGCGACAAGAAGGGAAATATCATCCGCGATCTCGCCAAGGACGATTTCAAAGTCGAGGAAGACAACCGGCCGCAGACCATCAAGTATTTTTCGAGGGAGTCGGATCTGCCGCTGACGCTCGGGCTGCTGGTGGATACGAGCGGCAGCATGCGGCGCTTTATCGAACAGGAGCGCGCCGCCAGCTATCGATTTTTCGACCAGGTGCTGCGCGAAGACAAGGATCTGGCGTTCGTGATCCATTTCGATTCCGAAGTCGAGTTGTTGCAGGACCTGACGTCGTCGCGCAAGATGCTGGAAAAGGCGCTGAACCTGTTGGATGTGGCGCCCCCTCGCCAGTTGAACCGGCGCGGGCAGGGCGATCCGGGACAGCCGAGGCCACGCGCGGGGACCACGTTATATGATGCCGTGCTGCTCGCCTCCGACGATATGATGCGCAAGCAGAAGGGGCGAAAAGCGCTGATCCTGCTCACCGACGGCGAGGACAACGGGAGCAAATCGACGCTCACTGATGCGATCGTGGAAGCGCAGAAGGCGGACACGCTGGTGTACGCGATTCATTTCGGCGAAGAGGAATCTTACCCTCCGATGATGGGCCGCGGAATGGGCCGGCACGGAGGCATGGGGCGCTATCCGCAGCAGAATCGGGTGGATGGGAAAAAAATCCTGGAGAGAATGACTCAGGAAACCGGCGGCGGATATTTCGAAGGCAACAAAAAGCAGACTATCGATCAGGTCTACGCGCAGATTCAGGACGAGCTGCGCAGCCAGTACAGCCTGGGATACACGCCCGACAAGGACGCCGGTTACGGTTATCGAAAATTGCGGGTTACGACAAACGAAAGAAGTCAAATCGTGCAGGCTCGCGACGGGTATTACGCGGAAAAGTAGAGG
>DATHCE010000047.1:0-4206 GCA_035319685.1 Bryobacteraceae bacterium | reverse complement strand
CACCGTAGTCCTTCGATGCACTCATCGGCTCCTCCCCGCACCGCTTTAGCCTCCGATTTTCCTGAGCTGCCGAGGCTGCCGCCTATAAGCGTTTCGTGCAAGGGCTCTGTTTCCGTGCGCATCCCCGGCCACCCGGGCCGGCCGACGATAGCGCGAATCCGCTCGATCCCTTCGATGCGCGTCCGGGCCTGGACCGGCGAAATCACCCGCTCCGACTGCATCGAGGAACGTCGCCGGCGGTGGCCGTCGACCGCGACGGCTTACCGCTTCAGCTTCCTGGACGTGGAAATTTGGACTTCGGTCGCGGCGAGCGCCTCCACCCAAGCGGCGGAGTCCGGCTTTTTTTTGACCAGGGACCGGCTAAAAATTGATCACTTGCGGCATCTGGAAACCGGCGCGAAGCGTGGAACGTTCGCCATCCCGGTTCGGCGCGAGCGAGAGCTGCACGAACATGTGTTCGTCACTCATGCGGAACGGCACCACGATCCACTCATGATTCCGCGAGCTTCGGGTCTGGAAGTTGCGCCCGAAAATCACCGTGGGCGTGCTCAAGCCCATCTGGCCCACCTTCTCTTCGAGAATGGTCTTCACGTTTCCGACGATCATGTTGGAGATTTCGCCCACCGCGTCCAGCACGTCGTCGTTCATCGCGTCGTATTCGGCCAGCAGGAAGCTCGACGCCATCTTGCAGGCAAAGGCGCCCGTGCAGGCGATGCTGCCCGTGCCGGCCCAGCTTCCCGCCAGTCCCACCAGCGAAACCACGCCCGACGCCGGCGCTGCGGCGACGGATTTCTCGGTCAGCATCGGACCCGCCTCGAGCTGCATGTTCAGCATCGTAGCGAACACCTCCACCGTTGCGCTTTTGATCGCCGCCACGATATCCGCGGGCGTGATCGCTAGTTCTGTGTTTGTATCGTTCATGATTTCCGCTTCCTGAAGACCGTTTTAAAACAGCGCCGCCAGTTTTTCTTTGATCTGGTCCGCATTAAAAGGCTTGCGGACGTAACCTGCGGCGCCCAATTCCACCGCCTCCAGGACCTTGGCCTGGCTGCCTTCGGTGCTCACCATCACTACCGGCAGATTCTTCCACGCTTCGTTCGCCTTCACCGCGCTCAGCAATTCGAGTCCGCTCATGTTGGGCATGTTGATGTCGGAAAGAATCAGACCGACCGGCTGCGTTTTTAGCGTCTCCAGCGCCTCTTTTCCATCCCCGGCTTCGAATACGTTGCCGATCGGAATGTCGGTCTGCCGGAGGACGCGTTGCAAAATCTTGCGGATGGCCGCTGAATCGTCGACGATGAGTATGTCCAGCATCGGATCTCCTTGACGCGAGATGCTGAACAAGGAATGTGGCCTATAGTCAGCACCTGCTGGATTCTTATCGGCGGGCGCGGGAAAAATTGAGGCCCCGAGGGCAAATTCAAGGGAAGGGAAGCGAGTTTTACTTCTTCCGTTTCGGCTTCTCCGGCTTTTCACCGGGAGCCGGAACCGAAAACAGTTGGTCGGTCAGACCCTGATTGATCTTCACCGATTCCGCATAAATCTCGTAGACTTTTTCGCCGTTGCGCTCGCGCCGGATCTGGTGCGGCCACTCAACGCCGTCGCCGGCGTCGCGATACCGGGAATACAGCGTCACCTCGTCATCCTGTTCCTTGGTCTCGGAATTGTAGTGCCTGTAAATCTGCCGCACCGGCAGTTTCGTGTCCTGGTGAACATACACCGTGACGACGCGATTGTCGGCGTCGGTGATATCGACGATGTCCACCGGCTGGTTTTCGAAAACATCCGATCCGCGCGCTTCGAAAATCATTCCCGGCTCGTTCCGCCTCTGGCGGAGGATATAAAAGATGTTGCGCAGCGTCGTATCGCGCCAGCGATCGATGCGCGCCTGGTCCATCGGTTTCACGCCTCGCCAGCTCAGCTCCCATCCGCCCTTTTCGGTGAACAGTACCGAAACGTCTTCGTCCTTGCCGAACGATTGCCGCTCCCGCTGGCCGATTTCCTCTCCCGACTTGCCCGCCGCCACCGTAATGTAGCGCGTGTAAATATTGGCGACCGACAATCCGGAAATCTGCTCCCGATAAAACGAATACGCGCGGCCGGATTCGATGCGGTCTTCCATGTTCAGGAACGCATCGCCGCCCAGCGCCGCGATCGAATCCTCGATAATTTTCTTGCCTCGAACTTCGGCTTGCGTCTGCGCGGCCGCCCTGGGAGCAGAGAGCCCACCGGCGCACAGTATCGCGATCGCCATCGCCGCCTTCATGGCTTTTGACTCAGATCCTCCACCTTCAGCCCCGTGTTCAGCTCGTATTTGGTGACCGTCAGCTCGCCGGCGGGTTTTCCATTTTGCAGGAGCGTCATTTTGAAAGGCATCTTCAACCCTTCGACGTCGCGCCAGTCGGAAAACGTTTCTTCGATGCTCGCGCCGCCGGCCTGTTGATAGGTCTCTTTCGAGGGAATCCCGGTCGAAGGATCGAGCTCGATGGTCACGCTCTCGCCGTCCTTGGCGGAAATCTCCATCGCCTGATCGCCCGCCGCCCTCACCTCGAGCGAGGGATCGCGATCCGCCAGCATCACGTGCAGCAGATTGCGAAACAGTTCACCCTGCGCCTGTTTGAGCACCGGCGGCGGCATCGGTTGAAATTGTTTTTTTCCGCTCACGTCCATCGCCAGCCAGCCCATTTTTCCGTCCGTATACGCGCTGATCTTTCCGAACGGCAATTCCTGATCCTGCCGGAAATATCCCGGCGCCAGATAGCGGTTGTTCTGCTTGATTTTCATCCCGCCCTGAGCCGCCATTTCGAGCCATTGCGTCGAATCCTTCACCGACGCAAGTTTCTCCGCTCCGCCCAAGGCGGCCTGCGCGCGCTTCAGCAATTCATGCCCCCGCGCAGCGCTCTCCGGGCTGGATTTCGCGGCCGCCGTTTTCGGCTCCGGAATCGTCAGGTCGATCGGATGAACTGTTCCGAGAACGGTGAGCGGTTTTCCGAACGCTTTCGGATTTCCCACCGCAACGAAGGTCAGCTCCTCCGGCCGGAAATGTTCCTTGGCTACGCGCAGCACGTCCTCGCGCGTGACACCCTCGATCGCCTTCTGATAGGTGAACAGAAAATCCTTGGGATACCCGAAATACTCGTAGCGCATCACGCGGCTCAGGGTCTTCGACGGGCTGTCGAAGAAAAACACGAAGCTGTTGAGCACCCCGTCCTTGGCTTCTTTGAGTTCCTGCGGCGTCACTTCGGTGGTGCGCAGCTTTTCGATCTCGACATTGATGGCCTGCAAGGTTTCGGTGGTGGATGCCGATTTCGTGCTGCCTCCGATGCGGAACGTTCCCGGATGATCGTAATTCGCCGACCAGGTCGCATATACCTCGTAGGCATAGCCGAGTTTGGTGCGGATCTCGGAAACCAGCCGGCTGGTGAATCCCTGGCCCAATATATTCGCGGCGACCTGCAGCGCCGGATAATCCTTGTCGCGCAGCGTTCCGCCCAATTCGCCGATCGAAAAAAAAGTCTGCGTCACGTCCGCCTTTTCGGCCAGATAAACTCCCGGCGCCGGTTTCGCCGTCACCGGCGGAAACGCGGGCACGGGAGCCTGCTCGACGCGCCAATCCGCGAACAATTTTTCGAGACGGTCCTTCATTTCCGGCGTCGAAAAATCCCCATACACGGCCAGGATGATGTTCTTCGGGAAATAATAGCGGCGGTAAAACTGAATCAGATCCTCGCGATGAATATGATTCAAATGCTCGTGCTCGATCTGCCAGCCGTAGGAATTGTCGCGGCCGTAGAGAATGCTCATCAGCTCGCGATCCGGAATCCCCTGCGGATCGTCGTTGCGTCGCGCAATGGCGCTGTGATATTGCGAAATGTCCAGGTCGATTTTGTCTTGCCGGAACTCGGGAGCCGTCATCAGGTCCTTGAACGTTGCGAGCACCTGGCCGCTCGACTCTTTGAGCGCCGAAAAGCTCATGCTGGCGCTGGTTTCGTCCATGCTGCTCTCGACCGACCCCGCGATGTCTTCCAGTTGCTCATCGATCTGATCGCCGGTCCTGGTCTTCGTGCCGCCCGATCGCAGCACATCGGCCATCACCTGCGACAATCCGCTTGTCCGGCGGATCGAATAAATTTCCCGTTCGAATCAGCGCGAGCCCGTCAATCAACGGCAGCTCATGATCCTCCAGCAGGAACACGCGCATGCCGT
>DATHCE010000046.1:0-10369 GCA_035319685.1 Bryobacteraceae bacterium | reverse complement strand
CCGCAAGGCCGCCGATCAACATGTATGGCAGCCCGCATTCTTCGAGTGCTGCCGCGATCTCGAGAACGGCTGACTCGAGGTCCGTCATCGGCTCAATTTGCTCAGAGCTTCCTGCATCTTCCGCACGCCGATTTTTTCAGGATCCGGGTCGTACAGGCGCGCTTCAGCGGGCATCCATTCGAGGATTGTCCCGACGTCGGCGATCAGCCGCGACGCGTCCCGATGCTCAAGCGCAAGCGTCGCTTCCCACTCGTGAAACAGGCGCCACTGGCGATTCTGCTCTTCAATTTGCTCGCGCAAGTTCACCCCTCCATCCTAACGCCAGTTGCGGAAACGGCCCGCGCCGTTGTCTAATGCCCTTTTGACCACTGCTTCCACGGCCACGTCGCTCCCGTTCCGCGAAAACCGGTTCCTGCACTGGATCTGCGTGGGTGCGGTGATCGCATTCGCGCTCGCGGCCTACCATCCGGATAAGGTCTTCGATTGGGCGCTCGAAAACGCGCTGGTGTTCGCCTTCCTCGTCGTCTTTGCGGTCACCTATCCCAAGTTCGCGTTCTCCGACCTGTCCTATCTGTTGATGCTCGTCTATCTCTGCATCCACGAATTCGGAGCGCATTACAAGTATTCCGATGTTCCGCTGGGCGAGTGGCTGAAGCCGATTCTCCACACCACGCGCAATCATTATGACCGCATTTCGCATTTCAGTTTTGGTCTCTTGAGCGCTTATCCGCTGCGCGAAATCGCGATCCGTTCGCTGCGCGTGCGCGGCCGCTGGCGCTACTATCTGCCGGTCGAAGCGGTGCTGGCGATGAGTTCCATCTACGAGATGATGGAGGCCTACATGGCGACCATCCTCAGCCCGGAGCGCGGCGAAGAATTTGTCGGAATGCAGGGCGACATGTGGGATTCGCAGGAGGATATGTTCGTCGCCGGACTCGGCGCGCTGGCCGGCGTGCTGATTATCTGGTTGGTGGTTCGAAAGCGGAGCGCCAGAGCCGCGCTGCGCGAGGCCGAGCACGTCGCCCTGGCCGGGTCCTCCCATACCGAGTCGCGCTAAACCATTTGTTGACTAACCATTTCTTGACTTTGCATAGACCGGTTTCGCGCGGCCTGGAACGGCGCTATCAACGGATCGAGCCCTGGTCAGAAGCCTCAAGCTATCTTTTTCAACAAGCTCCCCAGGAAACTGGTCTAAACTGAAAGTTTCATGCCCGCCTTAGTTGCGCGATCCGCTCTCGCTGTCCCTTATTCGCGAATTCGAGAGCTGGCCGAAATCGCGATGGGGATGGACGGAGTCTACAAGCTTTATTTCGGCGAATCGAACGCGCCGACGCCGGAGTTCATCAAGCGAGCCGCGCAGAAGGCGATGGCCGACGGCTATACGTTTTACACCTCCAACGCCGGTCTGCCGTCGCTTCGCAGCGCGCTCGCGCGTTATTATTCCGAGCTTCACGGCGTCGAGCTCGATCCCAACTCGGAAATCGCGGTGACCGGTTCGGGCGTGCAGGCGCTGAGTGCTGCGATCCGCTGCCTGCTCGATCCGGGCGATGAAGGCCTCGCGTTGACGCCAAGCTGGCCGAATGGCCCGGCGATCATGCAGATGTCGAACGCGACGCCGGTAGAGGTCGCGCACATGCTCTCAGGCGGCCGCTATTCGATCGATTTCGATGCTCTCGAACGCGCGGTCACGCCGCGCACGCGCCTGCTGCTGTATACCTCGCCGTCGAATCCGCTGGGCTGGGTCGCGACCGGCGAGGAACAGCAGCAGCTCCTCGATTTCACCCGCCGCCACGGCATCTGGCTGGTCGCCGACGAGGTCTATGAGCGTCTGTGCTTCGAGTCAACCGAGCCCAAAACCGCGCCGTCCATCCTGAAAAAATGCACCCGCGACGACGCGGTGGTGGTGATTCAATCGTTTTCCAAGGCCTATTGCATGACCGGCTGGCGCCTCGGCTGGATCGCCGGGCGCAAGGATCTGGTGGCCCGCGCCGCGCAACTGAACGAGTACATGATCTCCTGCGCCGCCGGATTCACGCAGCGCGCCGGCGAAACCGCGCTGCTGTGGGGCGAAAACAGCGTGCGCGAAATGGTCTCCCGCCTGCGCGAAAATCGCGATTATTGCATCGGCGTGCTGAGCACGGCGAAGGGCGTGACCATCCCGATTCCCGACGGCGCGTTTTATCTGTTCGCGCGCATCGGCGGCGTCGCGGATTCTTTCGATTTCTGCCGCCGATTGCTGCTGGAGACCAAGGTCGGACTCGCGCCCGGCGTCGCGTTCGGCAAGGGCGGGGAAGGCCACGTGCGCATCTGCTTCGCCTCCGACCGGCCGATCCTTGAAGAAGCGATGGGCCGCATCAAAATGTTTCTCGAAACGCGGCGGTGATCTCGAAACGCGTCCTTTAGAAAATCCGTTTCTTGGGGCCTAGAACGCTCGTAGAGGCACTTCCTGAGTTTCCCGCATCCATGGTATGGCAAGGCCCTGTTCGGCTCGTTATTTTGCGTTTGAAAGTCCCAAAGGATTGATTCGGGATAGTTTGTATTAGCGCGCCAGCATCCCGGAGATCCGGTCCCGCAGCATTGCCGTCAGCGATTCGCGATCGCGCATGGTCAGACCTTGTGTGGGAATCTGGTCCCCGATCCGCAGCGTCACCGGGCCGGGATGGAAAACCGCAGTGTGCATCGCCAGCACTTCGCGCGTGCCGATCACCGCCAGCGGAACAATCGGCACGCCGGCCTTGATCGCGATGTACGCCGCGCCTTCTTTGAATTCGTGAAGCGTGCCGTCCACGGACCGGCCGCCCTCGGGAAACACCAGCACTGAAATCCGGTGATCGCGAATCATCTCGCCGGCGAGCGAGAGCGTCTTCACCGCCGCCCGCGGATTTTCGCGCGGCACCGGAATGTGTCCGGCCTGCGCCAGGTGCGTGCCCAAAAATGGAATCTGAAACAGGCCTTTTTTTGCCATGAATCGAAACTGGACGGGAATCCGGCTCAGCACCACCGGCGTATCCATGTAGCTCAAATGATTCGACGCGAAAACGTAGGCGCCATCCCGGTCGATTTTTTCGAGCCCCTCGACGGTCACGTGCACGCCCGCGATTTTGACCAGCATCCGCGCCCACACGCGCGCCGCGCCGATCATCACTCGCCCGCTTTTGTCGAACAGCGATGCCGCGATGCTGAACGCGCCGCAGGCGATGGTCGCCAGGGCGAACAACGGCACTACAAAGATGTACGTCCAGATACGCGCCATTGCCTTAAAACGTCATCTCGAAAATGCGTTCTGACGTTTTTTTGTAATCGCAGTAGCGAATCCAGCGCGGGCGAATTTTGAAATGCACGATGCCCGGCCATTTCAGCCGGTCGCGTCCATCGGGAAATTTCCGGAAATAAATTTCGCGATCGTCGTGCCGCGCCGGCTCCGCTTCGCCTTCGTACTGCATGGTCACTTCGTCGTCCCATCCGATCACCAGCGCCACTCGCGGGTTCGCGACCAGGTTCAGATATTTGCGCGAGGATTTCACCGTGTCGAACACGATTTCCAGATCCGGCGTCACCGCAAAGGCGACCAGCGCGGCTTCCGGCGCATACGCGGCGTCGATCGTCGCCAGAACCGCCAGGTCGCGCGACGCGAGAAATGCGTACAGCTCCTGTTTCGTCATTTTTTGTTTGTGAAAAAAGCCCGCGCTTCGCCAACCAGAAACAGCGAACCGGTAATCACGATGATGTCATCCGCCGAGGCCTCCTGTCGAACGCGACCGATGGCTTCGCCGACGTCCGCCGCGGTCCGGCCGCGCCTGGCGATTTCCCGCAGGGCCTCCGGCCGCAGCGCGCGGGCACTCCGCGGCGCGGTGAACATCAATTCATCGGCGCGCGGAAACAAAATTCCCGCGATCTCCTCCACCGCTTTGTCGCGCATCGCGCCATAAATAATCCAGCGTTTGCGATGCGGATAAAATCGCTCGAGATAATGCGCCAGCGCCCGCGCTCCCGCCGGATTGTGCGCGCCGTCGAGCACAATGTCGGGATTGGGCGCGACATATTCCAATCGTCCGGGCCAGCGCGCTTCGGCGATTCCCCGGCCCGAAACGCCCAGCGTTTCTAAGGCAAGAATCGCGGTGATCGCGTTGTCCACCTGATGCTCGCCCGCGAGCGGGCACCGGTATCCCGAGAAACTCGCGCCGCGAGCGTCGAGGCACAGGTCGCGCACCGGAAAATCCTCCGCCCGCTTCACTTCGATCCCGAGCTCGGCCGCGTAGCGATCGAGCACCGCTCGCGCTTCCGGCCGCTGAGTCGCGAAAACCGCCGGCACTCCGCGCTTCAGGATGCCGGCCTTTTCTCCGGCGATCGCTTCGAGCGTGTGGCCGAGATAGGTTTCGTGATCGAAATCGATGGGCGTGATCGCGGTGAGCGCCGGCTCGACCACGTTGGTCGCGTCCAGTCTTCCGCCCAGCCCCACTTCGACCACCGCCGTCTCGACGGCCAGTTCGCGAAACAGCCAGAACCCCATCGCCGTCACCGTCTCGAAGTACGTCGGATGGCAATCGAGCTCCAGCGTCTCCGCAGTTTCGTGCACCAGCGTGAACGCGCGTTGAAACTGCTCCGGCGATACGGCGATCGCATCGATCTGAATGCGCTCGGTGGGCTCGATCAGATGCGGCGATGTGAACAGGCCTGTCCGCACGCCCGCCACGCGCAATCCGGCCTCGATCATCGCGCAGGTCGAGCCTTTTCCGTTGGTGCCGGCAACGTGAATGATGCGATAGGCGCGCTGGGGATTGCCGAGCGCGTCGAGCACCTTGCGAATCCGGTCGAGCCCCAGCTTCGCCGTCTTGATCTCATTGCCCAGTGCGTACAGGAACCGCACCGAATCCGGATAATTCGTCACTGTTTACTTCGACGGTACACCAGCCACGCCGATGCGATCACGCCGAGCGTTCCCAGGGCGATTTTCCCTTCAAAGACCACGACATTGACGCCGCCCGGCGGCACCACCGAGAGCACCACCACCAGCGCGGTCACGGCGAGCCCCGACACGACGCTCGCGCGCTTTCCCGCCTTCCATGCGCCGACAAAAATGTAGAAGTACGGCAGGAATCCCACCAGCACCATCAGCGAGACCAGCGTGTCGTAGCCGGCGCGCAGCGTGTCGCCGAGCTGCACGGCGATCAGCAGTCCGGAGGATACGGCGCCGAAGATGATCAAAGAAATGTAGGGCGTGCCCCAACGCGGATGAATCCGGGCGAACGCAGCGGGCAGAAGATGGTCGGCGCCGGCGGCCATCGGCAGGCGCGAACAGGAAGAGCCCAACCCGCCGAACACTCCCACGGCGTTGATCAGCACCAGCGCCGCAATGGCCGCCGGAAGCCAGGGCATGCCCAGAAGCTTGGCCGCGGCCGCGCCGGCCTGCGGCAGTCCGATCAACTCGCTGATCTTTTCCGCAGGCACCAGGATCACCAGCGCAAGCGTCGCGACCACGTAAAAGATCACCAGGAACGTCGAAGCGATCCACGCCGCGCGCGGGAAGGTTTTTTCGGGGTTGCGGATCTCGCCGGTCATGAATCCCGCCATTTCGAGGCCGGACAATCCGTAGGCGATCTGTCCCCAGTAATTCACGGTGCCGAAGTTCCAGGAGGGGATAATGTTGATGTGCGTGGCCGAGCCATGTTTGCTCCAGGCCATCGCCCCAATCACGGCCAACAGTACTCCGAGCGCCCATCCGGCGGCCCCACCGGCGTTCTCCGTCCACTTGCCGATTTTCATCCCTACGATATTTGTCCACATCGCGATCCAGATGGCCGCGAGCGACGCACCGGTCACGAACCACCGATTATCGCCGAGGCTCGCGTATTGCGGTCCCATCAGGTAGGTCGCGATGCTCATGTAAAACATCGCGGCGCTGGGAATCAGCAGCGCGATCCCCATCCAGTAAACCCAGAACCCCAGGAATCCGTGCCAGGGACCGAAATCGCGGCGGGTCCACAGATAAATTCCACCGGTACCCGGATGGCGAACGATGAGCGCCGCGACCGCGATCGCCAGCGGGAACGCGAACAGCGCCGCGCCGAGCACCCATAGCGTGACCGATCCCGGTCCGGCATGCGCGGCAGACGAGATCCAGCGCGTGCTGATCATGCACGCGATCGCGAATAGCGTAATGTCGCGAAGACCGAGCTCGCGCTTCAGCTCGAGCGCGGGTTCAGGCATGTTCGCAGCGTGGCATGCGCGTCTTCAATCGTACACGCGCCGCTGCCATCGTGCAATCAAACTGATGCAAACTAGCGCCAGCGCCCGCCGACCAGCGTCCAGCCCTTGCCGCGCCGCACCCATCGATACCCGATCCAGGTGTCGTGCGGCGAAGGAGGCCGCTGCCACTGTCCTTGCGCCCACACATATTTTTGCCCGGTCCACCGGTAGTATCCGCTGGTCCAGACATAACCCGGGCCAGGAGCGACCGGTCGCCTTTCGACCGGCGGACGGGGCGGCTGGACGGTGACCACCAGGTCGGTGGATTTTGGGCCGGCCGCGAGTCCGACGGCCAAACCCAATGTAATAAGTAGCTTGCGAAACATTGTTCCGATTCGATTGTACACGCGACACATCTTTCGCGGACTTAAGGAGATACTGATACACTTGAAACAACGTCAAAGAAAAGGTTGAAAAGGGCGGCATATAATCTCGAAGTCGAGCCGAAAAGAAGCGCCCCCGCAGCGGAAACATTAGCTTTGCGCGTCTTTATAGATGGAAGGGCCCGCGGCGAACCGGTCCCCTCGAAGCTCACGCTCCTCTGGTCAGGGCTCGGTAAGTAGCTGATAACGAGCCGCCCCGGCGCCGAGCCGCGACCAAAAAGAGCCGTCCCGCTGAGGCGCCGGAGCGATGGGTTCGACTTTTTTTCGCATTTGCGCGTCTTTACGAACGGAGCTGGAAAGTTGATCTTTCGCGAGGTCGAAGATCGCGACCTGATCGCCAAAGCAAGGCGCGGGGACGTCGAGGCCTACAACCTCCTGGTGTCCAGGTGGGAGAGGCGCGTCTTTAATTATCTGCTGCGCCTGGTCTCGAATCGCGAAGATGCCATGGATCTTAGCCAGGACGTGTTCTTGAAAGCGTATCAGAACCTGCCCAAACTCGACGATGAGACGCGCTTCGCGGCCTGGCTGTTCCGCATCGCGCATAACGAGGCGTTTTCGCTGCTCCGCAAGCGCCGGCCCGAAGGAGACTTCGTGGAGCCCGCGATGGGGCACTCTCGCGCGCTGCTGCCGATCGAGTTGTCGCTCGCGGTCGAAGGCGCGCTCGGCCGCTTGAGCGAGGATCAGCGCGAGGCGGTTCTGCTCAAGGTGTATCAGGGCTTCAAATTCGAAGAAATGGCCGAGATTTTGAGCATCCCGGTCTCGACCGTCAAGTCGCGTCTGTACACGGCGCTCGATCTGTTGAAAGCGGCGCTCGCTCCTGCCATTCTGCGAGGTGAATCATGAGCTGTTCAAATTACGATTGGAAAGCCTACGTGCTCGGCGAGCTGGACGAAGGCGGCCGGCGCGAAGCGGAATCGCATGCCGGGCACTGCGCGATGTGCCGCGAAGAGCTGGCCTCGACGCGCCTGACGCTCGACGCGCTCTCGACGCTGCGCGAGGAGGAAATCCCGCGCCGGATCGCTTTCGTCTCCGATAAAGTGTTTGAGCAGCGCCCGTGGCAGCGATGGCGGCAGGCGTTTTTCAAGCCCTCGTTCGCCGGCGCGATGGCGATCGCACTGGCGATTCTGGCGCATGCCTTCATCCGGCCGTCCTACCCGGATGCCGCTCTTCAATCGAAAATCGACACCGCCGTCACCCGCGCGGTAGCGGAAGCCGATCAGCGCCACGCGCAGGAATTGCAGCAGATCTTGTCGGATTACGAGATCGTCGCCAAACAGCAGAAGCTGATTTATGCCGCGAATGCCGGAATGATTCGCCAATAGAAAAGACGCCATGAAAAAAATTTTCCTGACCTTCCTCCTCCTTGCGGTGGTCCTTGGATCGACCGCAGCTACTACGCCGCGCGTGAGCCGTTCTACCCTGGCGGCCATGGAAAAAAGTCTGGACGACCGGATCTCCCGGTTGTGGCAGGATAATCCGTTTCTATTGCTCGGAACCACGCGCGGCGTTTATTTGGACGGCTATGGCGCGGTGTTCACGGCGGAAGTCAACCTGGTGGCGAATCCGGTGTCGCTGATGCAGGCCACTTTGACCAAGGACGATATCGCGAAACACCGGCAGAAGAAGCTGGAGCGCATCCCGGTCCTGACCAAAGCCTTGCGCGACGCGCTGGTGGCGACCGCGGCTTCGCTCGATACCGTGCCGCCGGAGGAATCGATCACCATCGTCGCGTTTCTGCCGCATTATTCGTGGGAAGACATCAGCGGCGTGCCTGCGCAGATCATGGTGCAGGGGCAGAAGAAAAAGGTGCTGGACGCGCAGCATGCCGGAGCGGCCGCGCTCGATGCCGCGCTCCGCGTGAGCGAGAACTAAGCGTGCGCCTGGGCGAGATCCTCATTGAAAAACACCTGATCACACAGGAGGATCTGGATCGCGCGCTCGAATTGCAGCGCGAGCGCGGCGACAAGCTCGGCAAGATTCTGGTCGATCTGGGCTTTGTCGCCAATCGCGACGTGCTCGCCTCGCTTTCCGAACAGTTGCAGGTGCCGCTGCTCGCCATCGAAGGTCCGCCCGCGGTTTCGCCCGAAATCGAATCGCTGTCGCCGAAATTCCTGCGCCAGTTCCGCTGCCTTCCGGTCGCCTTGCGGGATCATACCGTGACGCTCGCCATGGCCGATCCGCTGGATTTCGAGACGCGCTCGACGGTTGCGGCCTGCACCGGCCTGGCGGTCGAAGCGGGCATCGCCGCCGAGCAGGAAATCCTAGACGCGATCGACAAATTTTACGGCCAGAGCTCGAAGAACGAAACCGAGATTGCGGCGCCCGCCGGCGATACCGAAGACCTGGAACATCTTCGCGACATGGCGAGCGAAGCGCCGGTCATTCGCCTGGTGAACGCGATGATCGCGCAGGCCGTCGAAAAGCGGGCAAGCGATATTCACATCGAGCCGTTTGAAAAGGAGTTTCGCGTCCGCTACCGCATCGACGGCGTCCTGGTGAATCAGGACGGGCCGCCGCGCGAGCTCAAGGCCGCCATCATCTCGCGCGTGAAACTGATGGCCCGGCTCAATATCGCCGAGCGCCGCCTGCCGCAGGACGGACGCATCAAGATCAAAACGCTGGGCCGGGAAGTGGATCTGCGCGTCTCCACCCTGCCGACGCTCTATGGCGAATCGGTGGTCATGCGCCTGCTCGATCGCTCCGCGGGCGACTTCTATGATCTGGAGCGGCTGGGATTCGATGAGCGCATGCTCTCGCGCATGGAGCATTACACCTCGCTTCCGCACGGCATTTTTCTGGTCACCGGCCCCACCGGCAGCGGCAAATCGACCACGCTCTATTCGGCTCTGAAGCGCATCAATCAATCCGACAAGAAAATCATCACGATTGAAGATCCCGTCGAATATCAGATGGACGGGATCAACCAGATTCACGTGAATCCTCAGATCGGGCTGACCTTTGCCGCCGGATTGCGGCACATCGTGCGCCAGGACCCGGACGTGATCATGGTCGGCGAGATTCGCGATCGCGAAACCGCGGATATCGCGATCCGCGCCGCGCTCACCGGCCATTTCGTATATTCGACGCTGCACACCAACGACGCTCCGAGCGCGATCAGCCGCCTGACCGACATGGGCGTCGAAAATTATCTGATCACCAGTTCGCTGGTGAGCGTGCTCGCGCAGCGCCTGGTCCGCGTGATCTGCCGGGACTGCAAGCAATCGGCGGGCACGCGCATCGCGCCGGATGGAGACATGATCGAATCGTTTCGCGGCGCCGGCTGCGAGACCTGCTTCGGCACCGGATTCCGCGGGCGCATCGGCATTTTCGAATTGATGGAGCTCGGCGAGGAGCTGCGCTCCTCGATCATGCGGAATGAGGACGCGAGCAGGATCACGACCATTGCGCGGCGTCACGGCATGCGCAATCTTCGCGAGGATGGATGGTTGAAAGTCCGCCAGGGCGTGACCACGGCGGAAGAAGTGATGCGGGTAACGCAGGAGTTTTAATAGCCACGAATGAACACGAGTATACGCGCAGGCACATTCGCGGCTCATTAACATGGCCACCACGTTCCATTTCCGCGCCGTAGCCTCCGACGGAAAAATCCGCACCGGAACGCTCACCGCCGAGACCGACAAGTCCGTCGCGCACGAACTTCTTCGCCAGGGATTAACCCCCGTCTACATCAGCCTGGAACAAAAAAAAGGAGTCGAGCTCACGCTGCCCAGCTTTCATCG
>DATHCE010000045.1:0-4992 GCA_035319685.1 Bryobacteraceae bacterium | reverse complement strand
CTTTCGGGAATGGGCGTCTACGGAGTGGCGCTCGCCGGCTGGGCGTCGAACAACAAATACGCGCTGCTCGGCGGACTCCGCAGCTCCGCGCAGATGATCAGCTACGAGCTGCCGATGGCGATGGCCATCGCCGCGCCCCTGCTGATGCTCAATACGCTCAGCTTCCGCCAGCTGGTCGACGCGCAAGCCGGATATTATTTCGGGTTTGTTCCGCGATGGACGATTTTTCAAGGCCCGTTCCCGCAGATTTTCAGCTTCCTATTATTTCTGGTGGCCGCTTTCGCCGAAACGAATCGCGTCCCGTTCGATCTTCCGGAAGCTGAGAACGAGCTCGTCGCCGGATTCCATACCGAATATTCGAGCATGAAGTTCGCTTCGTTCTTCATGGCCGAATACGCCAACATGGTGACCGTTTCCTGCGTCGCGACGTTGTTGTTCCTCGGCGGATGGCACCCGCTTTTCCCCGCCGAATACGGATCGAAATTCGTTCCTACCGTGATTTTTCTGATCGGCGGATTGATCTCGATCTATCATGGCCTCAACCCCGCGCGCGCTTTCGATCGCATCACGCTTCCGATCGCAGGCATCGTATTTATCGCGGTGGGAGCGGCGTTTCTGATTCCGATCGTTGCCACCATCCTGCTGCCGCTGTTCTGGTTTGCAGCCAAGGCCGGCGTGATCCTGTTTCTCTACATCTGGGTTCGCGGAACCATGCCGCGATTCCGCTATGACCAATTGATGCGCTTCGCCTGGACTTTCATGTTCCCGATCGCCGTGGTGAACCTGTTTGTCACCGGCTTGCTGGTGGCTCTCACCTGATATGGAAGACGTAATATTATTCCTGTTCTTTGCGGCCTTCACCGTCGGCTGCGCCGTCAACCTGGTACTGCAAAAGCACCCGATCTCGAGCGCGCTGTCGCTGGTCGGGGTGATGGGAGCGCTCGGCCTGATCTATTTGCAGCTCGGCGGCGAGTTCATCGCCATGGCGCAGCTGATCGTCTATGCGGGCGCCATCATGGTGCTGTTCATTTTCGTCATCATGCTGCTCAATGCCGGCGTCGAAAAAGGAAAAACGCGGAATCTCTGGGTCAAATATGCGGGCCTGCCACTGCTAGTTGCGTTGATCGGCCTGATCGCTTACATCGTTCAGAACGTTCTGCCGCGCGGCCCCGGCGTGAACTTCGGAGCCTTCCAGCACGGCAACGCCTACGAGATCGGCATCAAGCTGTTTGAAACCTATCTGCTGCCCTTTGAAGTGACCAGCGTTCTGATCCTGGTCGCGATCGTCGGGGCCATCGTGCTCGCGCAAAAGGAGATTAAATAATTGCCGCAGATTCCCACATCCGTACCGCTCTCCTGGTATCTGATCCTGAGCGCGATCCTGTTTGCGCTCGGCGTCGCGGGATTCCTGTTCCGCCGCAACATTATTACCGTGTTTATGTCGATCGAGCTGATGCTCAACGGCGTGAACCTCAGCTTCATCACGTTCTCCTATAAACAGGGCCAGAACGACGGACACATTTACAGTTTCTTCGTGATGGTGGTCGCTGCCGCGGAGGCCGCGGTCGGCCTGGCAATCATCCTGACCGTATTCAAGAATCGACAGACGCTCGAAATCGACGAGGTCAGTTCGCTCAAAAACTAGATGCAAACATCGACTGAAACGCTGTCGGCGAGCCAGCAGCTTTGGCTCATTCCCATTTTTCCGCTGCTCGGGTTCTTGCTGAACGGACTGTTCGGCCGCCGCTTGCCGAAGCCCGCCGTCAGCGCGATCGCCTGCGGCAGCGTGCTGCTGTCGTTCCTGTGGGTGTTGAAGACTCTCAGCGCGCTGGGCGTTTTCTCCGGCACGCTCGAAAATACTTACGTCGAGCACGGTTTCACCTGGATCCAATCCGGAGCGCTGAACATCTCCATCGATTTTGCCGTCGACCGGCTCACGGCCGTCATGCTGATGGTGGTCACCGGCGTCGGTCTTCTGATTCACGTTTACTCGATCGGCTACATGGCGCACGAGGGCGGCTACTACCGCTTTTTCGCGTATCTGAATCTGTTCATGTTCTTCATGCTGGTGCTGGTGCTCGGGGCCAACTTCCTCCTGTTATTCGTGGGCTGGGAAGGCGTCGGCCTGTGCAGCTACCTGCTGATCGGATTTTATTTTCTCGAAAAATTCGCCACCGACGCCGGCAACAAAGCGTTCATCGTGAACCGTATCGGCGACTACGGATTCTCGCTAGCGGTGTTCCTGATCGCGGCGCATTTCGGCTCGCTCGATTTCGGCAGAGTATTTTCGCAGGTCAAAGGCATGCCGGTGGAATCGTCTCCCGGATGGATCACCGCCATCTGTCTTCTGCTGCTGGTCGGCGCGACCGGAAAATCCGCGCAGATTCCTTTATATGTGTGGCTGCCCGACGCGATGGCGGGCCCCACACCCGTCAGCGCGCTGATCCACGCCGCGACCATGGTCACTGCCGGAGTCTATATGATCGCGCGCAGTTCGCCGCTGTTCCTGCACTCCGCGTTCGCGCTCAATATCGTGGCCCTGGTCGGCATCGCGACGGCGTTCTTCGCCGCCACCATCGGTCTGCTCCAAAACGATATTAAGAAGGTCTTCGCCTATTCGACCGTTTCGCAGCTCGGTTACATGTTCGTCGGGCTCGGCGCCGGCGCGTTCTCCGCGGGAATTTTCCATCTGATGACCCACGCCTTTTTCAAGGCGCTGCTGTTCCTCGGCGCCGGCAGCGTGATCCACGCGCTCAGCGGCGAACAGGATCTGCGCCAAATGGGCGGCCTTCGCAGCAAGATCCCGATCACTTTTGTCACGCTGATGTGCGCGGGCGTAGCCATCGCCGGCGTGCCTCCGTTCTCCGGATTTCACAGTAAGGATGCGATTCTCGGCGCGGCCTACCAATATGCGCCGTGGATCTATTGGGCCGGCGTCGTCACCGCCGGCATGACCGCCTTCTACGTGTTCCGCGCCCTGTTCCTGTGTTTCTTCGGCGAATATCGCGGCAGCGTGGGAAAGCATCATCATGACGATCACGGACACGGCGATCATCATGGCCATTCCGGCATTCACGAATCGCCGGCCGTCATGTGGATCCCGCTTGCGATCCTCGCCGTGCTCAGCCTGGTGGGCGGGTACATCAACATTCCGAAATTTCTGGAGCCGATGTTCCCTCTCGCCGAGGACAGCGGCAATGAGTGGACCGCGTATGTCTCGGTCGCCTTCGGCGTGGGCGGCATCGCGCTGGCGTTTCTGTTCTACGTGGTCGCCCCGTCCATCCCCGGCGCGCTCGAACGCGCATTCCGCCCGCTCTATACCCTCGTCTATAACAAGTATTTCGTCGACGAATTTTACGGCGCCACGGTGGTTCATCCCACGGTCGATGGATCACGCACGCTGCTCTGGCGCGGGGCCGATGTGCGCTTGATCGACGGGGCCGTCAACGGGATCGGAAAAACCGCGCGCGCCGTCGGCGGAATTTTGAGGCTCGCCCAATCCGGTTACATACGGGATTACGCCGCATGGGTCGTGGTCGGCTCCCTGGTGCTGATTGTCGCGATGGCCTTTATGGGAGGCGCGCGATGAACCTGCTCGACGCGGTTTTGTTCCTTCCGCTCCTGGGCTTCTTTGCGATGCTGTTTATCCCCAAGGAAAACGCGCAAGCCTCGCGGATCGGCGCGCTGGTGATTTCTGTATTGGTCTTCGTCGTCTCGCTCGGATTGATTGCGCCCTATTGGTTCGCCGCGCCCAACGGCTACACGTTTTCGACCGACATCGCCTGGATCCGCTATCCGCCGATTCACTATCACGTCGCGCTCGACGGCTTGAGCCTGTGGCTGATTCTGCTCACCACTCTTCTCACGCCCATCTCGGTTCTGATTTCGTGGAAATACATCGATCATCGCGTCAAGGAATTTTTCGCGCTCCTGATCCTGCTCGAATTCGGATTGATCGGCGTGTTCGTCGCGCTTGACTTGTTCCTGTTCTACGTGTTTTGGGAAGTCAGCCTTGTGCCGATGTACTTCCTGATCGGCATTTGGGGCCACGAGCGCCGCATCTACGCCGCGGTGAAATTCTTCCTGTACACGATGGCCGGATCGGTGCTGATGCTCGCGGCGATCATCTACCTCTACAACAAATCCGGCTCGTTCGATTACGTCGAGATTCAGAGCCAGCTTCAGACCGGGCGCCTGCTGCTCACCCCCTACGCGCAGATGCTGTTGTTCCTCGCCTTCTTCGGCTCCTTTGCGATCAAAGTTCCGCTGTTCCCGCTTCACACCTGGCTGCCCGACGCGCACGTCGAGGCCCCCACCGCCGGTTCCGTCATGCTGGCCTCGGTGATGCTGAAAATGGGATGCTACGGACTGATCCGCTTTTGCCTGCCGCTGTTTCCGGACGCCGCCCACACCTCGGCGCCATGGATCGCCGCGCTGGCGATCACCGGCATCATCTACGGCGCCCTGGTCGCCATGGTCCAGCCCAATATGAAGAAGCTGGTGGCCTACTCTTCGGTGAGCCATCTCGGCTTCGTCGTGCTCGGAATTTTTTCCTTCACGCAGCAGGGACTCGACGGCGCCGTTTATCAAATGTTGAATCACGGCGTCTCCACCGGCGCGCTGTTCATGCTGGTCGGCTATTTATATGAGCGCCGTCACTCGCTCGAAATTTCCGCATACGGCGGAGTTTCGACGCCGGCGCCGCAACTCGCCACCGTCTTCCTGATCACCACTCTCGCGTCCATCGGCTTGCCCACGCTCAACAATTTCGTCGGCGAGTATCTGGTGCTGCAAGGAACCGCGCTCGCGAATTTCACCTGGACCGCGTTCGCCGCGATCGGCGTCATCCTCTCCGCCTGTTACATGCTCTGGCTCTATCAGCGGACCTTTTACGGAAGGGCGTCGGATTCGGTGGCGCATCACCTGCACGATCTGACGCCCCGCGAATGGGCTGCGATCCTTCCGCTCCTCGCGCTGATGGTGTGGATGGGA
>DATHCE010000044.1:0-8294 GCA_035319685.1 Bryobacteraceae bacterium | reverse complement strand
ACCAGATCGCGGCTTTTCGAATCGACTGGGAATGCGTTCACCAGGCCGGCCACTGCCGAAAGATCCATGATTTTAATTTAGTCTGTGAATCGCAGCTCCGCCATCATTGGCAAGGCTTTGACGATATTGTTGAGCGGCAAGGGCCGAGCAAGCCCCGGCAGTCATGCCGGGGTAAAAATCTGGGTCGCAACCCCGCCATTTACTGGCGGGGCTTGAGGATGTCATTGAGCGGCTAAGGCCGAGCAAGCCCCGGCAGTCATGCCGGCGGTAAAAATCGCTGTTTCAACACAGACTCGTAAAGGCGGGGTCCGCAATTTCCCGGGCGAATTTTCGACTGGAAAGCACCAGCGGGTGCGATTCCTCGGATTCTAGCGCGAGTTGGCGCAATTTTAGCGCAATCGCACGGCGACGATCCAAGCCCACGTTGAAGAAAAAGCTGGAAAATTCGCGTTGGAATACGACATGCAATGGAACAAGCGCCGGGCTTCGTACTGAACGTTGCCACCCCTCGGAAGCGCCTGAAGTTCTCACGGAGGCGTTAATAGCAGGTAAAACGTAAAACCGACGCACCAGCGGTCGCTGGCGCCTGTGTTTTGGTTTGTCTTGTCGGCTCGGGCTTCGCTGAATCGCCGGCCCCAAAAAGAGAACAGGTCAAAACACCGAAGCTCAGAGCCAAATGAGGCTATCGAGGATTCCTATGAATAGATTTTCTTTTGTATTAAGAACCGCAGCTTTTGCCATAATTATCGCCCTGTGCCTGACCGGGCAAACCAGGAAACTTACCTACAGCCCGCGCGAGAAGGCTTACTATGCCGATCCTGCCCTAGTGGACTTTGTCCGTCCGGGCCTGACGATCACGATCAGCTCCGCCAGCATCGCCAGTTCCGGCGCGATCAGCGTAACGTATACCCTGACAGATCCTTCGGGGCTGCCCTTGGATGCGGCGGGAGTGAACACTCCAGGCGCGGTATCGCTCACGTATTTCGCAGCGGCGATTCCCAAGGGGCAGGAACAATATGTGTCCTACACGACCGCGACCGCAACCGGGGCGGTCTTGGGCACCATCACCCGCCCGACCTTTGAAGAGGGCGGCGGAACCGTCACGTCTCTCGGAAACGGCCAATATACCTATGTCATGACGAATAAGGCCCCGGCCGGATTCGATCCCACGATCACGACGACCGTCGGAATGGCCGGCAGCCGTGATCTGACATCCTTCAATTTGGGAACCAGCTATGCAGGCGCGACTTACAACTTCGTCCCGAATGGCACTCCGGTCACCGTCACGCGCGACGTGATCCGCACCTCGAGCTGCAACACCTGCCACGATTCGCTGGTCTTCCATGGTGCGCATGCGTTCGGCATAGCAGAATGCGTCATGTGCCACCAGCCGCAAAATGCCGATCCGACTTCGGGCAACACGCTGGATTTCAAAGTAATGATTCACAAAATCCACGACGGATCGAGCCTGCCCAGCGTGGTCGGCACCACCTCCACACCCGGCGTCCCGTATGAGATTTACGGCTACATGAATTCGGTCAACAACTTCTCGACGGTAATCGATCCCGCCGATGTGCGCCGCTGCGAAGTCTGCCACGACCAGACCACGGGCGCCGCGCAGGCCACGGCATTTTTGAAGGAGCCGACTCGCGCCGCCTGCGGGTCCTGCCATGACAACGTCAATTTCGCAACCGGCGCCAACCATCCGGGAGGGTTCCAGACCGACGACACCCAATGCGCTCAGTGCCACCAGCCGCAAGGTGAGATGCCGTTCGATGCTTCCATCCTGGGCGCGCACGTAATCACCACCGATACCAAGGCTCTGTATCCTCAGAACCCGGACACGCTGATTGCGGGCATCAACCTCGCGATCACCGGCTTGACCAATAGCACGGCCGGAAAGACGCCCACGGTTTCGTTCACGCTCAGGGACGACAGCGGGAACAACATTCCTTTGTCGCAGCCTGACGTGCTCGAATTCACCATCGCGGGTCCCACGACCGATTACGGCTACACCAGTTTCGGAAGCGGCACCTCCAGCACTCCGGGATACGTGACGGAAAGCGCTACGGCAGCGACCTGCACCGCCGCCGGCGTTTGCTCCTATACCTTCACCCACGCGATTCCAGCCGGCGCCACCGGAACCTACACCATCGGCGGCGAGGGGCGCATGAGCGTGACGGTGTTGGGGGGAACAACCTCCGCGCAAACCTTCGAGCTCGGCGCCGCCAACCCGGTGCTCAACTTCTCGGTGGACGGCTCGCCCGTGACGCCGCGGCGCACCGTGGTTCAGCTCAGCAACTGCAACCACTGCCACGTCGCGCTGTCGCTGCACGGCGGCCTCCGCAACCAGGCAACCTACTGCGTGCTATGCCACAATCCGTCCAACACGGACGCCAGCACGCGCGCAACGGCCGCGGCTCCGTATGTAAGCCAGCCGGCGCAGGGGATCAATTTCGCCCTGCTGGTTCACCGCATCCACGACGGCGTGAATGCCGCAGCCGATAAGCCCAAGAACCCCTACATCGTGGTGGGCCATGGCGGAAGTGTGGACAACTTCACCGGCATCCTGTTCCCGGCGTTGAGTCCGACCGGCTCGGCCACCTATATGCAAGACTGCTCGCTGTGCCATGTCAATTCGAGCGAGCAGGGCGATCTCGCATTGAGTGGCCTGAATCAGGTCACCGATCCGCAAGGCTGGATCAATCCGAACGGGCCCTTCTCGGACGCTTGCAGCGGCTGTCACGTGTCGGAGGCGGAAGCGGCGCACTTCCTTGCGGGTACCACCTCGCTCGGCGAGAGCTGTACCGTATGTCACGGCACGGGCGCGCAGTTTGCGGTTGACTCGATGCACACGCAGTAAACACGCACGAATTTTGTAGTCCTCCCCGCTAGAAAAGGAAGGCCGCCTGACACACACTGGTCGGGCGGCCTTTCTTATTTCTTGCCGGCGCTGAATTATTGAGCGACCAGTTCCTCGCGCGCGCCGATCTGGCGCAGGCAGCGGTCGATCCAGCGCTTGGTGAGCTTTTCCTGCACGCCGTTTTGCGAAAGTCGCGTGCGCAGATTCGCCCAATCCACCTGATCGAGCGCCTGGTCCTGATTGAAGCAGGAAAACACGACGGTTTCTTCGCCGGTCGCGGGATCTTTATGGAGCTGCAAACACTGCGCGCAGATCTCCTTCATCATGCATTGCATCGGCGAGTTGATGCTGCCGATCGCCTTGTGATCCGGCTTGAGATACGGCGCCAGCGCGGCATGGCGCGCGCGGGCGACGGCGCCCATCATCGCATCCGATCCGATCACCACCATGCGGTCGACGCTGTGCAGCGAGATGTCCTGGTCGGCTCCCGGTTCCTCCTGCGGAGCGCCCAGATCGCCGCGGCCGTAGGCGATCATCCCGTCCACGATGTTTCCGACGAAGGCCTTGTCCTGCACGCGATTCGGCGTAAATCCGGGCGCTTCGTCGCAGCACCAGATGACCACGTCGGCGGCTTTTTCAATCTCCTCGACCTTGTAGCGATCGATGATTTTCTTGTATCCGGCGAAATAAATGGTGCGCGATCCGCTGGCGCGAAGCTGCTGGCCGATGGAGAACAGCACGGCGTTGCCGAGTCCGCCGCCGACCAATAAAACGGTTTCCTGCGCCGGTGTTTCGGTCGGCGCGCCGGTAGGTCCCATGAGGATGACCGGCTCGCCGGGTTTCAACAGCGTGCACAGATCGGACGATCCGCCCATTTCGAGCACGATGGTCGAAAGCAAACCCGCGTTGCGATCGACCGATGCGCCGGTCAAGGCGAGCCCTTCCATGGCTAAGGTCGTTAAGTTATGGGTTCCGTTCGATCGCGCGGCCAGCGTTTCGTAATTTTGCAGCCGGTAAAACTGGCCGGGTTTGAACGCGCGCGCGGCCATCGGCGCTTTTACCACCACTTCGACGATGGTCGGCGTCAGGCGAACCACGTCATGCACCACGGCGCGCAGCTCGCGATTCAATTTATCGAACAGCTCACCAGGTTTGGGCGACGATGGCGCGGTCCGGTCCAGCAGCCGCGAAACGACCGGATAGCCCTGCCTGGCGCTGGCCATCGCTTTGACCACGTTGCCCGCATAAGAAGGATGCAGATCGCCGAAAAAGCTGATGCCGCGGCCATCCTTGCGGATCGACATGAGCACGCGCGCCGCGGAGGGCTTCGCAATTCTTTCGGGCTTCACCGGATGGCCCTCTTCATCGACCGCCTGGAACCATTTGCCGTCGAGAAACACGTTCACGGGATCTTCGCGGCCGAGCACGGTGTTGGGCTGCGTTCCGGCCGCGACCAGGATCGCTTTTGCGGGCATGCGCACCGATTCCCGTGCGGGATTGGTGAGGATCAGCGCCGAGGCGTGGCCGTATTGGTCCACTTCGACCGATTCGGGCGTCAGGTTTTCGGCGAACCGGATGCCTTCCTGAAGCGCGAGCGCGACCTCTTCATGATTCAACGTGTAGCTGGGCGCGTCGATCAGGCGCCGGCGATAGGCGATGGTGACCCCGCCCCAGGAATCGAGCAGGCCGATCAGGTTCGGCGGGCGGCCTTCACTCGCGGCGAGCGCCCGTTCGGCCCGGATTGCGCGGGCGTGGGCGATAAATTCGTCGGCGGTCTCGTTTTCTTCCTGGCTCCACTCGGCGCGAAGATCGGGCTTTTCGGCGATCAGCACTTCATATCGCGAGAGAAATTTTTCCACCTCGACGACGTAATAGGCGAGCGATTCGGTGGCCGTATCGATGGCCGTCAGTCCCCCGCCGATTACGACGATGGGCATGCGAAGCTGAAGATTCGCGACCGAGGTGTGTTTCGCCGCGCCGGTCAGTTGCAGCGCCATCAGAAAATCGGAGGCCTGGCGCACGCCGCGCGTGAGGCCGTTCTTCATCGGGATCACCGTCGGACGGCCCGCGCCGGCGCACAGCGCGACGTGATCGAAGCCCAGCTCGAACGCGCTCTCGATGGTGAGCGTTCCGCCGAAGCGCACGCCCCCGAACATCGCGAACTGCGCGCGCCGTTCGAGCAGCAGGCGGATGATTTTCAGAAAATTTTTGTTCCAGCGAACCGTGATGCCGTATTCGGCGACGCCGCCAAAGCCGGCCATGACGCGATCGTCGAGCGATTCGTACAGCTCGTTCACGTCGCGGATGGGACGGAAGGGCACGCGCCGGCCAAACAGGTCGACGCCCGAAATGTCGCTTGCGAGCGGCTCGATTTTCAATCCGTCGATGGCGGCGACGGCGTGGCCGTCGTTCATCAGGTGATGCGCCAGAGTGAAACCGGCGGGGCCGAGTCCGACCACCAGCACCTTGTATCCGGAATCGGGCCGGGGCACGGGGCGCTCGAAATCGAGCGGGACCCAGCGCGTCAGCAGGCTGTAAATTTCAAAGCCCCAGGGAAGCTCCAGAACATCTTTAAGCGTGCGCGTTTCAATCTGCGGAATGTCCACCGGGTCCTGCTTCTGAAACACGCAGGATTTCATGCAATCGTTGCAGATGCGATGGCCGGTCCCGGCGCACATCGGATTGTCCACGGTGGCGATGGCCAGCGCGCCGATCGAGCAGCCGCGCTGCTTGACTACATTCATCTCCGATATTTTTTCGTCGAGCGGGCAGCCGGCGAGCGGCACGCCGAACACGCTCTTCCTGAATGCGCCGTCTTTTTCCTTGAGGCCGGTGGAGCAGGAATCCTTCCCCTGGTTGTGGCACTTGATGCAATAATGCGCCTGGTCGAGCACGGCGGGAAGCATCATGCCCGGATCGGTGAGCTTGAATCCTTCGCGATGGCGCAGCTTCGATTCCGGCAGCGCCATGCGCGCGATGCCGTCGATTTCGACCGTCTCGACCGGAATCAGGTGGACCGGATCCAGCTTGTGGGGCACTTTAAACAAAATGCCGCGATGATGTTTGGCTCGTCCGGCGGGCGAAAGCGCGGCCCAGGCGGCGTATTTTTGCGCGACGGCGAGCGCGGCCGCGTGCTCGGATTCCGCCTCCAGCCAGCGCGAAACATGCTCGACGAAGGTTTCTTCCGTGAGCGGCGCGTTAAACAGGCATTCCAGTTCCGCGGCGAGCGCGGCGCCGTACAGAGCGGCGGCCTGATCCGGCGTGACGCCGCTGATCGCTTTTTTCTGAACGAACTTGCGCTTGACGGCGAACAGGGGCTCCAAGGCGCTGTGCCGGGCCTGCAACTGGCGAACTTGCGCTGTGATTCCGAACAGTTCCCCGACAAAATCCTCGATGTGCGGTGCGAGATCGACCATCAGATCTGCATTTTGCCTGCGCGCCAGCGCGCCGGGGTTGGCGCGCGCTTCCATGAATCGATTGAACAGGGCTACGTCCGAGCCCTTCAGGTAATCGACGAAGCGCGAATCCAGGCGCACCAATCCCTCGCGATGGTACAAAGCGTCGAACGTAAAACCCCAACCGAGGCTGAGCTGATTGGCCACAGTATTCATTTGATGTAGTGCGAGGGAAAAAGGTACGCGAGAACCGAAAGAAGTTCAGCTACGTTTAAGCTCAATTATAGCAAGTGTTTTGGCGGGCAACACCCTAACGAAAGCGGGTTTCCGTGTCGATGGGAGTACCGTGTACACTCAGGTCATGACCGGCACGCAGAAGGCCGTGGTTATCGGAGCGGGCCCCGCGGGCCTGACGGCGGCATATCTGCTTTCGAAACAAGGGCTTCCAGTTACCGTGCTGGAGGCGGATCCGGTCTATGCCGGCGGAATTTCGCGCACCGTCCAATACAAGGGTTTCCACTTCGACATCGGCGGCCATCGGTTCTTTTCCAAGTCGAAGGAAGTCGAGGATTTCTGGACGGAGATTCTCCGCGACGATCTGCTCGACAGGCCGCGGTCGTCGCGGATCTTTTACAACGGGAAATTTTTCAGCTATCCGCTGAAGGCGTTCGACGCTTTGAGCAAGCTCGGCGTGGTCGAATCGGCGCGGTGCGTGGCTTCTTATGCGTGGGCGCGCGTGAGTCCGGAGCGCGACGAAAAATCGTTCGAGGATTGGGTCAGCAACCGCTTCGGCAAGCGGCTGTTCCGCATTTTTTTCAAAACCTACACGGAAAAAGTGTGGGGGATGAGCTGCAAGGAAATTTCGGCGGATTGGGCGGCGCAGCGCATCAAGGGACTTTCGCTCGCCTCGGCGATCAAGAACGCGCTGATCCCGCAGCGCAAGCCCAAGGATCGCTCGCGGGTGGTCAAAACGCTGATCGATACGTTCCGTTATCCGCGAAAGGGTCCGGGGATGATGTGGGAACGGTGCGTGCGGGAAATCGAGCGGATGGGCGGGCGGGTTCTCATGGGGCGGCAGGTGACCGGATGCTCGGTCGACTCCGATTCGTGGAGGGTGACGGCACGCGATCCGTCCGGCGCGCTCGAAACATTTTACGGCGAGCACGTGGTTTCCTCCATGCCGATCCGCGAACTGGGCGAAATGGTCGAGCCGCGGCTTTCTGAAGAGGCGAGCCGCGCGGCGCGGTCGCTCAAGTATCGCGATTTTTTGACGGTCGGGCTGGTGCTGAAGGATCGCAACGCGTTTGACGACAACTGGATTTACATTCACGATCCGAAGGTGAAGGTGGGGCGGATTCAGAACTACAAATCGTGGTCGCCGGAGATGGTTCCCGATCCGCGCTATTGCTGCTACGGCCTCGAATATTTCTGTTTCGAGGGCGACGGATTGTGGGCCATGGACGATCGGGACCTGATCGAACTGGCCAAGCGCGAATTGGAGCAGATTGGCCTGGCGCGCGCCGCGGACGTGACCGACGGATGCGTGATCCGGCAGAAAAAAGCCTACCCGGTTTACGACGACGAGTACGCGACGCACGTCGAGACGGTGCGGCGGGAGATCGACGCGAAGTATCCCAATCTCCACCTGGTGGGCCGCAACGGCATGCACAAGTACAACAATCAGGATCACGCCATGATGACGGCGATGCTGACGGCGAAAAACATCATCGCCGGAGAGCGCGCCTACGACGTGTGGCAGGTGAATCAGGACGCCGAGTATCACGAATCGGGCGAGGCCGGCGAGCAGGCGGCCAGCGGAGTGCGCAGCGTTCCCACGCGGGTCGGCTAGCGCGGCTTTTTAAAATCCACCCAGACCGGGCTGCTATCATGGCCGCGGAATGTCTACATTTAAAGCTTTTCTAGTCACTCAACAGGACGGGAAATTCGCGGGTTCGTTCGAGGACGTCGCGCGCGAAGCGCTGCCGCCGGGCGAAGTGCTGGTGCGGGTCGCCTATTCCAGCCTGAACTATAAGGAC
>DATHCE010000043.1:0-5925 GCA_035319685.1 Bryobacteraceae bacterium | reverse complement strand
CGGGCTCGTCGAAAAAAAGTGCAAGCTCCATCCAATGGGCGACGATGAGGTCCGCCGCGCGGCGCACCGATCGGGGGTGAGTGAAGCGGCGAAAAACGATCAGCGCGACGAGCGTGGAAACGGCGCTGAGCAGCACTAAAGCGACGAATCCCGGCGCGCCGAGATCGACCTGGCTCACTTGAGGTACCCCAGTCCTTTGAGTTTGCGCATGATTTCGTCTTTCGAATCTGGTTTCAATTCCTGAGCTTCGAAGTTCGCCAGCTCCTTCTCGATGGCGTGTTCGATAAACTCCTCGCGCGAGCTGTAGCCGAGCGCTTCGGCGGCGCGGCGGGCGCGCTCGCACAGCGGCTTGCTGAGTTTCACGGCAGATTTCGAGAGCATATCGATTGTAACCTTAGTATCCGGCTTCAGTATCTGGGCTCAGTATATCGAGTGGCCGTGCATCTCCGGCTCCGGCGCGATGCCGAACAGCGAGAGAATCGAGACCGGTAAATCCTTGAGCGCGGGACCGGGCAAGCGGACGGGGCGCGTGGTGAACAAAACGCCGGGAACGTCGGCGGCGTTGATGCAGTGATCGGCGATCCAGGCGTCGATGTTGTCTTCAATTTCCGGGCCGCCGGTCCGGCCGAGGGCGGTTCGCCACGACGCGCGATAACCGGAGGCGTAGCCGACGATGAGGTCGGGCGCTGCCATGGAATTTGCGGGAGCGCCGGTGGGCTCGACGGTTTCGATCACAGTGCGCACATTCGAATCCCGAAGAGCCAGCAAACGGCTGCGTATCGATTCGAGCAGCGCGCGCTGCTCCGCGCCGGGCCGGACGATTCCATATTTTTCGCGGCCGGCCAGATTCAAGTACAGCCCGTTGAGGCCCAGCGCATACGCCCTGGTTCGCGGCCAATCGATATCCGGGCCGCGCATCGCGAGCCAGCCTTGCTCGCGCAGCCACGTATTCAGGTTCACCGCGCGATCGAACGGGGCGAATCCGTGATCGGACATGACGATCAATTCCGCGCCGGGAACTTTGCGCCGGACTTCGCCGATGGAATCGTCAATGGCGCGGTAGAATTCGAGCAGTTCGGCATCGTGCTGCCCGAACAGGATGTGCGAGTTTTGATCGATCGAGGAAAAATAGAAAAACAAAAAACCTCGATCGAAGCGGTGCAGCGATTCGCCCAGCAGGCGCCGCTCATCGTTGAGCACCATACGGCTTTCGGCAAGAAATTGATCCAGATGAAAAACGCCCTGCCGCAGAGCCGCGGTGTCCTGCGGAATTCCGAGCGTGGGATAGCGCCCGATGGCGGCGGCGAGGTCGCGGCTGAATCGCGCGGGTGCGGAGATGGGAAGCGAGGGCGAAGCGGGATCGACGTTGACCGGCGAGACGTACAGCTCGAAGCGCGGATGAAGCTGTTTCGCGAAGACGCGGACCATCCCGCGCGCGGATGCGAGGTGCGGGATCAGCGGAAATTCGACGGGCATCCAGTCCGACCATTCTCCTTGCTTGAGGAGGGCGGTTTCATCGCCGAGCGAGAGGCGCGCGAACGGTTGCGCCGGATCGACGTCGACGATCAACGCGGCCGAGGAGGGTTTCCGGTCCTTGCGCAGCGAATTGGGCGGGCCTTCGATCGCCAGCTCGGCGTGGCCGTTGACCAGCGCGGTTTTGATGATGTCGCCGCCATCCACCGCGCCGGCGATCTCGCCGGGATCGTCGGTGTACTCAGTGAATGTGCCGTCGGTGCCGCGAAGATCGGGCGTGCCCATTCCGGCCAGCGCCTGGCCGGACGCAAGCGGAGGATAGTTGACCGGAATGCGGATGATGGTTGCGGGGATGCGGTGATCGACCAAGGTTTGCCAGAACGCTTTCCCCTTGCGCAGCAGGCTGACGCGCGCCGGTGAAAGCGGGAGCCGATAGGCTCCGAGCGGCAGCGTCAAGCGCGGCTCCTCGATTTTGTCCATCGAGGAGAACGGCTGGAGCGTCGTGGGGTCGCGATGCAAAAAATCGAAGATGCCGTGCGCGGAGGGATCGAGACCGGTGATGAACGTGGACCACGCGACCGGGCTTTGCGGAGGCGTGGTGGTCTCGAGGCGTGTAAAACTTCCGGTGCGGCGAAGCCCGGCGAGATTGGGCAGATCGTTCCAGTGGCGCTCGACGAATCCGGGGTCCATGCCATCGACGCCGATCACGATCACCTGTTTCAGATCGCGGCTCGCGTGCGTTGGTCCGCAGCCGGCTTCGAAGGCGAGAGCGGCGGCGATGAAAAACCTAAGCAAAGCGGATGACGGATTCGCCTTCCATCCACGGCGGCGGCTCGATGCCGAACAGGCCGAGCGCGGTGGGCGCCAGGTCTTCGATGCCCGGATTTTCGGCGTCGATCCTGCGGTTCGAAAACAGGACGCCCGGAACCAGGGCAGGGTCCACGCAATGATCGCCGCACCAGGGTTTGGTGTTGTCCTCAAAAACGCTCGCGGTGACGCAGCCGGACGCGGCCTCCCAGGAGGTGCGATAGCCGTCCGCATATCCGATGATAAGATCCGGCGCGGCGCCGAGGTACGGGCCCTGATAAATGTCAGAAGACGGGTAGACGTTGCGGATGGCGACGGCGTTTCTTTCCGTGTCGCGTATGCCCGCGAGGGCAGCGATCAATTCACGTTTCAGCTGGTCCGCTTCTTCCGGCGCGACGATGCCGCGCGATTCGCGGCCGTGCAGGTTCAGGTACAAGCCGCCGAGGCCGAATGTATACGCGGTGGTTCGCGACCAATCGACGTTCGAAAAATACTCGCCGCTGGCGGTTGCTCCGTCCATGAGCGAGAGATAACCGTTCTGATGAAGCCACGAATTCAGATTGACGCCGCGATTGAAGGAACAAAATCCGTGGTCGGAGAGAACAAACAAGGCCGTATCCGGGTTGACGTAATCGAGGGTCTTGCCGACCAGGCGATCCATATCGCAATACAGGCGCTCGATCACTTCGCGGTCGCGAAAGAACATGTGCTGGACGCGATCGGTGGTGTCGAAAACGCAGGCTACGACGCCGCGGCGCGTGTGTTCGAGCGCGCTGAAAAACATGGCCTCGCGCTCCTGCTGAATCATCAACGCCTGTTTCAAAAACGCCCGATGATCGATCGCGCCTTCATTGAGCGCCCAGGTGTCTTCGGCCATGCCCAGCGTCGCGTAAGAACCCAGGAGTTTTGCGAGATATGCTGCGTAGTATCGCGGCAGGCTGATGGGAAGGGCGGCATGCGCGGGGTCGATTTGAATCGGAGTTACATATAAAGACGGTTCCGCGCCGTCACGAGTCAGGAGAAAACGAGCGATGCCGCGCACGGCGATTCCGGGGCCGGCGGCGAATCGCAAGGTGATCCACGGCGTGTACTCGGCGGGCGCGAGCGGGTACGATGCTCCTTGAATCTGGAGG
This sequence comes from Bryobacteraceae bacterium, assembly GCA_035319685.1. Classification (GTDB taxonomy): domain Bacteria; phylum Acidobacteriota; class Terriglobia; order Bryobacterales; family Bryobacteraceae; genus Palsa-187. The sequence continues at coordinate 2,512 of DATHCE010000043.1, read as the reverse complement.
GTCCATCCGGGGCTCGACCGGGCTTCGCTTGATTTTCCGGCGCCGGACGGCGCCACGCGGAACGGAATCCGCAAGGGGCCTGCGCCTTCGATGAGATCGTTTTCCGGGCCGTCCAATGTTGCTTCAAAACCGTTATCCACGGGCACGAGACGATTCGCGCGGTGGTCTGTCGTGAATAGCGTGAACGTGCCCTGCGTGCCGCGCAGATCGGGCGTGCACATCGCCGAAAGAAGGCGGCCGTCGAAGGGTTCCGGAGGAAACGTGATGGGGACGCGCAGGATGGTGCACCCGACCGCGTGCGAGCCGAGGATTTTCCAGAACGGCTGGCTCTTGCGCCGCATCTCGACCGAGACGCGCGACAAGGGAATTTTCCATTTTCCGATGCGCAGCACGCGATCCGGCGGACGGACTTTCGCCGAGGACAGCTCGGGCACGTAGGAGCGTAGATCGCGATTCAGAAAATCGAAGATATTGTGCTTGCCGGGATTGACACCGGTGGCGAAGGTCGACCATGCGACGGGCGATAGCGGAGGATAGGTGGTGCGGAGCCTCCGGTACGATCCGCTGTCGCGCAGACGCGCGAGATTCGGCAGTTTTCCTTGGGCGAGGAGCTTTTCGGTGACGACGGGATCGAGACCGTCGAGTCCCAGAAAGATCGCCTTCGCGACACGCGCCTTGCTCCAGCCGCGGCGGCGGCGGAAGGTCCGGAAGAGCATCCGCGCGGGCCACAGAAGAATCGAAAAGAGGCTGGCGAAAAAAGAAATCACCAGCGTGAGCAAGGATTCGAGAAACGCGAATCCCGCACCAGGACCGATGTAGGCGAGATGGCCCAGCAGGTGATGATCGAACCCGAAAAACGCAGAATGACTCACCGGATTTTTCCTTCGACGAAGGGGACTTCGAAGACTTTCGGGTGCTGGATGGGCCCGTGTCCGAAGTAGCCGTCTTCGCCGAACAGCTCGCCGTGATCCGAGGTGATGGTGATGAAGGTGTTCTTCGGCGCGAGGTCGAAAAGCTCTTCGACGACCGTATCCAGGTATCTCACCGCTTCAATTTGACGCTCCCGCAGCAGGCGGAGTTTCGCGCGGTCGAAGGTCCGCGCGCGCGAACGCCGGAGTTTGCCGCCGGCGATCGCCGCATCCAGATGCTTGAAGACGCCGTGAACGCCGTGAATCCTGGGCCATTCGTTTTCGGGCTCGCTGGGCAAAGCGTAGGGGTAATGCGTCTCACCGGCGTTCAGAAGATAAAATGACGGTGCGTCCCCGGCGAAGGTCATGCGCGGCAGCATCGCGCGCATGTCGTTGTGGCGATCCATCAACCGGTAGGTGTCGAAATTCGAGTTCAGAATCGTGGCCGGATTCAGCACGGGAAGCGAAACCATCGCGTGGGTGCGGTATCCCAGGCGCTGCAATAAGGACGGAAGATACAGGCGCGGCACAAACGAACCGAACTGGAGAGACTTCAGTCCGAGGCGCTGGTTGAATTTCAGTAAATCCCGCTGATAGGATTCCGAGGCGAACACGTTCGGCGGGCTTGAGTGCGGCATCAACCCCATCAGCAGGTTGTAATGCGACGGCGCCGTCCAGGATGCGTACGACCATCGCTGCTCGACTCGCCCCAACCTCCGCATCGTCTTAGGACGGGCCGCGACGAACGAGTCATAACGGCAGCTATCGAAGACCACGAGAATATAGTTATTAGCGGTGCGAGGCATCAGTGTGAGAAGGCTTTTCTACAAATATCTCATTGATCTCACGAGCGATCACATCCAGAATTCGCGCATCCGCGTGCGCGCCCATTCGCCCCAATTCAACTCCCACACGGTCCGAAAGACTGAGTATCGGTTTCGCGCTCTGAACTTCCCACATAAATTCCATAAATTGCCTCGCATATCGATCGGGGTGAAACTCAGTTTGAGCGAATGCCTTAGCGCGCGCTCCCATGGCAATCCGGTCGGGTGCGTCATTCGCCAGCCTCCGCAGGGCGCGGGCGACACGGCCATCGCTGTTGGCGGGAACCTTAATCACACACTCGTCGGGAAGCTCACTAAAACAACCCACATCGTTCACGATGACCGGTTTACCAAACGCCATCTGCTCGACGAGGGAACCGGAGGCGCCTTCCGTAATCGGGAAGCGAAGGTTAATACAGACGTCCGCCGCCGAGAGATAAGCGAAGAGGACCTCATCGGACACTTGCCCTAAGAATCGGACCACATCTCCGAGGCCTTTTTCCCTGGCTGCGGATTTCAACTCACGCTCGTAATCCGCGGAAACCGGGCCCACAATAGCATAAATAAATGACCCTAAATCAGACCGGATCTGTGCAAGAGCATCCAAAGCACTTTCGATCTGCTTATTCCGATTTACGTGGCCCACGGTCAGGATCAGCAGTTGATCCGCGGCTACTCCGAGCTTGGTTTTTGATGGCTCACTTCGAGAACCTTCGGTGGACCTTGTCACGGCATCACAAGCCAGCGGAATTCTCGCAACTGGACCGGCGAAACACTCTT
>DATHCE010000042.1:0-26530 GCA_035319685.1 Bryobacteraceae bacterium | reverse complement strand
ATTACGGATTTCTCGATCAGGTGGCCGCGCTCGAATGGGTGCATCGCAACATCGAAAAATTCGGCGGCGATCCGAAGCGCGTCACTATTTTCGGCGAATCGGCGGGCTCGTGGAGCGTCAATGTGCTGGTCGCCAGTCCTCTTGCTAAAGGTTTGTTCCAGCGCGCGATCGGGGAAAGCGGCGCAAACTTTGCCCGCGTCCCATCGCTTGCCGATGCGGAGAAGGCCGGCGTGAAATTCGCGCAATCGGTGGAGGCGAGTTCGCTCGCCGAGCTGCGCGCCAAACCCGCCGCCGAGCTGCTCAAAGCCGAGCGCGGCGCTTCCGGCAACGTCGATGGATATTTTTTGCCGGCCGACGTGTACACGATTTTTTCGAGCGGCAAACAGAACGACGTGCCGACCCTGATCGGCTCGAATGCGAATGAAGGAACCGCGTTCACTCCGCCGTCGGTCAAGGCCGCCGCGTTCGAGACGCAGGCGAAGTCGCGCTATGGGGATCGGGCCGGCGCGTTCCTGAAGATTTATTCCGCCAAATCCGATGAAGAGGCGTACACCTCGGCCGCCGAATCCATGCGCGATCAAACCTTCGGCTGGGAAATGCGCACCTGGGCGCGCCTGCAATCGAAAACCGGCAAGTCGAAGGTCTATCTTTATTACTTCAGCAAGGTCCCGCCCGGCCCGTTCGGAGCTCGCCTGGGAGCCTATCACGCCTCGGAGATCGCGTATGTTTTCGGCAACCTCTCACCGACGCTCGCGCAGGAAGCCGACCGCAGCCTCTCCGACATCATACAGTCGTATTGGGTGAATTTCGCGAGCACGGGCGATGCGAACGGCAAAGGCCTTCCGAAGTGGCCTTATTATCAGGAGAAATCGGACATCGCGATGGGCCTCGGAAATAAGGTCGAGACCACCACCGTCCCGAACAAAGCGGGCCTCGATTTTATCGACGCGAGCGTGGCGGCCGAGCGCGGCAAGTAACGCGCGCGGAACCTGCGTCTCAAGATTTTCTTCCGGCGTGGTATGTTCGTTGCAAGTCACGGCAGTCAGGAGCGGCAATGGAGCTGGAACATTTCGACATACTGATTATGGGCGCGGGCCTGTCCGGGATCGGCGCCGCTCATCATTTGCAGAAATTCTGTCCGAAGAAGACGTACACCATCCTGGAGCAGCGTGAGCGCATCGGCGGCACTTGGGATCTGTTCCGCTATCCGGGGATCCGCTCCGACTCGGACATGTTGACCATGGGCTACTCCTTCCGCCCGTGGACCAGCTCGAAGGTGATTTCTCCGGGCGACGACATCCGCGACTACATCACCGCCACGGCGCGAGAAGAAGGCATCGACCGCCACATCCGCTTCCGCCATAGGATCCAACATGCCGCGTGGTCTTCGAAGGATGCGCAATGGGAGGTCGCGGCGGTACGCACACTGCCCGACGGACGCGAAGAGCCGGTCACGCTGACTTGCAACTTTTTGTTCTCCTGCGCGGGATATTATCGCTATTCCGCCGGATACCTGCCGGAGTTTCCCAACATAGATCGTTTTCAGGGCCGCGTGGTTCATCCGCAAGCCTGGCCCGAGGATTTGGACTACGCCGGAAAGCGTGTGGTCATCATCGGCAGCGGCGCGACCGCCGTGACTCTGGTCCCTTCGATGGCCGAAACCGCGGCTCACGTGACCATGCTGCAGCGTTCTCCGACCTATATCGTCTCGGCGCCCGCGCAAGACCGTATTTCCAGTTGGCTGCAACGCCTGCTGCCCGCGTCGTGGGCCTATCGGCTGGGCCGGTGGAAGAACGTCGCCTTCATGACGTACTTTTACCAACTGGCGCAACGAAGGCCGAATTTCGTGAAGAACGCCATCATCAAGAAGGTGAGCGAGGCATTGGGTCCCGATTACGATGTCGCAACCCACTTCACCCCGCGCTACAACCCGTGGGAGCAAAGGCTCTGCCTGGTTCCGGATGCCGACCTGTTCCAGGCGATCAAAGCGGGCCGCGCGAGCGTGGTGACCGATCACATCGAGACGTTCACCGCAAAAGGCATCAAGCTCGAATCGGGCAGGGAACTCGAAGCCGACATCATCGTGACTGCGACGGGCCTCGTGATGCAGCCGTTGGGCGGGATCGAGCTTTCGGTCGACGGACGCAGCGTCGATCTCGGTAAAACGCTGGCGTACAAAGGCGTGATGGTCTCCGGCGTGCCGAACCTGGCTTCCGTGTTCGGCTACATCAACGCGTCGTGGACGCTCAAAGCCGACTTGATTTGCACCTTTGTGTGCCGGCTTCTGAACCTTATGGACCGGAAAGGCATGCGCCAGGTCACGCCGCAGGTCAAGTCGAACAACGGTGAGGAGACGGCCGTGGCGCCGTTCGTCGAGCACTTTTCGTCGGGTTACATGCAACGCGCTTTGGCCCGTTGGCCGAGGCAGGGCTCGAAGCCGCCGTGGCGCGTTTATCAAAACTATTTCCGCGACACGATCAGCCTGAAGTGGAGCTCGATCGACGACGGCGCGCTGGAGTTTTCGAACCCGCCAGCGTCTTCGAATCCTTCACCGCGCGAACTCGCCGAAGCGGCGAAGTAGAATCCACGCCGTCCATGGATCGGGCGGACTTTTTGTGATACTCTTGGGCCGTCTGCAGTAGCCAATATGCATTTTGCGACGCCAGGATTGGGGGATGAAGAACCATGACGAATCAACGCCACAGCCGTAGAGGATTCTTGAGCCTGACTGGAGCCGGCCTCGCCGGTCTTGCCTGCGGGCCATGGGTAGGCGCCGCACAGGCGGCCGAAGGGCAGGACGCCGACCTCGTCGTGTTCAACGCCAAGGTCTACACCGTCGATTCCCAGGCGCCGAAGGCGGAGGGTTTCGCAGTGAAGGACGGGCGGTTTGTCGCCGTCGGGAGCACTGCGGACATGAAGGCGCTCATCGGCAAAGGGACCCAGACGTTCGACGCCAAGCAGATGACGATCGTGCCCGGGTTCATCGATTGCCACAATCACGCACCCGGCAACGTGCTGCTCTACGACGTGCTGGTCGGCAATCCCTACGTAGTTGAGTTTGTCACCATCGACAGTATCGTCGAAAAACTCCGCGCCAGGGCCCGCGAGACGCCGCCGGGAACCTGGGTCGAGGGATATTTCTTCGACGACACCAAGGTGAAGGACAACCGCATGCTTAACGTGCACGACCTCGATCAGGTGTCGAAGGACCACCCGGTGGCGGTCCATCATCGCGGCGGCCATACTTCGTTTTATAACAGCAAGGCGCTGGAGATGGCGGATATCAACAAAAACACGCCCAATCCGCCCGGAGGAACTTTCGACCGCGACGCGGACGGAAATCTCAATGGCCGGGTTACCGACCGCGCGACAGGCCGGATCAACCGCGTGGGCAAGCGGCCCACGTTCACCTCGGAACAGACGCTCCAGCGCGACCGCGACGGCCTGGCCTACATCTCCAAGCAGTTCGTGCGCTACGGCCTGACCAGCGTTCATCACGAAAGCGGCGATCTGTTCGCCCTTCAGCAGGTGCGGGCGCGAGGCGACCTGCTGCACCGGGTGAGCTACGAAGCGAGCGGCAAAGTGCTCGACTCGATGATCAATGGCGGCATCTCGACCGGCTTCGGCGACGAGTGGATCCGGCTAGGAGCGACCTCCGAACACACCGTCGACGGGTCGTTCTCCGAGCGCACCATGGCGCTCAGCACACCGTATCCCGGCGTCAACCCGCCATACAAAGGCAACATCACAGAGACGCAGGACGACCTCAACGCCTGGGTCGAACGGGTACATCGGGCCGGCATCCAGGTCAATTGCCACGCGAATGGAGACGTCGCCATCGACATGATGCTCACCGCGGTCGAGCGGGCGCAGCGGATGTTCCCGCGAGACGACGCGCGCCCGAAAATCACCCATTGCACGCTGATCAACGACGATCTGATACGGCGCATGAAAGCGCTCGGGGCCGTTCCCGCGCCGTTTACCTCGTACGCGTATTACAACTCCGACAAGTTCCACTTTTATGGCGAAGAGATGATGAAGCGGTGCATGGCCTTTCGTACTTTTCTCGACGCCGGCATTTCCGTGGCGGCAGGTTCGGACTTCAGCCCGGGGCCGTTCGCGCCGCTGATGGGCATTCAGGGAATGGTGACGCGCACCGGCTGGAATGGAGAAACCTGGGGAGCCAACCAGCGGGTCAGCGTGGACGAGGCACTGCGGATCAACACGCTCAACGGCGCCTACAACTCCCATGAGGAAGCGATCAAAGGATCCATCACGCCGGGCAAACTGGCGGATTTCGTCGTCCTGGCCGACGATCTTCACACCGTGGACCAGGGGAAAATCAAGGATATCGAGATCGTCCGCACGGTCGTGGGCGGACGCACCTCCTACCAGGCGTAGCGCCGCCCGGTGATGACGGCTACTCGGGCACCTTGGTGCTGTGCGACGAGATGGCCTTCCATTTGCCGTTCTGTTTGATGAACACGTCGGTCCACACGTATTTTCCGCTGGTATCCTTGCCGCTGTCTTTGCTTTTCTCGGTATCGCTTCCAATCACGATGGCCGTGTTGCCGAAGACGCGAACGTCCATGGGGCCCATCTCATAGCTATCGAGCGAATTGCCGGGAGCTTTCACGTCCTCGATCGCCTTGGCCTTGTCCGAGGTCTTGGCGTCCGGTCCGATTCCCACCCATTGATCGGCGAGAATCTCCTCAAGTTTCTTGGTATCCCTGGCTTTCTGCGCGGCCGACCAATCGTTTTCGATCTGCTTCAGTTGCGCGGCGACGGAGCTGTCTGAGGTGGCCGGCTTCTGTGCCAGCGCCATCGCGGCGAGTCCAAGTGTCAATATCGCTGTTGTCAGTCGTTTCATGATAGATGTCCCCTCGTGACCGGAATTCCCCTCTTGTTCCCGGGTATAACGAAGTATACACCGCCGAGCTTCTCTGTTTGATGCCAGCGAGGGGCGCGTCTAATTTTACAGGATCAACTTCATGCCGACATGGCTCGGCAGAAAGCCCAGCCGGCGATAAAAGCGCTGGGCGTCGATTCGCGCAACATTGGTGGTCAACTGTACCAGCTTGCAGCCGCGCTCTCGCGCTCTCGCGATCACCCATTCCATCAGGCGAGTGCCGATTCCCAAATTGCGAAGGTCGTCGCGAACGCGCACCGCTTCCACTTGTGCGCGCCAGCCCCCTTGAAAACTTAACGTAGGTATAAAGGTGAGTTGCAGCGTCCCGACGACTTGGCCTTCGAGCTCGGCGACGATCATCTCGTTGTCGGGGTGAGCATCAATGACCTGAAACGCGTGGCCGTAATCGGCCGGCGCGTCCCCCGGTTGAATAATAAATGAATCGCGCCGGAGCAGGGCCAGGATCGCATTTAGATCGTCGCAGTTTGCGCGCCGGATCTCTACTTCCACGTTCACACCGGCAGTTCGATATCCACCAGCAATCCCGGACTGGCGTTGGAGGCGCTCAGCGTTCCGTGATGCAGCTCCACCGCGCGACGGGCGATGGAAAGCCCCAGTCCGACGCCGCCGGTTCCGCGATTCCGATCCTGCTCCACGCGATAAAACGGATCGAACAAGCGCGACAGCGCCTCCTCGGGAACTCCGGGGCCGTAATCGCGCACGCGAACATGCGCGTGCCCGCTGCCGTTGGAGACCGCGACTTCCACCTTCGATTGCGGCGGCGCATAACGGATCGCGTTGCGCATCACGTTCTCGATCGCGCGCCGCAACAGTTCGCTGTCGCCTTCGACCGCGATCTGCGGCGGCGGAGCCAGCGTCAACGCGCAACCGCGCGCTTTGGCTTCAATCGAACAATCGTCCACCAGCTCACCGACGAGTTGGTCCAGCTTCACCCGCTCCTGGCGCCGGTTCGCCGGATCGCCCTCCATGCGCGTCACATCGAGCAACTGCGTGATCAGCGCGTTCAGGCGGTCCGCCTCCTTCTGGATGCGATCGAGCGGAAGCGCGCTCCCCTCGCCCGATCGCGCCAGCTCCACTGCGACGCTCAATCGCGCCAGCGGACTTCGCAATTCGTGCGAAATGTCCAGCAGCAGCCGGCGTTCGGCGTTCAGCAGCGTCTGGATGTGGTCCGCCATTCCGTTGAACGATCTGGACAGCTCCCCCAACTCGTCGCGCCGGCTCTCCTGAGCGCGCGCGCCCAAATCGCCGTGGCCGAATTCATCCAGCGCCTTTCTCAACCGCCGGAGCGGCGCGGTCAGATGATATGCCAGCGCATAACACAACAACACCGCGAGCACCAGCACCAGCAAATGCGTCGCTTGTAAATTCGCCAGGAACAGATGCGCCGGCGGCACGACCATGAACAATGTGTACTTCCCGTCGCCCGAGAATCGCGCGAAGGTAGTTCCGCCGCGGCCTGAAAACGGATAGCGCGCCCAGCTATGCGCCTCCTTCACCAGCCCCGCATGGCTCTGTCCGGTCAACACGTCGTTGCCGCCGGCGTCCGTCAGGATTACCTCAGAGGCTCGCGTCACCTGGCGGAACCGGGTAAGCTCGCCTTCGAGCGCCGGCGCGCCTCCGCTCTCCCATGCATGGCGCGCTTCGGAAAGCTCCACGCTGAGCAGCATCGAAAACGGAGCCGGCCGATCGGTCGAGTACGGATTGTAGCTCAGCGCGGAAATCCAGATACTCGCGGTGACCGTGACCACCAGCGTCAGAACGAACCAGGCCAGGATTTTTGCGAATAGCGATCTCATACTTCGGTCTCGTCGGAGATCTCTTCATCGGCGGATGCGCAGAACTGGTACCCGATTCCGCGCACCGTCTTGATCAGCTTCCGGCTGGTTTCCAGTTTACGCCGCAAATGGCTCACATGCATGTCAATCGACCGGTCGAACGGTGTCGCCTTGCGATTATACATGCTCTCCATCAGCGCGTCGCGCGACACCACGCGTCCCGCAGACCGGACCAGCGTTTCGAGAATATCGAACTCGAGCGTGGTCATCTCGATCGGGCGCTGGTCGCAGAACACTTCGCGCGTTCCCGGATCGATGACCACGCCGTTGACTTCGATTCGGCCTTTGGCGCGCACCTGCACGCGCCGTAGAATGGCGCGGATGCGCGCCAGCAGTTCCCTCGGATTGAACGGCTTGGCGAGATAATCGTCGGCCCCAAGGTCCAGGCCTACGATCCGATCCTCATCGGCGCCGCGCGCGGTCAGCATCAGCACCGGAACGCGGCTTTTGGTTCGCAGTCGCTTCAGCAGGGCGAACCCATCGAGTCCCGGCATCATTAAATCGAGGACGATCAAATCGAAATCGCCCGCCTCCGCCAATGCGAGCCCACGCAGGCCTTCATTCTCGACCGTTACCTGAAACTCCTCCCGCTCCAGAAATTCCTTCAACAGCGCGCATAACTCAACATCGTCGTCGATGATCAGGACTTTCACTATCTATTTGTGTAACACAACCGCGGAATCCGCTCTACAGTAAAGAATATGTTGACCGCCCTCACGCGCGACGTAGCACCCACGCTCGGCGCATGCGAGCTGGAATATCTGGAGCGCCGTCCGATCGACATCGCGAAAGCGGCGGACCAGCATCGCCATTACGAGCAGTGTCTGCGCGAAGCGGGCGCGCGCGTCATCACGCTCGCCGCCGATCCCGAATTTCCCGACGGCGTGTTTGTCGAAGATCCCGCCATCGTGCTTGACGAGATCGCGATCCTCACGCGGATGGGCGCGGCCTCGCGGCGCGGGGAATCGCGGTCCATCGCCGAGGCGCTTGCGCCGTTTCGCAAGCTCGTCTCCATCGCGGAACCGGCGACGCTTGAAGGCGGCGATGTGATGCGCATCGGCAAGACGTTATTCGTGGGCCGGTCGCGCCGGACCAATGTGCACGGAATCGGGCAACTCGCCGCGGTCGTCGCGCCGTTCGGCTACCGGGTGGTGCCGGTCGAGGTCCACGGGTGCCTGCATCTCAAGTCGGCGTCGACTCCGGTCGATGACGCCGTGATTGTTGCGAATCGCCGCTGGATTCAAGCGGAAGTCTTCGATGGACTCCAAGTCATCGACGTGCCGCCGGAGGAGCCGTCGGCCGCGAACGTCCTGCGCATCGGAGATGCCATCCTGAATGCGGCATCTTTTCCGCAAACGGCGAACAAGCTCGAGCACTACGGGTTTTCCGTGCGCCTGATCGACATTTCGGAGTTGCAGAAAGCCGAGTCCGCGCTGACCTGCAGCAGCCTGATTTTTAAATGACTATCGCGAGCCGCCCCCGAGCGCAAACCGCAGCGCCGTCAAGCGGGCCTCGGAGCCGCTGAAAATGTCAGCCGGGAATTTTCGGAATTGCAGGATCTGGTTGTAGATTTCCCCGGGCTGATCGAAGTTCAGTCCCATCCCGGCCAGATATTGGAGCCGAAGATTCATATCGTCGTTGATGGTCGCGCCCGCCAGCCATGCAGCCAGTTCCGGCGCGCGCCCCGCATACGTGGTCAGGATACTCAGCGCGTTATCCAGCCCGACCGGCCGCATCGATTCCTTCACGGCCGGTTCGCGCGCCAGCCGGTCATCGATCGCATCCAGTTGGATTTTAGCCGGTTCCACTTGCCCCATCAGCACGACATCGTAGCCTTCGCCGTTAATATCGTTGCCCCAGATGGTTCCGTTCGGGAACGCGTCGAAGAACGTCGCCAGCTCGGTCTTGATGGTCTGGAAATCGCTTTCATACAAGGGCACCCATTGCGTGACGATGCCGCCCGGATTCAGGTGCTGCTTCACCAGCTCGAAATATTCCTTGGAGTAAAGCGACGACGTGCCTTTCACCCAGGGATGGATCGGATCGGAAGTAATGATGTCGTACTTGTCCTTGCTGGTCAGAATGAAATGGCGCGCGTCGTCGTAAAAAATCTGAGTGCGACCGTCGTGCATCACGTCGTTGTTCTCGCGGCGGAAATACCGCGTGGCCGCGGGAGGGATCAGCGGCTCCAGTTCGCAGATGGTGATCTTCTGCACTTGCGGATGAAGCACGAAGGTTCCCGCCGTGACGCCGGCGCCGAATCCGACCACCAGCACCGACTTCGGGTCGGGATGAAACAGCGCCGGAACGTGACCCAGCATCAGTTGCAGCCGCATGTCGTACGGCTCCGTCGACGCCTCCACTTTTCCGGCTACGTGGAAATAATGTTTGCCGTCGGGCAGTTCTGAAATCGCGATCGAGGAATTGCGCCCTTCACCGACATACAGCGCGCGGCCCGCATTCTGCGTAATCGTCATGCGGCGCCCGTACGCAATGGCGAGCCATGGCACTTCCGATACCGTCGCGATCAGCATCGCGACCAGCAACGTCGCCGCGACCGCGGCGAACTTCGCGCCGCCGCGCAGAGATTCCCACGCAGTCAGCCACAGGCCCCACGCGGCGGCCGCCGCCAGCGTAATCAGCACGCGTTGAGAATCCTGGCTCCCGATGGCCGGTATCAGGACGATGCTAAATGCCAGCGCGCCCAGAATCCCGCCGACGGTATTGGCCGCGTACACTTCGCCGACCAGTTTTCCCGAGTCCTCGCCGCGGCCCGCGATCGCCGCCAGCGCGAAGGGAAAGCTCGCGCCCCACAAACACGCGGCCGGAAAGATCGCCCAACTGACCCGCATCAGGTCCATTTCAAAGTTGAACCACGCGCTTCTGGCAATCAGCGGATTCACCGGCCAGTTGGGAAGCGCATCGGCCAGAACATAGGCCGTCCACGCGATCGCCACCGCGAGCAGCATCTGGCACGCCGCCAGCGCCATCTTCGGCCGGACCTTCCCGCGCGACAAATGCGCCCCCACCGCGCTGCCTAATCCCAGTCCCGTCAGGAAGACGGCGAGAATGATCGAAAACGTGTACACCGTCGCGCCGATCATCACCGACAACAGCCGCGTCCAGATCACCTCGGCTCCGAGAGCGCACAGTCCCGAAATGCCGATCGTGATGTAAACCCACATCGCGCCTTCAGCGCGAGAGGGCGCTTCCAAAACATTTTCTTGCTGCGGCGTGTATTCGGTCTTTTCGCTGAGCCGGAAACTCAGCACCGAAACCGCTATATTGACCGCCACCGCGACCCAGGTGGCCACCGCCATATCGTGGACGCGCAGCAGATAGAACCCGGCGAGCAGGCAGCCGAACACCGCGCCCGCGATGTTGCCGCCGTAGAAATATCCGAGCCAGGAAACCCCTTCGGGCGTGGCCTCGATCCAGCGCGCGATGGCCGGAAGCGACGCGCCCATCAGCAGCGTCGGCGGGAGCAGGCAGATCGCGGCCAGAACGGCGCGCAGCACGATCCCCCACGCTCCGTGCCCGGCGATCGCCGCGTACGCATGATCGAGCAGCGGCACTCCGAACAGAACCAGCACGCCGCAGATCCCGATTCCGCCCTCGATCAGCGCATACACCCGCAAGGGATGCTCGCGCGAAGAAACCAATCGCGGCAGAAGCAGGCTGCCCAGGCACATGCCGCCCATATAAGTCGCCAGCAGCACGCCCAGCGAAATCGCCGACGATCCGATCACCAGTTGCAGCAACTGAAACCAGACCACTTCATAAATCAGAGCCGCGCATCCGCTCCCGGCGAACAGGACCAATAGAAAGGGAAGGTAGCGGCGCAGCGCGGGCGGAGCCCACTCGCTCGCCTCCACGGGCGCTGCGTTTAAAGGTCGTTTCAGTTTTGCTTTTGACATCGTTCTATCGTTCTAATGACTGGGACTCCCGAGGGAACACAGCGGATCGCCCACCACAATTTCCTGCCAGCTCAGCCCGCGCATCGACAGATAATAACTCTCCGCGAGATTCCGTCCATGATAATACGCGGGCAGCAGAAAATCGGGGCGTGGATTCATCATCAGGTACGGCTCGTCGACATTTCCGCTGGCGCCGGTCACTCCTTCCAGGATGTAATCCGCGGTCATGGTCTGCGGACTGCCGTCGAACCAGGTGCTCTTGTCGCCCCAAGTGCCGATTTGCCAGTTGTCCGGCGGCCGGGCGAAGGTGCGGGCATTGGTCGACACGTACTCGGTCATGATCGCCCCGGGAAGCCAGTGAAACCTCAAAAAACGTTGATGGCGGTGCTTGTCGTTCGATCCCCAGCTTGCAAAGCCGATGACGTCAGTCTGATTGTAAAGCACTCGCTCGGATTGATCCACCACCGTTCGTTCCTTCGGTAACAGAAGGGCGGCGTCGAGCAGCCAATCGTTACCGGCCTCGTCGCCGGCATCGCGCAGATCGATTACGAATTTGCCGCGGTTGGACGCCTGCAGCGCGCGATCGATCAATCCTTTCACGCCGTCGAAATCGTACGCCGCCAGCCGGGTCACCAGATAGACCGGAAACTGCGGATGCGTGAACTTCGCGTCTTTTTTTCCGAAAAACGGATTCGGAAGCGACCCCGCGATCGGATGCGGTCTCCCGCTATGCATGTCGGAATACAGGAGCGCGAGCTCGCTGTCGACCGCCGCGCCATCGACCCCCATATCTTTGCCCGTTATGGTCGGAATCCGCAGCGGCACGCCTTGTGTGATCACGATGTAGAGAATCGATTCGGTCAGCCGGTTTGTTCGCAGGAACTGCGCCAGCGGTCCGGCAATTTCCCGATTGTAATCCTCGCGCGGGATATTCTCGTTCGTCGTGGTGCGCAGCCGGCAGACGTTGCTCATCGGCACCTGGCGGCGCCGCGCGTAATACTCGCCGATGTCGCGCGATAACGACGAATTGTCGTTGATCACCACCAGCACGTTCGCCGGCCCTTGCGCGCGCAACGCACCTGCCATGCTCGAAACCAGCAAAAGGAAAACCGCGACCTTCCTTCGGCGACTTGAAATCATCGACAACTGCCAGTGCATTACGATTTCCGAAACGCCAGCCACACCATCACTCCGCCGAACACCAACATCACCATCCCCGCGTACAGATTCACGGGCGCATCCGTCAGAGGCGATCTGCGGAGCGGCATCGCCACCAGCACCCCTCCCAGGATCAGGAAGAACGCGCCGATCGGTATGCGTAAATCGTCCATTTTTTACTTCGAAATCATCTCAACCATTTTTTACTTCGAAATCATCTCAACGGCACTTTCCAGAAGATCACGTTCAGCGCCACCAGCGCGACCCCCACAATCAGCGCCATCATCGCCGGGCGCCGGTGCCACGGCTCGTGCGAGTCGCTCGGCAGATCCGTCAATCCGTAAACCAATCCGTGCAATTCCGGTTCGGGCTTCGCGCGCGTCGCCAGGCTGACGATGATCGTCACGGCGAAGCACGTCGACCACGCGAAAATCGCAATCCAGAAATTTTGCGCCATGGTCGACGGAAACGAATGCAGAATCGCGATCCATCCGCCTTTATTCTCCGCGACCGTCAATCCATGCGTGAGCGCGGCGGCCGAAATTCCAGCCAGCAATCCCGTAAACGCGCCATGCCCGGTCGCGCGTTTCCAAAACATTCCCAGCAAAAACGTTGCAAATAGCGGCGCATTCACGAACGAAAACACCAACTGCAAAACGTCCATGATGTTGTTGTAGTGCTGCGCCAGATACGCCGCGGCGATCGACAGCGCCACCCCGCTTAAGGTCGCTCCGCGGCCCACCCACAAATAATGACGATCCGGCGCGCTCCGGCGAATGTGGCCCTGATACAGATCGTAAGTGAACACCGTATTGAACGCCGTCACGTTGCCCGCCATGCCGCTCATGAACGACGCCATCAGCGCCGTCAATCCGACGCCCAGCATCCCCGACGGATAAAATTTCGCCATCAGCGTGGTCAGCGCCTGATCGTAATCGAGGCTTCCGTTTTTCGCGGGCAGCGCGTATCCTACTCCCGTGTGCATCAGCGCGATGGCCGCGATTCCCGGCACGATCACGATGAACGGCATCGCCATTTTCGGGAACGCGGCGATCAGCGGAGTGCGCCGCGCCGCCGACATCGAATCCGCCGCCATCGCGCGCTGAATGACCAGAAAATCCGTGCACCAATATCCGAACGAGAGCACAAAGCCGAGCCCGGCGATCAGCCCGAACGCTTCGACGCCCATCGGGTTTTGCGACGAATTGCCGGTAAATCGCCAGGTTTCGGTCATCACCGCGGGCAGGCGCGACGCCATGCCGCTCCATCCCCCGGCTTTCATGACCGCCAGAATTGCCAGGGGCGCGAACCCCAGCACGATCAGGAAAAATTGCAGGACTTCGTTATAAATCGCGCTGGTGAGTCCGCCCAGAAACGTGTAGGCGACGACGATCGCCGCCGAAAACAGGACGCTGCGGGTGAAATCCCACCCGAGCACCAGTTGAAACAATTTCCCCAGCGCATACATCGAAACGCCGGAGGAAAACAGCGTCATCACCGCAAACGACGCGGCATTCAGCACACGGGTTTTTTCGTCGAAGCGAAGTTTCAAATATTCAGGCACGCTGCGCGCGCGGCTGCCGTAGTAAAACGGCATCATGAACACGCCGACGAAAATCATCGCCGGCACGGCGCCCAGCCAATAGAAATGCGCCGTCATCAGGCCGTATTTCGCGCCCGATGCGCACATCCCGACCACTTCCTGCGCTCCCAGATTCGCGGCGATGAACGCCAGGCTGGTAATCCAGACCGGAACCGAACGATGCGAGGTGAGAAAATCCTCGCTGGTGCGCACGCGCCCCCGGATCAAAACGCCGATCGCGAGTACGAAGACGAAATACAGCGCCAGGATTCCGTAATCGACGGCGGCGAGCGTCATGCTCAATTATTCCATGAGAAATTCCTCCTGCCATCCTGCTATGATCGTTCAGGAGCGTTCCTGCTTGGTTTGTGTGCGGCTTCCAAAAATTGATCCAACAGTCAATGTCATGGGGTCCGGCTCGATTTCGCGCTGGTGAGCAAGCTCCGGCGGGCAACCGCCATGGAGAAGCCTGAAGGCGTGCGGAGGACTCCCCCCTTGAGTTCGGGGTCAAATGACGGGGGCTAGGACGGCTAAAGTGGTGCGCTCCTTGAAAACCGGAGCGCCATCGCGCTCCTTAGAAAGCTTTTTTTCTCCTGACCAATCTCCTGTTTATTGGCGACATCTTCGCCTCACCCGGGCGCAGTTTGGTTGCCCGGCACCTGCGCGGCATTGTCGCGTCTGAAAAAATCGATCTCGCGATCGCCAACGTGGAAAATTCCGCGGGAGGCTTCGGAATCACGCCGCCGCTTGCCGATGAGCTGTTCGGCTATGGCCTCGACGTCCTCACCAGCGGCAATCACATCTGGGACAAGCGCGAAATTTACGACTATCTGCCGCGCCAGCCGCGCCTGCTGCGGCCGGCCAATTATGTCGATGAGCTGCCGGGCAAAGGCGTGGTGGTCGTTCAGACGCGCAACGGCGTCGATTGCGCCATCATCAATCTGCAAGGCCGCGTCTACATGCCCCAGACCGATTGTCCGTTCCGCAAGGCCGACAAACTGATCGATGAGCTCCCGGCGGGCGTGCATGTCCGCCTGGTCGATTTTCATGCCGAGATCACCAGCGAGAAGATGGCCATGGGCTGGTATCTCGACGGCCGCGTCTCCGCCGTGCTGGGAACGCACACCCACATTCCGACCGCCGACACCCGGATTCTGACCAACGGCACCGCGTATCAGACCGATGTCGGGATGACCGGCCCGTATCATTCGGTGATCGGCGTCGATAAAAACATCGTGCTGCAAAAATTCCTCACGCAGATGCCCGTCCGGATGGAAGCCGCGCGTCATGGAGCGGAACTGCACGCGGTCATCGTCGAAGTGGATGAATCGACGGGCCGCGCGACGGCAGTCCGCCGCTACACTGTAAGTTAGTGCCGCTGACCTTCGTCGAAGCCCGCAATCGCGTTTTGCAGGAAGTCGTGCAGAGTGCGCCGTCTGTCGAATGCGTCGCGCTGGCCGAATCCGCCGGACGAGTATTGGCCGAGCCCGTACACGCCGATCGCGACTATCCCCCGTTCCCTCGCTCCGCGCGCGATGGATTCGCGATTCGTACGGCCGATCTCGCCGGCCCGATTCGCGTGATCGGCGAAGTCCGCGCTGGCGAAATATTTTCGGGATCGATCGGCGAAGGAGAAGCCGTCGAGATCATGACCGGAGCCCCGCTGCCGGCGGGCGCCGATGCGGTGCTCATGATCGAGCATGCGCGCCGCGACGGCGATCGGATCACGACGGATCGCAGTCTGAATCCCGGCGACAATTTCAACCCGCGAGGCGTCGAAGCGCGCGCGGGCGGGGAACTGCTCGCGGCCGCGAAGCGCATCGGATATGCCGAAATCGCGCTGCTCGCGATGGTCGGCCGCGTTCAGGTTCCGGTGTTTCGAAAGCCGCGCGTGGCGATTCTCTCCACCGGCGATGAGATTGTCGACATTGACCAAAAGCCGAAGGAATTTCAAATTCGCAATTCGAACGCGTGGTCGCTCGCCGCGCAGGTCGCTCGAGCCGGCGCGATTCCCGAAATTCTTCCCATCGCTCGCGACCATTACGACGCGACGCGCGACCTCGCCGAGCGCGGGCTGCGCGCGGATATGCTGCTGGTCTCCGGCGGCGTCTCGGCGGGGAAATACGACATCGTCGAACGAGTGCTGGCCGATCTCGGCGCAAAATTTTATTTCGATCGCGTGCTGATCCAACCCGGCCAGCCGGTGGTATTTGGCGCGGTGCCGCAATCCGGAACGGAAAAATTCTTTTTCGGCCTGCCCGGCAATCCTTTGTCGACCATGGTCACCTTCGAACTGTTCGCGCGCGCCGCGATCGTTCGATTGAGCGGAGCCGGCGAGGCTCCCTTGCCGATGCTGCGCGCGAAACTGGCGCGCGAATTTCATCATAAACCCGGCCTGACGCGATTCCTTCCGGCCGAACTGGGCGAAAACGGCACAACTGTGACTCCGCTCGCCTGGCACGGCTCGGGCGACATCGCTTCGATAGCCCGCGCCAACGCGTTTCTGGTGGCCGATGCCGATCGCGAATCGTGGGCCGCCGGCGACGACATTCGAGTCCTGATCAAATGAAGAAGCTCTCGCATTACGACGACGCCGGCCGCGCCTCCATGGTCGATGTATCCGCGAAGCCGGAAACCAAACGCACGGCCATCGCGCAGGCGTTTGTGCACATTCGCCCATCGGTACTGAAGAAATTGCCGGCGAATCCGAAAGGCGACCCGCTGGAAGTCGCCCGCATCGCGGGAATCACCGCGGCGAAACGCACCTCGGATCTGATCCCGATGTGCCATCCGCTGATGCTCTCGCATGTCATTGTGGAGGCAAAAATCGAATCGCGCGGCGTGCGGATTATCGCCAAGGTGACAACCACCGGACCGACTGGCGTCGAAATGGAGGCGTTGACCGCCGCCGCGGTGGCGGCCCTGACCGTTTACGACATGACGAAGGCTCTGGACAAATCCATCGAGATTCAGGACCTTTACTTGCTTGAGAAAAGCGGAGGTAAGAGCGGAGATTTTAGGCGCGGAGATATTAAACGCGGAGATATTAAACGATGATCCGAGTCGCCATCATTACCATCAGCGATGGCGTCACGGCCGGCGCCCGCGAAGACAAATCGGGCGCGGCTCTCGATGCCCGTGCCAGCGAACTCGGCTGGAAGATCCTGGAAAAACGAACGATCCCGGACGAAAAGCTGACCATCTCCGACACGATCGCGACTCTGGCCAACTCCGGAGCCGTCGACCTGATTCTCTCGACCGGAGGCACCGGCGTTTCCCCTCGCGACGTGACCCCGGAAGCCGTCGTTGCGGTCGCCGATCGCCAGATCCCCGGATTCGGTGAGGTGATGCGCAGCGAAGGCCGAAAATCGACGAAATTCTCGCCCCTGTCGCGCGGTGGAGGTTACACTCTGGGTGCAACGCTGGTGGTGACGCTTCCCGGCTCACCCAAAGGTGCGGTAGAGTCGTTAGATGCGATTGCGGATCTGATTCCGCATGTTGTTGATTTACTTCACGGACGCACGGAGCATGCGCAGCAACCGTCGCCCTGACCGAGGCATCTTAAGGATAAGGAGCGTCATGAAGGGAATTGTTGCCTTTCTTTGCATCGCCGGCATGCTTGCAGCTCAAACCCCGCCCGCCCAAGAGCCGGAAAAGGCGGAGAAGCCGATCGTCGCAACTTTCAACTTCGTGCTGGTTCCGGTGACCGTCACCGACAACCACGGAAGTTTTGTTCCCGGCCTGACTCCCTACGATTTTCGACTGTTCGATAACGGCAAGGCGCAAAAAATCACCGAGGATATTGCCTCGCATCCGCTCTCGGTGGTTTTGGCGATTCAGGCCAATGCCGATGTTTCGGCGGTTATGCCCGCCATCAAACGGCTATCGAGCGTCTTTGAAACCATGGTGATTGGCGAGGACGGCGAAATCGCGTTGTTAGCCTTCGACCATCGCGTGCAGACGCTGACCGGCTTCACTTCGGACCCGGCGCAGATCGATCAGGCGTTCGCAAAACTGGGAGCCGGCAGCTACACCGCTGCGCTGAATGACGCAACCATGCAGGGCATCCGGATGCTTGAGCATCGCCCGGCCGAGCGCCGCCGCATATTGATCCAGGTCAGCGAGAATCGCGACAAGGGCAGCGAACTCAAAAATATCCGTGAGATCCTCACCCAGGCCGATTTCGCCAACGTCGCAATGTATTCGGTCAACATTTCGCAACTCATCTCGTCCATGACCACCCGGGCGCAGCCGAATCGTCCGTCCGCCATTCCGCCGGAGGCGCAAATCAATCCCACCGGTCCCGGGGCGGGCGTCAGCACCGCGACCACCGTGTCCCAAATGGACATGGGCAACTGGGTTCCCGCGATTAAAGACATCTTCGATCTGGCCAAGAGCGTGTTCGTGCCGAATCCGCTGGATGTATACACCCGATATACCGGCGGACGGGAATTTTCGTTCAAGAGTCAGAAGTCGCTCGAGCATGACGTGCAGGCCATCGGCGATGAGTTGCACAGCCAGTACCTGCTCACCTATCGGCCGAACAACCAGGACGAAGGCGGCTATCACAAGATCACGGTCGACGTGATGAAGCCGGGCCTGAAGGTCCGCACGCGCGACGGCTACTGGCTGGCCTCGAAACCCGAATAATCCCCCCTTGGCCCCAAGTAATCGGCTGATACGATAAAGTCTTACCCGATGAGCCTGTTCACCTCCGAGAAGCCGGCCCCGGTGCAGGCGCGCGATCTCCGCACTTATCGCCACTTCGATCTGCTGCTTGCGATTTTTCTGGTAGTGCTGCTGATTTCGAATCTCGTGGGCCAGAAACTCTGCCTGATTTTCGGGCGGGTCATTTCCGGCGCGCAACTCCTGTTTCCGCTGACGTATATTTTCGGCGACGTGTTCACCGAAGTTTACGGGTACGCTGCGTCGCGGCGCGCCATCTGGTTGGGGTTTATCGCCAACGGCCTGCTCGCGCTCATGGGGTTGATCACCGTGTGGCTTCCGCCGGCGCCGGGCTGGCACCATCAGGAAGCCTTCGCGACGGTGTTCTATCAGATCCCGCGATTGATCGTCGCGAGCCTGGTCGCATACTGGTGCGGCGAGTTCACGAATTCCTACACGCTTGCCAAAATGAAGCTCTGGACCCGCGGAAAAATGCTGTGGTCGCGCACCGTGGGATCCACCGTCACCGGCCAGTTCGTCGATACCATGCTGCTCGTCGCGATCGGCTTCGCCGGCACCGCGCCGGTGGGCACGCTGTTCAATTTCTTCGTCACCTCGTATATGGGGAAGGTTCTCTACGAAGTGATCGCGACGCCCGCCACCTACGCCGTGGTCGCGTTTCTGAAGCGAACCGAAGGCCTCGACGCCTTCGATTATAAGAGCGATTTCAACCCGTTCCACACCGGCACAAATGGATGACTTGCAGTGCGCCCCCCTTTTGAGAGACACTAACAGGTTTTCCTCTGGTTCACTCCGGAGATCCGAGCGTTTTAAAGATGCGGGTGAGAATTCTTTATCACGATCATTGCTTCGACGGCGCAGCTTCGGCGGCCTTTTTCAGCCGGTTTATCGAAGCGAAATTCCATCCTGATGCGGAATTTCTCTACACCGGTCTGGCGCATAAAGCCGACCAGCTTTTCGAGCCGGAAATGTTCGACGGCGATGAAAACGCCATCGTCGATTTCAAATATTCCACCGATCCGCGCCTCACCTGGTGGTTCGATCATCATCAAAGCGCGTTCCTGACCGCCGACGATGCCGAGCATTTCTCCCACGACATTAGCGGACGGAAAATGTTCGACCCGAGCTACCGTTCCTGCACCAAATACATCGCCACCATCGCGCGCGACAAATTCGGATTCGATGCCCCGGATCTGGCCGAGCTGGTTGAATGGGCCGACATCATCGACGGCGCCCAATATTCCGGCGCCGAGGAAGCCGTGGCGCTGGGCGCCCCGGCCATGAAGCTGACCCTGGTGATCGAAGGCGCGCGCGGATCGGAAGTGGTGCAGCGGATCATCCGCATGATGCGTCACGCCTCGCTTGAAGCGATCGTTGCGGACCCGGAAATTCAGGCTGTCTACGAACCGCTCTATGAACGCCACGTGCGCTCCATCGACATTATCCGGAAACAGTCGGAGTGTCATGATGGGGTCGTATTTTTTGACCTGGCCGGCCAGGATTTCGAGGGTTATAACAAGTTCATCCCGTATTATCTGTTCCCGCAATCGACCTACACCGTTTCGGTCAGCACGTCGAGCTTCCGGACCAAGGTTTCGGTGGGATCAAACCCGTGGGCGCTGCGGCCGGTGAAGTACAACCTGGCTTCGATTTGCGAGCGCTACGGAGGCGGCGGCCACCCCAAGGTCGGTGCCATCAGCTTCCCCATCGGCGCCGTTGAACAGGCTCGCACCGCGGCGCAGGAAATCGCGGCGGAATTGAGAGCTTGAACGCAAAATTTTATTCGCGTTTATTCGTGTTCCTCAACGGCTAAGAAAGTCTTACGCTCCCCTGAGCACTTCCGCGATGTCTTTTTCCTTGATCGCGCCTTCTTTGATCACCCGCCAGTACGGCTCGGTCACGTCCACGGTGGTCGAGCCGAGACCGGTGATCGTCCCGCCATCGAGCACCAGGTCCACGCGCCCGTCCATCGAGCCGAAAACTTCGATGCCGCTCGCGCACGTCGGTTTGCCGGAAATGTTCGCGCTGGTCGCGATCAGCGGCTGGTTCAGGCGTTCGAGCAGCGCGTTGGCGCATCGCGATTTGGATTGGCGCATGGCCAGGCGGCCGGTGTTGCCGGTGACCTTCAACGGCATGCGCGAGGAAGCCGGCGCGATGATCGCCAAAGGGCCCGGCCAGAAATGCCGGGCTAACAAATAAAATCGCGCCGGAACCTCGGCGACCAGCTCTTCCACCATGATCAGGTCGGCCACCAGCAGCGGCAGGGAGCGGTCTTTTTCGCGGCCCTTGGCCCCGAACACGCGCCCCACCGCGTGAAGGTTCAGAGGATCGGCGATCAGAGTGTAAAGCGCGTCGGTGGGAATCGCGACCACGCCTCCGCGCCGGATCACAGCGGCGGCTCGTTCGACGGCGGTTTCTCCCGGCCGTTCGGGATCAATTTCCAACAGGTCGGTGGCCACGGTTTTTCTAGTGTAGCCGCTTGGGAGAAAATTTGGAGGGCCGCTCGACCGGTTTCGTGGACAGCCTAAGGCCCCGGGACAAAGCGTAACCGGTTGAAGAGGCCGTTGCAAGACGCGCGAAACCGGTCTGGCAGGATCAAGACAGGGTCATTCCCGCGGCCCGATCGCCTCGGCGACCTCGATCGCCATCTGGTAACGGCCGAAAGGCGCGCTGAGTTGCACGCCCGCCACCATCGGCCGTACGCGCTGCACCATTTCGCGCGCAATGGCGATGCCCTCGGCGCGCGCGGCTTCGGCGCTTTCCGCAACGCGCATCCGTTCCATGTAGGCTTCCGGAACCGGCACGCGCAGCTCGTTCACCATGAATTCGGCGTTGCGATAACTGGTCAGCGGCCAGATGCCGGCGATCAGCGGAAGCCCGAACTGTTCGGTGCGCCGCAGGAACGCTTCGAGCAGGTCGAGATCGAACACCGGTTGCGTGACCACGTACTCGGCGCCGGCCTTGATTTTCCACTCGAAGCGGCGCAGCTCCTCGTCGGGATTCAGCGCGCCGGGATTCGCGCCGACGCCGATCAGCAGCGCGGTCTGCGATCCCATCGGATTGCCGCCCAGATCGAGGCCGTGATTCAGATTGTTGACGATATTGGTGAGCCCGATGGCGTCTACGTCGAACACCGCGGTCGCGTCCGGGTAGGTCCCCACGCGCGGAGGATCTCCGGTGATGCAAATCAGATTGCGCACCCCGATCGTATGCGCGCCGAGCAATTCGCTCTGAATGCTCAAAATATTCCGGTCGCGGCAGCAGAAATGAAGCACGGTCTCGATCCCGGCCTGCTGTTGGATCAACTGGCAGGTGACCTGCGCGCTCATGCGCGCGCTGGCGCGAGGCCCGTCGGGAACGTTGATGCAATCGATGCCCGCGGCTTTCGCGAGCCGCGCGCCTTCAATCTCTTTGGACGCGTCCACGCCGCGCGGCGGCAGAATTTCTATGAACGAGACAAATCGATTTGCGGCCAGTTTGGCGCCCAGCTCGCTCTTTTTCTCCGTCGGAATTTTTTCGAGCGCCTTCGGCCGCGTGGACGGCGGCTCGCTGATAATCGCGTGCGAGCGCTCGACGTGCTGCAGACTGCGGGCTTCTTTGCGAATTTCCCTGATGTGATCGGGTGTCGTGCCGCAGCATCCGCCGACAATGCGCACGCCTGCGAGCAGGAATCGCCGCGCATATTGCGACATGTATTCGGGCGAGCACAGATACAGGTTGCGCCCCTCGACCGTCGCCGGCAATCCCGCGTTGGGCATCGCGCCGAGCGGTTTCTTGGTGTAGGCGACCATTTTCTCGATCGTTTCGAGCATTACTTTGGGCCCGGAAGAACAATTCAGGCCGATAATGTCGACCGGCCATTCGTCCAGTTTCAGCGTGAAATCGACCGTCGAGGTCCCGTCCCGCAGGGTACCGTCGTCCTCGATGCTCACAAGGGCCATGATGTTCATGTCCTGGCCGGCCGATTCGCGCGCCGCGAATACCGCTTCGCGAATTTCGTTGATGTCGCGGAAGGTTTCAAGCACCAGCAAATCCACGCCGGCCTCGACCAGCGCGTCGATCTGCTCGCGGAAAATCGCGCGCGCCTCTTCAAAGCTGGTCGGTCCGAGCGGCTCCAGGCGAATGCCCAACGGTCCGACGGCGCCCGCGACGAAGGCCTGCTCGCGCGCCGCTTCCCGCGCGATGCGCACACCGGCCTGATTGATCAGCCGGACCTTTTCTGCAAAACCGAAAGCTCCCAGGCGCTTTCGGTTGGCTCCGAACGTATTGGTTTCGAGAATTTCCGCGCCGGCTTTGACGTATTCCTGATGCACGTCGCGGACCAGCGCCGCGAGCGAAAGATTCAGCTCGTCATAGCAGCGATTGATAAAAACGCCCTTCGCGTACAGCATGGTCCCCATGGCGCCGTCGGCCACCAGGACGCGTTTTTCGAGTGCTTCGCGGAACTCGGTCGCTCGGGTTTGAGTTGCAGTTGCTCCCATTGGTTCTAGATCTACAATAACGCGGCAGACCGCGGCTATACCATTCGCGCCGCCGGCAATGTGACTTCCAGACAGGCTCCGCCCTGGGATCGATTGCTTGCCGAAATCGTGCCGCCGTGCTGCGTGACGATTCCGGCCGCGACCGTCAGCCCCAGGCCCGTCCCGCGGGCGTCCAATCGCGTCGTGACGAAGGCGTCGAAAATATCCGGCAGAACGTCGGCCGGGATTCCGCGGCCGGTATCTTCCACCGCGATCACAAGGCGCGGCTTCGCTCCACGATCCTGGCGCCGCGAGTGCACCTCGATTTTTCCCGACGAGGTCTCAATCGCGTTCAGCGCGTTGCGCAGCAGGTTCACGAACACCTGAACCAGCCGGTCCGAGTTGCCGATCACGCGATCTTCGCGGCCCACGTTGTTCGAAAATTCCACGCTCGAAGATTTTTCGTCGATCGCCACCAGGCTCCATGCTTCGTCGATCAACGGCCGCAGCGCCAGCGGCTCCATCTGTTGCTTGCGCACTTTCGAAAAGCCCACCAGGCTCTCGCTGATGCGTTGCAGGCGCTGCGCGACGCGCTGCATTCGCTCCAGGCGCTCCAATGTGTGCGGATCGTCGGTCGTTTCGATCAGTTTTTCGATCGATCCGTTCATGACCGCCAGGGGTGTGTTCAATTCATGCGCAACGCTCGCCGACAGCAGTCCGAGGCTCACCAGGCGGTCTTGCTCTTCCAGCCGTTTGAGCGCGGCGGCGAGCTCGTCTTCCTGCCGGCGCAGCGTCGCGATGGTCTCGTTGCGCGAGCGCATGATCTGCCCGATCTCGTCGCCCAGGATTTCCTCGGATGGAACCAGCTCGCGATCGCGATCGCCCGATTGGGTCGCGCTGTCGGCCTCTAGCATTTTGCGCAGCGGTCGATAAACATAGAGCGGCATGATGGCCGATTCGAGCAGCAGTACGGCAAGCACGTAAATGCTGCCAAGTACCAGAAACAACGTTAGCTTCGCGCGAGCGACCGCGGCTTTATAGGACTCCTGTGACAGTTTCACATCAGCCGGAGGGCGCGCGATCTGGTGCTCGATGGTCAATTCGCGCGCCCGCGCATCGGCGACCAGCTTTTCAAATAAAGGAATTACGGAGAAATAAGCGGCGCAGGTCAGGACCAGAAAGAACAGGTTGTGCAGGACCATCAATTTTGGCCGGACTTTGAGATTTCCGAAAATTGTTGTTAAACTGTACCGATTGTTGCCTGACAAGAATATTTACTCCTATTGCGTACTAGCTGCGGTTATGGTAGAAACTATGAAAGGTCCAAAACCCAGGATTTAACAAATTCAAGATGGCTCCTATCTTTCCGAAGTCGTCTGACCTCATTCTCAAGATCGCCGGCGTCCTGGTCGGTCTGGGCGCGTTGGTCGGAGTTGCTGCCTATACTTATTACACCTACCCGACGGTCATCGACACGGGATACCAACCGGTCCAGCCCGTGCCCTACAGCCACAAGCTGCACGCGGGCCAACTGGGGATGGACTGTTTCTATTGTCACTCTACCGTCTATAAAGCCGCATACGCCGCGATTCCGGCAACCGAAACCTGCATGAACTGTCACACCAAGGTCAAGCCGGACAGCCCGCGTCTGGAGCCGGTCCGGCAGAGTTATAAAACCGGCCAGCCGGTTCCGTGGGTGATGATTCACCGTCTTCCCGATTACGTTTATTTTAACCACCAGTCGCACGTCACGGCGGGGGTCAGCTGCGTGAGCTGCCACGGGCGCATCGATCAGATGATCGAAGTGCATCAGGACAAACCGCTGAACATGGCGTTCTGCCTGGATTGCCATCGCGATCCCGCGCCGAACGTGCGCCCGGTGGAGTTGGTGACCAAGCTCGACTGGGTTCCGGATCGCGATCCGCGCGACATCGGCAACGAGATCATCGCGCAGAAGCATCTGAATCCGCCCACGAATTGTTCGGGTTGTCACAGGTAAATCGGTTTGGAACACAACAAAGGTACATCCCGGTTGGAGCACAACAAGGTAAATCGTCGATGAATCTGATTTCGATCAAGTCCCTGCCCAATCGAGGCGGAACTGAGAAGCAGGCCCCGGGCGGCGCGAAATACTGGCGCAGCCTGAACGAGCTCGCCGACACGCCTGAATTTCGCCAATGGGTGGAGAACGAATTTCCGGCGCATTCCGAAGAAATGCTCGACGGCGCGTCGCGCCGCAACGTTCTGAAGTTGATGGCGGCGTCGTTCGGTTTGGCCGGATTGACCGCGTGCCATCGGCCCGTCGAACACATCCTGCCCTATTCCCGAGGCGTCGAGGACCTGATTCCGGGAGCCCCATATTACTACAGTTCTGTCCTATCGCTCGCCGGTGAAGCGACCGGACTGATCGTCGAAACGCACGACGGACGTCCGACCAAGATCGAAGGCAATCCCGATCATCCGCTCAGCCTCGGCAAGGCGACCGCGATGCAGCAGGCGGCGGTTTTGTCGCTGTACGATCCGGATCGATCGGCGAGGTTTCTCGAAAATGGCGCGCCCACGGCGAAAAGCTGGCCCGAATTCGGCGCGTATCTGAAATCGATTTCTTTGGGTGATGGAACGGGACTGCGATTTTTGAGCCAGGCGGTCAACTCCCCGTCGCTTGAAGCGATGCGTGCGCAGGCGCTCGCGAAATTTCCGAAAGCGAAATGGGTCGAGTGGGAAGCGATCTCGCGTGAAAACGAGCGCGCGGGCGCGACGATGGCGTTCGGCCAGGCGCTCGACTTTCATCCGCAATTCGATAAGGCCAAGGTGATCGTCGCTCTCGACGCGGATTTTCTGGGCGCCGATTCCGCCAGTCCTCTTCCGGCCAGGCAATTCTCCAGGCGCCGTCACGTAACGGGCGACGAGGATTTGAAGAACGTCAACCGCCTTTACGCGGTCGAAGCGAATTTTTCTTTGACGGGCGCGAATGCGGATCATCGCCTGCGGATGAAAGCGGCGGAGGTGAAGCAGTTCGCCATCGATCTGGCTTCCGCGCTCGGCGCACTGCCGGGGTCGAATGCCGCCGGCGGCGGCGACAAGCGTACGAAATTTTTAGCGGCGATCGTCAAGGATCTGAAAAGCGCCGGCGCCGAAGCGTTGGTGGTCGCGGGTCCGCGCCAACCGGCGAGCGTCCACGCTATGGCGGCGATCATAAATCAATCGCTGGAGAGCGCGGCAGTGAGCTATACCAAAGCCGAGCCGGCCAACTCGGGAATCGAAGCGCTGAAGGCGCTGACCAGCGAAATCTCGTCGGGCCAGGTTTCGACTCTGTTCATTTTCGGCGGCAATCCGGCCTATACGGCGCCGGCGGATTTGCAGTTCGTTTCGGCGCTCGCCAAGGTTCCCAACACGATTCATCTCGGTCTTGAAGAGGATGAAACCGCGGCGGCCGCGAAATGGCACGTGCCCGAAGCACATTTCCTCGAAACCTGGAGTGACGCGCGCAGCTCCGACGGCTCCGTCGCGATCCAGCAGCCGATGATCCGCGCGATGTATGGCGGCAAGACGCCGTCGGAAATGGTCGCAATGGTTCTCGACACGAAGGACCAAAAGGCCTACGGCATCGTCAAGAATTATTGGCTCGATCAGTTCGCTAAAGAGAAGGATTTCGCTAAAGAGAAGGATAAGGAACAAGTCTGGCGCAAGGCCCTCAATGACGGGTTGGTTGCGTCGGTGAAGCCGCTCGCGCCGGTGAAGGTTACCGCGGATGCTAAAAAGGTGGCCGCAGCGCTTGCGGCGGAGCCCAAGCCGTCGGCCAGCGGCATCGAAGTTTCCTTTGTGCCCAGCGCGTCGACCTGGGACGGCCGCTTCGCCAACAACGGCTGGATGCAGGAAGCGCCGGACCCGATGACCAAGTTGACCTGGGGCAACGCGGCGCTGATCAATCCGGCGACGGCCCGCGCACAGAACCTGAACGA
>DATHCE010000041.1:0-2229 GCA_035319685.1 Bryobacteraceae bacterium | reverse complement strand
CCGATGCCACGTACTGGTGCCTGATCGGCATGCCCTTTGCCGTCCTTAGCTCGCGCTTTTCGCCCGTTGTCCTTCCGGCGCCGCTATGGGCCATCATGATCAAGAATCTGTTGAACGGTCTTATCGATGTAACGCTCGCCGACCTTGTGGCGAACTGGCCGCCGATGGCGCTTCTATTGCGGGCGACCCGTTCGCTCTCCCGGCCGCTGGGCGCCTATCTGTCCCAGTCGTTTCTGCTCGCCACGGCGCTGCCCATTCTCACCTTGAACGTCGCCATCGACTGGATTCACGCCAGCTCTTTCGAACACAGAGCCGGCGCGAATCTTCACGAAATCGCAACGCGCCTCGCCGGCGACACCAATGATTTTCTCGACAAGCATCAGGACGGATTGCTCGCGCTGGCGAGCGTGATCGAGCGCCAATCGACTCTCGATATGGAGCACGCCGCGCCCTGGCTCGCCAGTTTTCACAAGGTCTATCCGGATTTTCGTACTCTCGCCTGCTTCGACCCGCATGGGAACGTGCTCGCGCTGGATAGTTCCACGCCCGCCGACACCGCGCGCATGATGAACGCCCATCTCAACGTTTCCGATCGCGGTTACTTTCAGAAGACCGTCGCCACCGGCCGGCCGTCGGTCTCCGACGTCATCGTCGGGCGCCAGGGCGATCCCGATCCGATCGTGATCCTGACCGCGCCCGTTCGCAACGCGGACGGCTCTTTGCGCGCTGTGCTGAGCGGCTCCCTGCGATGCCGCGAGTTCACCAAGCTCGCCGCGAGCCTGGCGCCCCTGCGCGATAGCGAGATGGTGATCCTCGATCAGCAGCAACGAGTCATCTTTGCCACGCCCAACGCTCCGTTCGCCTCGCTCCAGCAAATGGAGGGATCGCCTCTGGTGGCCGCTGCCGGCGCCGCGCGCGACGGATATTTCAAGGAGGATCGCAGCAACACCGGCCCTCGTCTGGGCAGCTTCGATCACACCGGGTACGGCTGGATGCTGATCGTTTCCCAGCCGCTGGACGGCGTACTCGCCGAATCGCTGAAGTATTATTCGATCACTGCGTCTTGGATTCTGATTGCGCTGGTGGCTTCGATTTTCGCGGCACGATGGATCAGCGCGAAGGTCACCAAGCCCGTGGAAGGATTGGTGGCGCGGGTCCATTTGTTTGTGATGAATGGCCCGGCGCCGGCTCCCAGCACCCTTCCCGACGACGCTCCGCGCGAACTTGTCCGGCTGGTCGAAGATTTCGAGGAAATGGGCGTGCGCCTGAACGCCTCCTATCGCGACATGCAGACGCTGCTCGCCGATCGGGCACGCTTGAACCAGGAACTCGCCGGCGTGCTCCAGGACCTGGAACATAAAGTTCAGGAGCGCACCGTCGAGCTGGTCGACGCCAAGCACCGCGCCGAAGAGGCCAACCGGTTGAAGAGCGAATTTCTGGCCAACATGAGCCACGAAATCCGCACTCCCATGAACGGATTGATGGGGCTGATGGACGTCGTGCTCGATACCCGCCTCGATGACGAACAGCGCGATTATCTGGAAACCGCGCGTACCTCGG
This sequence comes from Bryobacteraceae bacterium, assembly GCA_035319685.1. GTDB lineage: Bacteria > Acidobacteriota > Terriglobia > Bryobacterales > Bryobacteraceae > Palsa-187. The sequence continues at coordinate 669 of DATHCE010000041.1, read as the reverse complement.
CCGACACGCTGATGCACATTATCAACGACATCCTGGATTTCTCCAAGATCGAAGCCGGAAAGATGATCATCAACCCGTACGCCTTCGAAATCCGCACTATGATCGAGGAGTCGGTGGGTACGCTGGAGCTGGTCGCGCGCAACAGAGGTCTGACGTTGTGGCACGAAGTTCATCCCGACGTTCCGCACACCGTGATCGCCGATCCGCTGCGCGTGCGCCAGGTGATCCTCAACCTGATGCACAACGCCATCAAGTTCACCGAACGCGGCGAAGTGGCCGTATCGGCCAGCGTCGTGCGCATCGACGGAGATCACGCGGTGATTCAGTTCAGCGTTCGCGATTCGGGAATCGGGATGACGCCTTCGCAGCGGAAGGTCATCTTTGAAGCCTTCCGCCAGGCCGACGGATCGATCACCCGCCGCTTCGGGGGAACCGGGCTCGGCCTATCCATTTCCAAACGGCTGGTCGACCTGATGGAGGGCCAGATCTGGGTGGAAAGCGAACCGGGCCAGGGCAGCACGTTCCACTTCACCATCGCGGCCGTGGTAAAGCCTGAAGATCCCGTCCTGGCCGCTTAATTTGGTCGTTTCCTCCTCCGGCTGCACGGGCCCATACGATCGCCCATCGTGGAATCCGCGTACAAAGCCGCGCGGCTTGACGACCTCGTCG
>DATHCE010000040.1:0-12211 GCA_035319685.1 Bryobacteraceae bacterium | reverse complement strand
GCTCTCGATTACCGCGACGCTGACGGTCGGCTCGGCGGAGACCTACACGGTGTCCCCGCAAACGCTGACGTTCAGTTATCAGATCGGCGGCAGCACTCCGGCAACGCAGCAGATCTCGGTGAGCGCCACGCCCAACCCGGTCAATTTCACGGTCGGCACAACCAGCACCGGAGGCTGGCTCAGCACGGATGCGGGCTCGGGAACGGACTCAACACCGAGGACCATAAATGTTTCCGTCAACCCGGCCAACATTCCGGCGGCATCGCTGGTGGGCGGCAAATCGGTCAGCGGGACCATCACCATCAGCGCTCCCTCGGTTTCCGCGTCGCCGACGGTGGTGACCGTGACGGTAAACATCGTGGCGGCCCCGGCGCCGTCGCCAAATACCATCTTCAACAGCGCAAACATCAACGGATTCGGCCCGATTGCGCCGGGCGAATTGATCACCATCAAGGGATCCAATCTCGGGCCCGCGACGCCGGCGAGCTACACCGTCGTCAATAACACGTTGAGCTCGACGCTCGGAGGGGTGCAGGTGTTCTTCGATGCGACGCCGGGCACGCCGACCTACGTGTCTGCGACACAGATCAACGTGATCGTGCCGTGGGAAGTGGCCGGGCGCGCGCAGACCAACATCACCGTGAGCTATGAGGGCGGGACCTCGGCTCCCTTCACCTACAATGTGGTAAGCGCAACGCCGGCCTTCTACACCCTGAACGCGACCGGCGCCGGACAAGCGGCGGCGCTGAATCAGGATTACTCGATCAACGGCCCGGCTGCGGGCGTAATCGTGGGCGGTACGACCATCGCGACCAAACCCGCATCGCCAGGCTCGGAGATCGCGATCTATGGGACCGGCGGCGGCGTGACCAATCCCGGCGGCAGCGACGGGACGGTAACGCCGACCACGCAGTTGTACCCGCTGATGAACGCGTCGAGCGTGACGGCGACCATCGGCGGCCAACCGGCGACGGTGTACTTCGCCGGAGCGGCGCCTAGTTTAGTGACCGGCGTGTTCCAGGTGAATCTCAAGGTGCCGGCCGGGGTGACCGGAGACACGCTGGCGGTCGCGCTTACGGTGAACGGCGTGACAACCATCACTGGCCCGACCCTCTCGGTGCATTAAAGAGGCAGGAGCGCCGCCATTTGTTCGAAAATCCCGGCGAGCGGCATTTCGAGAGCGGGGTTCTCAGGCTTGAGGATCCCGCTGTTCACCTCACCACGATATTCACCAATTTATCCGGCACGACGATGATCTTCACGATCTCGTTGCCGGCGGCGAATGCCTGCACCTTCGGATCCGCCAGCGCGAGGTTTTCGAGCTCCTCAGCCGGCGTGCCGAACGGGACCGAAAGCCGGCTGCGCACTTTGCCGTTCACCTGCAGGACGACGTCGGCCGCGTCCTCCTTGGCCAGATCCTGGTCGAATGCCGGCCACGCCTGACGGAATACAGGACCTTTGCGGCCGATCTGCTCCCACATCTCTTCGGCAACGTACGGCGCGAAGGGACCGAGCAGCAGCACCAGCGGCGGCAGGATCTGATCGAGCGCTGCGCGGGAGAGGCTCGCTTCCTCTTGATGCAAGGTGTTGATGAATTCCATCAACGCCGCGATCGAGGTGTTGAAATGCCAGCGCTGGTTGAAGTCGTCCGTGATTTTGCGGATGGTCTGGTGCAGTTTGCGCAGCGCACGTCTATCAGAACTAGGGGCAGAACCAGGGGCAGAACTACGGGCAGAACTAGGGGCAGAACCCGGGGCCGCGGAAGCGTCACCCGCGCCTGCTTCGCGATTCGCGTTGCGAGTGACGAAGCGGAACACTTTCGCGAGGAATCGATAAGCACCCTCGGCGCCGGCGTCGGTCCAGTCCATGTCTTTTTCCGGTGGCGCGGCGAACAACTCGAACAGGCGGCCGGTATCTGCGCCGTAGCGATCGATCATTTCATCGGCGCTGACGATGTTGCCCTTGGACTTCGACATTTTCGCGCCGTCCTTGATCACCATGCCTTGGGTGAACATGCGCGCGACGGGCTCGCTGTTTTGGATGAGACCGATGTCGCGCATGACTTTGGTGAAAAAGCGGGAATAAATCAGGTGCAGAATTGCGTGCTCGATGCCGCCGATATATTGGTCGATTTCGAACCAATATGCGATTTTTTTCGAATCAAACGGCGCGGCGGAGTTGTGCGGATCGCAATACCGGTAAAAATACCAGCTCGAATCGACGAACGTGTCCATGGTGTCGCTTTCGCGGCGCGCCCGGCCGCCGCACCGGGGACACTTCACGTTTATAAATTCGGGAACATCCAGCAAGGGAGACCGGCCTTTGCCGGTGATCTTCACGTTCAGCGGCAACACGACCGGCAGATCGGCCTCGGGAACCGGAACCACGCCGCATTTTTCGCAATGGATCACGGGAATCGGCGTGCCCCAATAACGCTGGCGCGAAATGCCCCAATCCTTGATGCGATAGGTGATCGCGGCTTTGCCGAAGCCCTCTTTTTCCGCGCGCTGGTTCATCACGCGGCGGGCTTCCGCGCTCGGGAGACCGGAATATTCGCCGGAATTTTCGACGATGCCATCGTCGGTGAACGCAGCCTTGGGATGTTCATCGATTTGGCCGCCTGCGGGCCGAATCACCGGCACAATCGGCAGATGGTACGTGGTACAAAATTCGAAGTCGCGCTCATCGTGAGCGGGGACGGCCATGATCGCGCCGGTGCCGTACTCCATCAGCACGAAATTTCCGATCCACACGGGCATTTTCGCGCCGCTAAAGGGATTTATCGCATAATGGCCGGTAAATGCGCCTTCTTTATCGATATCTCCCTGGCCTTTTTTCGACCGCGCGTCGATCATGCGCTTGGCGCGCGCGCGGCCCGCATGGTCGAGCAGCTCCTCTGCAAGGGGATGCTCCGGCGCGAGAATCACCACGGTCGCACCGTAAATCGTATCGACGCGAGTCGTGAAGACCCGAATGTTTTTATCCGATTCCTCGAGGCGGAAATCGATTTCGGAGCCTTCGCTCCGGCCGATCCAGTTGCGCTGCATCGCGAGGACGCGATCGGGCCAGTTGCCTTCCAGCTTGTCGCCGATATCGCGCAGCAATTCCTCCGCGTACGCCGTGATTTTCCAGAACCATTGTTCGAGCGCGCGCTGCTCGACCTGCGTATTTTCGTGACGCCAGCAGCATCCATCGACGACCTGTTCGTTGGCGAGCACCGTGCCGCACTCCGGGCACCAGTTGACCAGCGCCTTCTTGCGATAGGCGAGGCCGCGCTCCAGCATCTTCAAAAAGAACCACTGATTCCAGCGATAATAATCGGGCTCGCAGGTGGTCACTTCGCGATCCCAGTCGTAGCTGAACGCCATGCGGCGATGCTGCCGCTTCATGGCGGCGATATTGGAAAGCGTCCATTCATGCGGGTCGCGATTGTTGGCGATCGCCGCGTTTTCCGCGGGCAGGCCGAAGGCGTCCCAGCCCATCGGGTGCAGGACATTGAAGCCGCGCATCCACTTGTAACGCGCCAGCGCGTCGCCGATCGCGTAGTTGCGAAGATGGCCGATGTGAAGGCTGCCGCTCGGATAGGGCAGCATTTCCAAAACATAATACTTCGGCAGCGTGGAATCGGGATCCGCCCGGTACAAGCCGGCATCGTCCTTCCAACGCTCGTGCCACTTCAACTCGATTTGGCGGTGGTCGTACGCGATTTCGGGCATAGGCTCTTCAGCGTTTCGAGATTCCTTCGGTCATCGCCGTCTTTCTCCACCGGCGTTTCGAGAATAAAGGCTTTGGAGCGGAGTTTCGGATGGGCGAGAATGCGTCGGAACCCGTCTCTTCCAATATAACCTTCGCCGATATTCTCGTGCCGGTCGACGTGCGATCCGAGCTGCCCTTTGGAATCGTTGGCGTGAATGACGCGCACATGGTCGAGGCCCAGAACGTCGCCGGCTTCGGCGATGGTCCGCTTCAACCCCTCCGCCGTCGCGATGTTGTGACCGGAAGCCAGCAGATGGCAGGTATCGAGACAAAACCCGATCGCGAGATCGGTCATCCGCGATCCGTATTCGCGGATCACGTGCAGCTCCTCGAACTTGCTCCCGAGCTGCGCCCCCGCGCCGACGGTATTTTCCACCAGCAGCGTCAGCTTCTCAAAACGCAGCCCGCGCGCGGCCCCGGCCACGCCCTCGAGGAAATGCAGAATGCCCTGCTCGACCGTCTGGCCCTTGTAATTTCCCGGATGCGCCACCAGGTAATCGGCGCCGATGGCGATGGCGCGTTCGAGTTCCCCGCGAAACGCCTGGATGGATAAGGCGCGGACGTGGTCGTGCGCCGAAGCGAGGTTGATCAGGTAATTGTCGTGAATTACCAGCGGATGGAGATCGTGGCGATCGCGCGCGCGATGGAGCAGAGCGATCGCGGAGGGCGTCGGCATGGACGCTTTCCATTGCCGCGGGCTGGACGAAAAAATCTGGAACGTGTTGGCGCCCAGCTCGGCGGCCTTCAGCGCGGAACGCTCGAGGGCGCCGGCGATGGAGGTATGCAACCCGATTCGCAATTCTCTGATCCTGCCCCATAATAGAGGAAGGCGCCGTATGCTTGCCCGCCTGGTCATCCTCTGTTGCTTCGCGGTTGCCGCGTCCGGAGCGAATTTCCGTCTGTATCTGAAGGACGGAAGCTATCAGATGACCAACGAGTATCAGGTGTTGCAGGATCGGGTGCGATTCTACAGCATCGAGCGCAGCGAGTGGGAAGAGATTCCGCTCGAAATGATCGATCTCGATCGCACCAAAAAAGAAATCGCCGAGCGCGACGCCGCGGCCAAGGAAGAAGCCAAAGCGTCCGCCGAGGAAGATAACGCCGAGCGCGAAGCGGTGAAGGAGATCGAGCGCGTTCCGCCCGATCCAGGAGCGTATTACTCGCACGCCGATAAACTGGAAACGCTAAGGATCGCCGAATCGAAACTGGTCGGCAACAAGCGCAGGACCGCGCTGAAGATTCTGTCTCCGCTGCCGCTGGTGACCGGCAAGCAGACGCTGGAGCTCGATGGCGAATCGGCGGAACTGCGCGTGGCCGAAGCGCGGCCCGAGTTTTATTTCCGGCTGGCGGATGAAGAATCGTTCGCGATCATCAAGCTGACGCGCAAGAAGGGCTCGCGCGTCGTCGAGAATATCGACGTGGCTCCCGTGACCAATGAGATCATCGAGCACCGCGACGAAATTCCGACGTTCAAGAAACAGGACGGCTACCTGCTTTACAAAATCTGGCCGGAAAATGATCTGGAGCCCGGCGAATACGCGCTGGTGGAATACACCGAGCTGAAACGGAATCCGCAGGTTTGGGATTTCGGCGTGGGCGCCGCTTCATCCGGCGATTCTTCGAAAAAAGGCAAGTGATCGGGCGGCGCAAGTTTCCCAGCTAAATTGGCGCGCGCGAGCTCGTCCGCGCTCGCCGAGTTTCCGGCGCAGCGATTCGGAATCGAGAAGCCGGGCGAGTCCGTTCGCGATTTCGACGGTGCTGCGCGGATCGGCGAGCAGCGCGGCGTCGCCCGCAATTTCCGGCAGGGAAGACGTGTTCGAGGTGAGCACGGGCACGCCGGCGGCCATCGCCTGCGCCACCGGAAATCCGAATCCTTCATACAGCGACGGATAGGCGAACGCCGCCGCGCCCGCCACCAATCCCGGCAGGTCCGCTTCGGGAACGTAGCCGAGGTAGGTGGCTTCGGCGCGCACCCGCGCGAGGGTTTTCTGCGATCCCCATCCGAGCGGGCCCGCGACGACGAGCTCGAAGGCTTCGCGGTGCTCCGGCCGCAGGCGCTTCCAGGCATCCAGCAGCTTGTTCAGGTTCTTCCGCGGCTCGATGGCGCCGACGTAGAGCACGTAGGGCCGCGCGCGGCGCGCAGGCTGCGCGTCGAAATACTCCGGGGCGACGCCCGAATGAATCGTCTCGATTTTTTCGGGCGCGATGCCCAGCAGGCGGATCGCGTCCTGGCGCGTGTTTTCCGAAACGGCGATCAATCCGTCGGCGCGCCGTAAAACCGCTTCGGCGAAATTTTCATCGGCGCGGACGTTGCTCCGCGTGTGGAGCTGCGGCATCAGCCAACAGGTCAGATCGTGAAGGGTCGCCGTCAGTTTCGCGCGCCGGGGAGCGCGCCGCAGCATATTCGATGCGTGAACGATATCGGCGCCCTGAACCAGCAGGTCGAGCGGCGGATAGCCGGTCTGGTTGAGCCAATACACCAGGCCCAGCCTCGGCAGCGTTGCCAGTGGACCCAGCATGGAGGCTTCGTGCTCCAGCGCTTCGAAATCGCGCAGGAACGGAAACGCGCGGATCTCCAAATCCGCCTGGCGGCGCAGATGACGGACCCAGTGATGCACGTAGGTCTTCACGCCGGCGCTGCGAAGGAGGACGGGAGTGGCGTCGATGGTGACGCGCAGATTCATCGGTTCAGCGTGCCGCGGATTCAGCGAGCCGCGCTCATCATTTCCGGCCGTGCCGCCATCGGCTCGCGCGGCGGCTCGATGCTCCAATATTTCATCCAGAGGAACAGGATCAGAAGACCCCATAAATGATAGCCGAAATTGCCGCGCCGCTCCAGATGCGCGCGCAGGACGCCCTCGATCGGCTGCCAGGCGAATACGCCGGTCTCCAGGACGTTCCGCTCGCTCAGCGTTTCGGTCACGAGCGGCCGCAGCGTGGTGCGCAGCCAATGATGCGCGGGGATATCGAACCCCTCTTTGGATCGCGCGATCACGCCCGCCGGCAGGCGATTCCGCATCAGCTCGCGCAACAGGAATTTCAGGCGCGTTCCGCGGATCTTCAAATTTTCCGGCAACGCGGCGGCGAATTCCACGATGCGATGATCGAGAAACGGCGGACGCAGCTCGAGCGAATGCGCCATGCTCATCCGGTCGCACTTATATAGGATGTCGTCGGGCAGATAGTAAAGCTGATCCAGCCAGAGGAAGCGATTCAGGTACCCGGCGCCTTCGCCCGGAAGCTCGATGGGCTGTGCGCCGCCGAGTTTCGTCAAGCGGGATTTCTGCTCCGCGGAAAATGTCCCGTTCCAGAAAAAATGCGCTTCCACCGGATCGAGCAGCGAGCCTTCCATCATCCGCGTGATTTTATAATCGAGGCCGATTTTCCGGTCAGAGACCGGGAGCATCCGCGCCGCCGCGACCGCCGCCCGGCGCAGCGAGCGCGGGACCACGCGCAACGCGCACGCATAACGATCGGCGAGATAGGTATTGTAGCCGCCGAACAATTCATCGGCGCCGTCGCCCGAAAGCGCGACGGTGACTTCGCTGCGGCACATTTTCGATAAGAACCAGACCGGAAGCGCGCCCGCGTCGGCGCTCGGCTCGTCGGAATAATACGCGAACTGCTCGATCGTTTCGGCGAGCCCTTGATCGGGATTTAAATCGAACTCGTGATGATCGGTTCCATACTTCGCGGCCACTTCGCGGAAGTAATGGCTCTCATCGAACTCGCGCCCGTGGAACGAAACGGAAAATGTCTTGAGTTTCGCCGGCGACGCTTCCGCCGCGTAATGCAAAATGGTCGAAGAATCGAGCCCGCCGCTCGACCAGACGCCGAGCGGAACGTCGGCAATCAGATGTTCGCGGACCGAATCGCGCAGCAGACGGTCGAGCTCCTGCTTGGCCGATTCGAGATCGATGCGAGAATCGGGCCGAAACCCGATGCGCCAGTATGCCTCGCTGCGAACCCTGCCTTCCTGCTCATCGGAAGCCACCCATTCGAGCCAATGGCCCGGCGCCAATTTTTCGATTCCCTCCACCAGCGTGTGCGTGCCGGCCGCGTAGTTCATCGAAAGATAGCGGCCCAGGCCTTCGGGATCGATGCGGCGCTCGATTTCGGGATGGAGCAGGATGGTTTTCAGCTCGCTGCCGAAATAAATTTCTCCGGCGCGGCGCGCGAAATACAGCGGCTTGATGCCCATGCGGTCGCGCACCAGCACCAGCCTTCGCGAAGATTCGGTCCACCACGCCGCGGCGAACATGCCGCGCAATTTCTGAAGCGATCCGAGATCCCATTCAAGAAACGCGCGCAGAAGGACCTCGGTGTCACAGCGCGATTCGAAGCGATGGCCGAGGTGTTCCAGTTCGCGCCGAATTTCCGCGTGATTATAAATTTCGCCGTTGAAGACCAGGACGGTGTCGCCGCCGGGACCCTGGCGAACCATCGGCTGCGCGCCATGCTCCAGATCGATGATCTTCAACCGCACCGCGCCGAGCGAGACGTGATCGGATTCCCACACGCCTTGCTGATCCGGACCGCGATGCGTGATGGATCGCGTGATCGCCGCGATGCGTCCGGGTTCAGCCGCGCGGCGGGAATGGGTAAAACCGGCGATGCCACACATCTATGGTTCGAGTTGCTCCGGAAACACCGCGTATCCCTTGGGAGGCGGGAACAGAGCTTCGAGCGCGAGCAGGCGTTTGCGAAGGAACCGGCTCGGCAACTGGCGCGGCCCGGTATCGACGTCGATATCGCAACAGATGCCGTGCAGGTACAGCGTCAGCGTATCGATGAACGATTGCCGCGCATAATCGCGAAATGCGCGGCCGTTGCGCACTCCTTTATTGCGGCGCAAGGCCTGCTTCATGCGCCAGCTCGGCTCATCCACTTCGCCGTGCGCGTCGGCGTTCAGCTCGTCGCGCAGAACGCGGCTGAAGCTCGATTCCATCTCTTCGGTCCAATGATCGCCCGCGAGCGTCGCCAGCAGATGATAGAAGCGGTAATGATACTCCGCCACTTCCTGATCCTTCAGCGCGAACACCAGCACGGTCTCTTCGCCCAGCCGCAGATGCGTGGATGCCGAGATGCGCCCCTGCGGCGGCCGTTCGATGGAAATGTAATCAGCCGCGGCCGACGCTTTGGCTTTGGCCTTTTCGATGTACGGCACCAACAGAATGGAGATCTTCGGAAGCGCCGTGCCGAGCGCCGGGGGAAGCGCCGCGACAGGCTCCTCGAGATACTCCTTCAGATCCTCTTCCGACATCGGGACCGAGGCGCAGAAGTAGGAGAACGTGTTGCTGAGCGGAATCATCTCGCCGCGAAATCTTTCCGCGAACTGTCGCACGCTCAGCTTGGATAGATCGGGTTGGGCCGGCATCGAATGGCTGACTCCATTCTAGAACGCAACGCAACCGTGCGGTACGCCCGGTTTGCGAAATCGCTGATAATAGGGCTCATATTGACATTCTCGACCGAAGCCCTTCACGATCTGCGCCAGGACGCCGCATTCGCGGCGCGCGCCTCGCTCCGCCGGCCGGGGTTCGCGCTGCCGGTGATCGCGATTCTGGCTGTGGCGATCGCGGCGGCGAGCGCGATGTTCAGCGTGGTCGACGGCGTGATCCTGCGGCCTTTGCCATATCCCGATCCGCAAAGAATCATGCAGGCCGGGGTGCGGTCGAATGGCCGCATACAGGTTTCGCCCGGCGATTTCGAGCGCCTCGCGCCGATTTTCGACGACGCGGCCATTTCGCGCTGGGATAGCTTTTCGATCACCGGCGAAGGCGGTGCCGAGCGGTTGGATGGCGACCGCGTGACCGCGAATTTCTTTCGATTGCTCGGCGCGCCGGCAAAGCTCGGCCGGGTATTTTCCGCCTCCGACCCTCCCTCGGAGGTCGTCATCAGCTACGGATTATGGCAGCGGCGCTACGGCGGCGATCCCGCGATCGTCGGCCGCAAAATCGATCTCAATTTCGAGCCATATACGATTCTCGGCGTTCTCCCCGCCGATTTTCACGATCCCGAGGGGTATCGGCGCAGCGCTTCGATCGATGTTTGGGCGCCGTTGGTTCCGCTCCCAGGTCGATCCGCATCCATGCGCTTATATACGATGCAGGGACGTTTGCCGCGCGGCGCAACCGTCGCGTCGGCGCGGGCCCGGATGCGCGCGGTCGACGATGCCGACTTGCAGCCGCTGCTTGAATCGCTGACCGCGACTGCGCGGCCGCAGTTTCTGATGCTCGGGAGCGCGGTCGGCCTGGTGATGCTGATCGCGTGCGCGAATGCCGCCGGCCTGATGCTGGCGCGCATGAACACGCGGCGCGGCGAGATCGGGATTCGCGTGTCGCTCGGAGCCGGACGCGGCCGTCTGGCAAGGCAGTTCCTGACCGAAAGCATGGTGTTGACAATTCCAGCCGCGGTCCTGGGCTTCCTGTTGGCGCGCGCATTGGTCCATGTCGCGCTCGCGTTCGCGCCTGCGGATTTGCCGCGCGCGGGCGAGATCGCGCTCGATGGACGCGCCGCGGCCTTCGCGATCGCGCTGGCGATCCTTACCGGAATCGCCTGCGGCAGCGTGCCTGCGTTTCGAGCGGTCCACCGCACGGTTCCGCGCCGTCCGTTCGCCTCCGCGTTAGTCGTGCTGCAGATCGTGGCGAGCCTGGTGCTGGTCGCCGGGGCCGCGCTGCTGATCGAGAGTTTCTATCGATTCACGCGGGTGGATCTGGGATTCACCACCAGCGAAATTCTCACCATGCAGGTCCGTCTGCCCCAGACGAAATATCATGATCGGGCGCAGCGCACGAAATTTTACGACGATGCTTTGCGCGAGTTGAACCAAATCCCCAAGGTTCGCTCAGCCGCGATGGTGGCCGCGCTCCCCATGGGCGGCAGTGGATTTGAGGAAGCGTTTTTCATCCAGGATCGTCCCGCCGCCTCCGATGCCGCCAGGGAAAATGCCGAATGGAATCTGATTTCCCCCGGCTATTTCGCGACCATGGGCATTCCGCTTCTCGCGGGACGTTTGCCCACGGAAATCGACCAGCAGCGCGACGCGCCGCTGGTGGTGATCAACTCCGCCTTGGCTCGCAAGGAATGGCCGGGAGAAAATCCGATCGGCAAACGCATTCGCTTCGGCTCGATCCACGATCCGCCGCCGTGGCTGGAGGTGATGGGCGTGGTGGGCGGCGTGAAGCAGCTCGGACTGGAGGCTCCCGACGATCCACAGGTGTATCAACTTTATCCCGCGCTGCCGCCGCCGTTCGCGGCGTTTGTGTTGCGCGCGGAGAAACCGGCGCTGATGGCGCGGGCCGCGGTGAAGCGGATTCAGACTGTCGATCCCGATCTGCCGGTGGATCACATTGCGACCATGGCAGGGGTTTTTTCACGATCTCTTTCGGCGTCGCGCTTTCGCGCGCTGCTGCTCGGCGGATTCGGCGCGATCGGGCTCGCGCTTGCCGCCGCTGGAATTTTCGCGGCGCTGTATTCCCGGGTGGAACTGCGGCGGCGCGAGATCGCGATCCGGATGGCGCTGGGCGCGACCCCTCGGCGAATGGTTTTTTCGGCGCTCGGTCATGCGGCGGCGCTGGCCGGTGCGGGCGTAAGCGTGGGCGTCGCCGGAGCTTGGATGGCGACGCGCTTATTGCGAAACCTGGTGTTCGGGGTCAACAATGAATATCCGCCGCCGTTGGCGCTCGCATCGGCGATTCTGCTGGTGACCGCTCTCGCCGCCTCGCTGTCGCCGGCCCGCCGCGCCGCGAGACTCGATCCGGCGGTTACTTTGCGGGAGGATTAAAGAGCCCGATGCGCAAAGCAATCATCATTCTGGTGATGTCGTCGGCCCTGCTCGCCGAGGATGCCACCGAGCGTTTTCGAATGTTGGTGCACCAGCATGCCAGTCTGCCCGCGCTTCGCCAAGCCGCGGCCGAATGGGAGGCGAACGAGCACGACGCCGCGCGTCACCTGCTCGCCGTCCAGGAGATTGCGCGAGCGCTGATCGATCTCGACCCCGCGCTGAGCCTCGACTATTGCCGGAGAATCCGCAGCGCGCCCCAGCTTTGGCCGATCATGCTCGACGCCGAGGTTCGCCTGCGCGATTGGCCGGTGGCCGAACGTTATGGTGAAGCAGTGATGGAGGAAATCGGCGCCGGCCGGCTCTATTCCCGGATTTCCGATGCCGCGGAAGAGGCGCGAATGCGGCGGTTATACGCGGCCGCGCTCGATCATCAGGGCAAGACGGAAGCCGCGGATCGTCAGATCGCGATCGTCGATCCCGGCGCAGTCACGACGGAGGCGATCCGGGCCGCAGGCGCCGCCGTCGCCGCAGCCGAGCGCGTCCGGCGCATCGCGAATCTTCGGAACGAAGTGCTGGCGGCCGAAATTCATCAGCCTGCGGCGCCTTTCCGTTCGCGGGATCTGAATGGTCACGAAATCGGGCTGGCGGATTATCTGGGCAAACCGCTGG
>DATHCE010000039.1:0-8709 GCA_035319685.1 Bryobacteraceae bacterium | reverse complement strand
GCGACGACACCGACGTGGACCAGCGCTGGATCGTATGCAAGCGGCCCTGCATCGTGGTGGGCGGCGAGCTGATCCCGAGCATGCTGGAACTGCGCCTGGACGAAGCGTCGGGCATCTACGCCGCGCCCTTGCAGATGAAATCGAACAACGGCATCCTGATCATCGACGACTTCGGCCGCCAGCTCATGTCGCCGCGCGATTTGCTGAACCGCTGGATCGTTCCGCTCGACCGGCGTGTCGATTATCTGACCTTGCGCTACGGAGTGAAATTCCAGATCCCGTTCGAGCTGATGGTGGTATTTTCCACCAACCTGGAGCCGTCGGACCTGGCCGACGAAGCGTTCCTTCGCCGCATCCGCAACAAGATTTATGTGGAAGCGGTGGACGCGCCGAGCTTCGACCTGATCTTCACGCGCGTGGTGCAATCGCGGAACATTCAATCCGAGCCCGACAGCGCCGAGTATCTTCGCAAACTGTGCCTGCGCGAAGGCCGGACCGAGCTGCGCGCGTGTTATCCCGCCGACATCTGCAATATTCTGACCTCGATCGGCCGCTACGAAGGCCGGCCGCCGGTGATGACGAAATCGGAGCTGGAACGCGCCGCCGCCCTGTATTTCGCCAAGGGATAACCCACCACCGGCGCTGCGTTATATGATGGCCGGATGACGCCTTCCGCCCATCGCATCGCAATCCTCGCCGCGACCGCCGCGGCTGCCGCCCTGACCGGTTATGCGAAAAAGGCTCCGCCGATTGAACTCGCCGGAGTCGCCTGCCAGACTCCGCCGCCGGTGCATTGTCCCGACGCCAACTGCCCGGCCGATCTGGTCATCCAGCAAGGCACCGCGGTCGAGCCCAAAACCTCGCGGAAATTTTTCCTCGATTATCCGTGCGATTTGAAGCCTGGGGAAAAGGTCACCTTCATCCTCAGCCTGCACGGATTCGGGTCGTACGGCAACTGGCAGCGCCACTATTTTCCGCTCATGGATTATAAGGACAAATATCGCCTGGTGATCGCGACGCCGAACTCGCCGGCGCATTTCTGGGCGCCGTCGGACGACGAATATCTCGAAAACATCGTTACCATGATCTACGGCGAGGCCGCCAAGGACAATTTCAAGATCAAAGCGTTCTGGCTGGTGGGCCATTCGCAGGGCGGCATGACGTCGAACCGGCTCCTGCGCACCGAGTTTTTCGAGAAGCGGGTCGACGGATGGCTCAGCTTGTCGGGCGGGCGCATCGGCGGAAATCCGGGTCGCGGCGGCAGGTTCCCCGCAGCTCCGCCCGCAGCCGCGCCCGATGCCTCTCGCGGCCGCGCGGGAACGCCCGACCTGACCGCCGCGGCGGCCGCTCTGCGCGAGCCTCCACCCGGCGATTTCTCCTTCATCTACGAGACCGGACGCCGTGAAATGGACGACAAAGGCATTCCCGAAACGTCGTCGTGGGCCGAGAAATTAGGCTGCGGCGCGCGCGTCGAGCGGAAGGACGTCGCCGACACCCAGGCCGGCTGGGTGTACGACGGCACGCGGCAGAATCCGCCGAATCCGGCCTGGGGATTGCTTCCGCGGCCCGGCACGGCGCAGGTGTTTCAGTATCCCAACTGCAAGGGCGGACGAGTGGTCGCCGATGTGATCCGCATGGACAAAGGCCACACCGAAGGACTGGAGCCGCACGTGACCGAAGAGTTGATTACGCTGATGCTGTCGGCAAAGAAAAAATAAGGAATATTAGCGGCGAATGAACGCAAATAATTTTGTTTCGCGTTTATTAGCGTCCATTCGCGGCTAAAATGTTTCCTGTGACGCACGTGGCGCCGTGGAGCCACGTATCGGCGAACTGCGCTGTCGACTGCATCCGCGCCAGGGTAGACAGGCTGCGGCCCATCGGGCTCTGCAACAGAGCTTTCCCGCCGGATTCAAGTTAGACTGACGGCTACATCACGGATACAGCCCGCGGATCCGGCAGGCTTCCGCAACCCGCCCGACGCCCAGCATGTTGGCCGCCAGCCGCATGTTGACCTTCTTGTCGAGATGGATCTTCAGCACGTCGTTGAACGAACGCACCATGATCTTCTCGAGCTTGGCGTTCACGTCGTGCTCGTCCCAGAACAGGTGATTTTCATCCTGCACCCATTCGAAGTAGGAAACCGTCACGCCGCCGGCGTTGCACAGAATGTCCGGAATCAGGAACACGCCCTTCTTGTCAAGAATCCGGTCCGCCTCCGGCGTCACCGGCCCATTGGCCGCTTCCGCGATAATCCTGGCATGCACCGCGTTCGCGTTCTCTTCCGTGATGGCGTTCTCCAGAGCCGCCGGGATCAGCACGTCGCAGTCCATCGCCAACAGCTCGGCCGCGGTAATCCCGTCCGAGCCCGGGAACCCGGCCACCGAACCCGTCCGCCCTTTGAATTCCACTACCGCCGGGATGTCCAGCCCGCGCGCGTTGTGGATGCAGCCCTTCGTATCACTGCACACAATCACCTTCGCGCCCGCGTCGTGGAACAACCGCGCGGCGATCGATCCGGCATTGCCGAAGCCCTGCACCACCACTCTGGCGCCCTGCATCGGGATCTTCAGTTGGTCCATGCTGGCGCGCGTGGTGTAAAAACAGCCGCGCGCCGTAGCTTCATTGCGCCCCAACGATCCCCCCAGGCTGATGGGCTTGCCGGTCACCACGCCCATTACGGGATATCCCGTCATCATGCTGAAGGTGTCCATAATCCAAGCCATGATTTGCGGCGTCGTATAAACATCCGGAGCCGGAATGTCTTTCTCGGGTCCGATGATCGGCAGAATGGCGCTGGCATAACGGCGCGTCAACCGTTCCAGTTCACCGAGCGACAGGGCCTTTGGATTTACCGTGACACCGCCCTTGCCGCCGCCGTAAGGAATATTCACCACGGCGCACTTCCATGTCATCCACGTCGCCAACGCTCTCACCTCGTCCAGCGTGACGTTCGGATGGTAACGAATGCCTCCCTTCGCCGGGCCGCGTTGCGTGCTGTGCTGGACGCGGTGGCCCTGGAACCGGACGATCCGTCCATTATCCATACGGACCGGAATGCTCACAGTGAGCTCCCGTTCCGGGTATTTGATCATTGCTCGTACGTTCTCTTCGAGTTCCAGCGCGTTAGCCGCCAGATCGAAATTCTCCAGCGCAACTTCATACGCATTCTTTTCAGCCGTTGGAGACGCAGATACTAACATGGTATCCTCTTTTCTTTTTTGTTATTAACGACTTGGAGAAAGCTTCCCCACTGAATGATAGCCCTCCCCACGCACCGTGTCAATCGGCATTTGGCAGTGCCTGCGCGTGGAATTCGGCTTGACGGCGAACGGAAAGCGCACTAGGGTTCGGGCGCCTCGTCAGGCGCGACCCCAGTGAAAATGCCATGAACGCTATGATCGGCCCCCAGAAGTAGGAACTTTATTTGGCCCGACAGTGTCGCGCCCCCGAAGCGTGGAACGTTTGTAGTAAAATAGAGGTCCAACCAGGCACCGGAAGCGTTACGGGCTGAGGCGCCATACCAGATTGCCATTGTGACGATCGACGACGGACAGCCGGGTTAAGGTGCCCGTGACAGGACCTCGGGTGTCGATCGGGGATGCGGCGGGGCTGGTCGGGAAGCGAGACAAAATCCAATTTTTCGGGAGAAAGCACATGAAGCTGGCGCGGCGGATGGAGAAGGTAATTGGTGAGGGAGCTTTTGAGGTGCTGGTGAAGGCGCGGGCGCTGGAGGCTCAGGGCCGGAGCGTGATTCACCTGGAGATCGGCGAGCCCGATTTCCCGACGCCGCTCAATATTGTCGAAGCGGGCAAAGAGGCGCTCGACCAGGGATGGACGCGCTACGGTCCGGTGGCAGGCGATCCGCAACTGCGCCAGGCGGTAGCGGAACGAGTCGCCAGGACGCGCGGGATCGAGGTGGGTCCGCAGAACGTGACGATTGTGCCGGGCGCGAAACCCATGGTCTTCTTCCCGATGCTGGCGCTGCTTGAAGAGGGCGACGAAGTGATCTACGCGAACCCGGGATACTCGACGTACGAATCGGTCATCGGGGTGATGGGAGCTACGCCGGTGCCGATCCCGCTCGTCGAAGATCGCGGGTTCTCGTTCGACCTGGACGTGCTGCGCTCGAGCTTGACCTCGCGGACCAAGATGCTGGTGCTGAACTCGCCGCACAACCCGACCGGCGGGGTGATTCCAAGGGAGGATTTGGAGGTGATCGCGGACCTGGTGCGAGACCGCGACATCATGGTGCTGTCCGACGAGATCTACTCGAACATCTACTTCGACGAACCGCCATGCTCGATTGCGTCGATCGAGGGCATGCAGGAGAAGACGGTCGTCCTCGACGGCTTCTCGAAAACCTATTCGATGACAGGCTGGCGGCTGGGCTATGGAGTGATGCCGGAGTGGCTGGTGAGCGCGGTGAACAAGCTGGTCATGAACTCGACTTCGTGCACGGCGAGCTTTGTGCAGCGGGCCGGGATCGAGGCATTGGAGGGCCCGCAGGATGAAGTGGCGAAGATGGTGTGCGAGTTCCGGCGGCGGCGCGACGCGTTTGTCGACGGCCTGAACACCCTCCCCGGCTTCCGCTGCCGGAGGCCGAGGGGAGCCTTCTACGCGTTTCCGAATGTGGAAGGAACGGGCATGCCCTCGAAGGCCCTGGCGGAGGCGCTGCTGCAGGAGGCGGGCGTAGCCTGCCTCGACGGTCGAACCTTCGGCACGTACGGCGAAGGGTATCTGCGTTTCAGCATGGCCAATTCCTTAGAGAACCTGATGGAGGCGCTGGAGCGGATGCGCCGGTACTTGAAGGCGCGCTAGGCCTCGAAATACTCGTGCTTCGTGATCCTTAACCTCCTTCGGAACTCCAATAATTATGGCTGTTGAGCCGGTTTTTCCGGCGAAGGTTCTATTGGAGCCACCCGCTTGGGACCGAGCCCCAATGCGATCAGGGACAACGACCCGAGTTTGCCGTCATCGGTAATGTTCTGGTCGCGCTGGAAGCGCTTCAAGGCTTCCACCGAGTCCGCCCCCCAGTTTCCGTCCACGGTTCCCTGAAGGTAACCGCGATCGGCGAGCGCCTGCTGAATTTCCTTATAGCGCTCGGCAGTAGGCTGCTGTTGCGCGGAGCGGCGGGAAGCGACGGCGGCCGCTTTTTTCGAAGATTTCGACGTCCGCCGGTGCGCTGTCTTCGAAGGCGTGATCGCTGGCCTCGCTGTCGGCGCGTGATGCTCGGCGACCGACGCCGCCTGGTCCTGCCGTACTTTAGCTGGCAGAGACTTGGACGGCAGAGACTTGGCCTGCCCCGTTTTGGCCTGCGCTGATTTGGCCTGCGTTGATTTGGCCTGCCCCGTTTTGGCTTGCCCCGTCTTGGCTTGCCCTGTCTTGGTCTGCGCTGATTTGGCACGCGAGGATTTGTGGGTCGAATGCGCCTTCGCGGTGGATTTCTTCTTGGAAGCAGACGTTTTCCCGGTTGCCACCCCAGAGTCCTGGACAGCAAGACCCAGGGCGGCAGAAAGGGCCACCGCACAAGCAACAGTCAGTAAACGCAAGTACGTATTCTAGCAATAAAGCCCAATACGCCGCAGCCTCCGCACCTCCCGCCGGAATTTAATTTTCGGGCAGAGTGCCACTCAGGTACATGGTCTCGCTGTCGTTCGCCGCCGCGGAGCGGCGCAGGCTGCGGACCGGCCGCACCACGCGGAACGCCACCGCGTCACCGGGTTTCAGCGCCTGTTGGACTTTCCTGATATCGTCGACCGAACTGACCGGCTGGCGGTTCACGGCAATGATGATGTCGTGCTCCATCATGCCGACCTCGTCGGCGAACGAACCGGGCTCGACGCGGGTCACGGTCACGCCGTGCTTATCCGGAGTCATGGCCCGTTCCTCTTCGCTCACCGGCCGCGGATAAATTCCGAACTTGATATCGCCCGGCGTTGCGTGCGCCGCGGTATCGGGTTTGGCGTTCTCTTCGGCAGACGGCTTCGGAATCGCGCCGACCGCCGGATTTTCCGCCCACACTTCCATGCGATCCGCCACCGCGACCTTGAAGGCCATCTTCTTGCCGTCGCGATCGACGTCCACACTCACCTGCGATCCGATGGGCATGTCGGAAACGCGGGAAATGAGCTCCTCGCCGTCTTTGATGGGCTGGCCGTTGAGACCCAGAATAATATCCTGCTCTTTGATGCCCGCTTTGTCAGCCGGACCGCCTTTCTTCACCGTGCCGACGATCTGGCCATGATCGAAGCCCAGCGCCTTCAAGGTCACCTGCGGATTGTCGTTGCGCATCCACTGCACGCCGATCGATCCGCGCATCACCCGGCCTTCTTTGATGATGTCGTTGTAAACGCGGGCCACCATGTTGATGGGCAGCGCGAAACCGATGCCCTGATAGCCGCCGTTCTGCGTGGCGATCATCGTGTTCACGCCGATCACTTCGCCCTGAATGTTCAACAGCGGACCTCCGCTGTTGCCGGGATTGATCGCGGCGTCGGTCTGGATGAAATGCTGGAACTGTTTGTCGTTGCCGGGAACGTCGCGGCCCGTCGCGCTGACGATGCCCGCCGTCACCGTCGCTTCCAGTCCGAACGGCGAGCCGATCGCCACCGCCCAGTCGCCCACCTGCACGCCATCCGAGTTGCCGATCATCACCGGCGTCACCGGCCGCTTCGAATCGATCTTGATGACGGCGATGTCGCTCTCTCTATCCGAGCCGATCAGACGCGCCCGGTATTCGGTGCTGTCGCCGTGCAGCTTCACCAAAATGTGATCCACCGGATTGCCCTGGGCATCGGAAACCACGTGCTGGTTGGTGATGATATAGCCGTTCTTGTCGACCAGGAATCCGGTGCCGGACTGCTCGCGCTTCATCGGCGGCCCCTCCTGGCCAGGCGCTCCGCGGCCGAAGAATTTCTTGAACAGGTCCATGCCGTTGCTGTCGTCGCCGTCCTCGTCCTGATCCCGCTGGGTGTGCGGATTGGCGCGGGCCTGTTCCTGCTTCGGCATGTAGTCGGCGGTGATATTCACCACGCTCGGCTCCATTTTCTTGGCGAGCTTGGTGAATTCATTCCCCATGGGTTGCGCCTGCGGGATCACCAGCGGCGTCGCGTCGGGCGCGACCTGCTGGCCGTGGGCCGCATTGACGCCCGTATTCACTAAGGTGCCGATCACGATGCCCACCGACAACGTGATCAACAGCAGCGTCGTCGACAGGAATTTCTGCTGGCGCATCTTTTCAAACAGCTTCATAGTTTCGTAGCCTCGATCTTGCGGGAACGGCCCTCGCTTTTATTATACGAGTCCCTGTAATGGATGTGTACCGGACGCGGCGGGTTACAACCGGTGCGACTCTATCAGACACACGAAGTCAATCGGCATCTCTCAAGCATTCATTAAGCCTCATTGGTCAACAGCCACGCGAGCGCCAGTAAAATTCTGCGCAATCCCAACTCGCGCCCCTCGGGCTGAAACCATTCCGACGCCGAATGCGCGCCGCCGCCCTGTCCGCCCGCCCCGATCGAGACCGCGGGAATCCCCAGCGACAACGGAATATTCGCGTCCGTCGACGAACAGTCGAGCTGGCTGCGGATTCCCAGGTACGCATCCACTGCGCGCATGCACTCGATAATCGGAGCGTCCTCCGGCAATCCCCCGCCCGGCCTCGACCCGATTTCCTTCACCCGCCCGGTGACGCGGCCGCCCGAGGCTCGCACGTTCTCGATTTCGATGGCCCGCTCGACCGCGGAACTGAGCAGCGCGGCCATCCGGTCAATCCGTTCTGCGCTTTCCGACCGCAGGTCCACCTTGGCGCGCGCTTCGCTCGGAATCGAGTTGATGCTCGAACCGCCTTCCACGATGCCGAAATTGAACGACGATCGCGGCCCGCTGCCGTTCGGAGCTTCCCCGTTCGGAGCTACGTCGATAAACGTGGTCACCGCGCGGCTCAGCGCGTGGACCGGATTGCCAACTCCGTAATCGCTCCAGCTATGTCCGCCCGGCCCCGTTATGGTCACGTCGAACCGCCGGCTCGCCAGCGCGCGATAGGTAATATGTTCGGTGCTCGGACCATCCAGCACCAGAAATGCGCGGAATCGAGTGGGGCTCGCCGCGCGGCACAGGTAGCGCATGCCGCTCAAATTCCCTTCGCCTTCTTCGCCGACATTGGCGATCAGCACCGGCGCGGCGCCTTCGAGCGGAGGCACCGCCTTCCACACCGCGGCGAGCGCGACGAGCGCGGCGAGTCCCGCTCCGTTGTCGGAAACCCCCGGGCCGAACAATCGTCCATCGGGAGTAATGCGGATATCTTCGGGGGTGCGCGGCGCGAGCACCGTGTCCAGGTGCGCCGTAACTGCGACCGCTGGGTTACCTTGAGGGGCGCGCTGCGGCGAAAACGACGCAATCACATTGCCCGCGCGATCCATTTTCGCGTCCCATCCGAGCGATTTGAATTTTTCCGCGATCCACTCGGCGCGCTTCTGTTCGAAAAACGTCGCGCCGGGAATCCGGCACAGCTTGATTTGCTGTTCGTTGATCCACCCACGCTCGCGCCGGAACCATTCGACCGCGGTTTTGATTCCGGCCGAAGCAGCCAGTTCGGCGACGGATTGTGCCAGAAGAGGCATCGAAGTCTTAGTTTAGCGCGTATGGCGTTCGCGCCCGGATCCATCGGGTAGTCGCATATCGGGTAGTCGCATAAATGTCCAA
>DATHCE010000038.1:0-2324 GCA_035319685.1 Bryobacteraceae bacterium | reverse complement strand
GGCCGCTGCTGCGGTGCTCGCGTTTGTGCCGCGCCTCCCCTCGGCCGAGCGGTCCAACGGAATCAACCTGTCGAGCGGGAACGTACGGGTGACCCGCGGCGCCACCCGCCGTCTGCGGGCGTTCGCCATTACCCAGATCGCCGCCTCCTTCGTTTTGCTCGCCGGCGCCGCCATGCTGCTCAAGACGCTGCTCGCCCTGCAAGCGGTCCAGACCGGCCTCGACACGCGCCGCGTGCTCGCCATCAACGTGCCGGTACTCTCCTATGGGCGGACCGGCGGCCAGGTCGTGGACTTCTACAAGGAGGCGATGCGCCGCGTACACCAGTTGCCGGGCGTCGACGGCATCGCTATCGGCATGCTCACGCCGTGGCGCGAGGGAGGCTCGTTCGGCCCCGGCTTCGAGTTCTCAGTCGAAGGCTACGCTCGCACCACGGCGGAAGACGATCCGCGCGGCCAATTCCGCATCGTGTCGCCCGGATTTTTCGCCGCACTCGGCGCGCCGATGATCGCCGGACGCGATTTCAACGACCTCGACCGCAACGACAGCGAGCCCGTGACGATC
Source organism: Bryobacteraceae bacterium (assembly GCA_035319685.1). Lineage (GTDB taxonomy): Bacteria > Acidobacteriota > Terriglobia > Bryobacterales > Bryobacteraceae > Palsa-187. The sequence continues at coordinate 1,762 of DATHCE010000038.1, read as the reverse complement.
ATCAGTCAAAGCGTGGCGCAGCGCATGTTTCCGAACCAGGAGGCGCTCAACCGGCATGTCACTTTGACCGATCCGCTGATCCAATTTATCGGCATGAAGCCCACGCCGATGCGCATCGTCGGAATTGCCGCCGATATCGACGATGAGCACCTGGTTCCGCAGCCGACCTTGACCCTGTATACTCCGTTCGGACAAGGACCCCTTATCGCCGGGCGCCTCTTCGTTCACGTTCGATCGGATCCCTACGCGCTGATTAACCCGATCACGCGGACCCTCCGCGCTCTGTCGGCGGACCAGCCGGTGGAGCGCGCCGCCACGCTCGAAGATGTCCGCGCGGAGGTCCTGACGCCGGACCGGTTGAACGCCATGGTTTTCGGCGTCTTCGCCCTGGTGGCGCTGACCATCGCTGTCGTCGGTGTCGCGGGCGTACTGGCATTTTCGGTGAGCGCGCGGACGCGCGAATTCGGCATCCGTCTGGCCGTTGGATCGCAACCGCGGCATCTGCTCACGCGCGTGATCGGCGAGGGAACGGTCATCACGGCTCTTGGCATTGGCGCCGGATTGGCGGGCGGGTTCGCGCTCCAGCGGCTGGCCGGCAGTTATTTCGAGGGCGCTCGAATGCCGGGGGCGTGGGTCGTCGCCGGAGCGGCGGGCGTGCTGCTGGCAGCGGCCGTGGTCGCCTCCGCGTGGCCCGCGATGCGAGCCGCCAGTGTCGACGTGATTCAAGCCCTACGGGCGGATTAGCAACGGTCGCGCACCACCGTTTGCGACGCCCCTCGCATGCAAAGCCGCGCCAGTGATGGCGGGGATGGAGCGCGCATGCGAACAACCCTCCGCGACACGTTGCCTAGTTGTGTTCGGGCCTAGTTGTGTTCGGGCCTGGCTGTGTTCGTGGCCTAGCTGTGTTCGTGGTCGTGCGGTTCGTTCTCGTGGTCCGGATGGTCGTGCGTGTGGCTTTCCGGATCCGTTCCATGTTCGTGAGTGTGACTATGGGTGTGGTCGTGAGGATGGCTATGCTCCAGGTCTCCGTGCCGGTGCTTGTGCGTGTGCGTGTGCGTGTGGGTGTGCTGGTGTTCGTGTTCCATAGGTCTCTGTCAAAGGATACCGCGCGTTCGCCCCGTCGCCAAACTATTCTTCTTCCTCTTCCTCGCCGGCCTTGGCGGCCTTGGCGGCGGCGACGATTTTTTCCGCTTGCAAAGCCGGCACGTAATCGTAGTGGTCGAACTCCATGGTGAACGAGGCGCGGCCCTGCGTCATGGAAATGAGATCGTTCTGATAATTCAGCATCTCGGCCATCGGCACCTGGGCTTTGATGATTTGCGTTCCGCCTTTGGTGTCCATGCCGGAAATGCGGCCGCGGCGGCCGTTCATGTCGCCCATCAGGTCGCCCGCGTATTCCACCGGCGCCTGCACCTCGACGTTCATGATCGGCTCGAGCAGCGCAGGTTTTGCCGCCTCCATCGCGGCCTTGAACGCCTTGCGCGCGGCCAGCTTGAACGACATTTCCGAAGAATCGACGTCGTGATAAGAGCCGTCGTAGACCGTGGCCTTGAAATCCACCATGGGAAATCCGGCCAGAAAACCGTTGGCGGCCGCTTCGATGAGTCCTTTTTCGACGGCCGGAATGAAGTTGCGCGGGATGGCCCCGCCGAAGACTTCATTGGCGAATTCGAATTTGTTCCCGCGCGGCAGGGGTTCGAAGCGGATCCAGCAATCGCCGAACTGGCCGTGACCGCCGGTCTGTTTTTTGTGGCGGCCCTGT
>DATHCE010000037.1:0-22717 GCA_035319685.1 Bryobacteraceae bacterium | reverse complement strand
GCGGGCTTCGTCGATGTACAGCGTGACGTCACGCTGCGGATCGACCACGCAGGCGATGCCCTCCGAGCCGAGCATATAGGATGCGTGCGAAAGGCACGTGAGATAAAACTGCTGGAAGTACATGGCAACCTCGCTTACTTGTTTCGATTGTATGCTAGAAGCTCCAATAAGGATCAGGCTCGGGAATCGCGGCGCCGTCTTTGCGCGGCGACGAGGCTCCGTAATTGACCTGCGCTTTTGCATCGCGCAGGATCGCCTGGCCTCCGCCCATGTAGCCGGAATAATCGCCGCGGATTTCGAGAGTGTGGCCGCGGCGGGCGAGTTCCTCGAGCGTTTCACGAGGCACGCGGGATTCGATGCGAACATCGGAGCCGCCGAGAGTGATTTTGGAAAATCGCGGCGCTTCGAGCGCGGCCTGAATGTTCATCGCGTGATCGACGACGTTTGACACGAATTGCGCCTGGGCCTGCGCCTGATTCATGCCCCGCATGATGCCGAAAGCGATGTGTTGATCGTCCTTTTGAAGAAATCCGGGAATAATGGTGTGATACGGGCGCTTGCGCGGCGCGAGCGCGTTGGGATGATTCGGGTCGGAGGAAAACGCCGCGCCGCGGCTGTGCAGATGGAAGCCGAATCCGTCGACCACGACGCCTGAGCCCCACAGTTCGGAAATACTTTCGATCCAGGAAACGAGGTTGCCTTCGCGATCGGCAACAGAAAGATAGATGGTGTGGCCGTGAGCGATAGAAGGGATTGGCTCGCTGCCGGAAGCTGTTAAATGAACGTGACGGGCGCGTTCGCGGGCGTAATCTTTAGAAAGCAGGCGGGCGATCGGAACGTCGGCAAAACGCGGATCGGCGATGTAACGCCGCTGATCTTCGAACGCGAGCTTCTGCGCTTCGATTTTGAAATGAAACGCGTCGGCGCTCAACGGGTCGAGGTCCGGGATCGGAAAATTTTCTAAAATGTTGAGCATTTCGAGCGTTCCGATGCCTTGGCCGTTAGGCGGAATTTCGGAAACCGTCCAGCCGCGATAGGTGGTCGAGATCGGCTCGACCCATTCAGAAGAAAATTCGCTCAGATCCGCTGAAGAAAGTGTCCCGCCATGGCGGCGCGACGTTTCGAGAATCGCCGCGGCGAGTTCGCCTTCGTAGAATGCACGTGGACCGGATTCGGCGAGGATGCAATACGCCCGCGCGAGATCGGGATTGCGGAAGATTTCGCCGGTTTTCGGGACCTCGAAGAGGCGCAAAGCGGACTCGTCCTCTTCGAGACGATCGCGAGTGTGTTCCCAGTCGTATTGGATCAGCTCCGTGACGGGGAACCCGCGCTCGGCGTAGTAAATCGCGGGTGCGAACAGATCGGACCAGGGAAGTTTGCCGAACCTCGCGTGCATTTTCCACCATCCATCGACGGCGCCGGGGACGGTGACGGTATGGATGCCGGATCCCGGCACGGAAAAATTCACGCGTTCGAGCGTCAGCGCGGCGGGTGCCGGACCGCTCGCATTGATGCCCGTGAGTTTTCCGGTTTTCGCGTCGCGATGGATGGCAAACAGATCGCCTCCGAGGCCGCACATCATCGGTTCGACGACGCCGAGCACTGCGTTGGCGGCGATGGCGGCATCGACGGCCGATCCGCCGCGCGCCAGCGTCATCGCTCCGGCTTGCGAGGCGAGCGTCTGGCTGGTAGCGGCGATGCCGCCCGTGGCGATCACCATCGATCGCGCCTGGCTGGTGTCCTTGGCCGGAGAATCGTAGATCATAATCCTGGTTTCAGATACTGCGCCAGGAATTTGTAGATTTCGGCTCGCGATTCCCGCGCGAGCTTGGTATCCAGACGATTGAACTGGTGGCCGCCGGGCGCGTCCTGGTAAATTTTGTACTCGAATTTCTTGCCCTCGGCTTTGAGCGCGGTGATCAGGCGCTCCACTTCGAGCACGTTGACGTCTTCATCATTCGTGTTGGTGTGGATCAGCAGCGGCGTTTGAAGTTTCGAAACGTAGGTGATGGGCGAGCGGCGCTCGTATTCCCGGATGTCCTCACGAACGGTTTTGCCGATGTGATACGGCGCGGAATATTCGGCGCGGTAAGCGTCGGTCTGATAGCCGAGGCGCAGCACCAGATCGGTGACCGGGACGCCTGCGTAGGCGGCCGCGAACGATTCCGGGTGCTCGAAAATATTCATCAGCGTGATCAGGCCGCCGTGGCTCCAGCCGACCATGCCGACCCGTTTCGGATCCAGGAAACCGTAACGGTCGAGCATCCATTTCATGCCGAGATAAACGTCGTCGACCTCGCGGCCGCCGTAATCGATCTGGCGGTAATAGCCCTCGCCGTAGCCGGTCGAGCCGCGGTAATCGGTGGAAACGATCGAATAGCCTTGTTCTAAAAATTCGCGTACGATGTGCGCCGACTCCGAGGTGAAATTCGAATGCACGCCGCCGTGAATCAGGACGATCAGCGGCTGCTTCTTCGTTCGATCGAGATTCTTGGGGATGAAGGTGTACGCGTAGACGATCAGTGGATTGCCGGCGCCCGGCGCGGTGGGATTCGGATTATGCGCGGGAGGAAGGCTCGCGTAGGCGACCTTGTCGAAGTCCGCGATGTCACCGATCTTGATGCGCCATTCCAGATCGTCGATGCTCTTGAGTACCTGGTCGGTCGATTGCTGCGGATTGATCGCCCCGGATGCGGGAGCTGCCGCAGCCGCGGGTGCGGCAGGCGCCGTCGCTGGAGTCGCGCCGCCACGGCCCGCCGGGGCTTGCGCGAAAATCGGAAGCGCAACGGTGAGAATCGCGATCAAGCGCTTCATTTGAGTAAATATTTCCCGAGAAATTTGTAGACATCCTGCCGCGACTGGCGCGCCAGATCCGTGACGAGCCGGTTGAACATATGGCCGCCGGGCGCGTTCTCGTAGATTTTGTACTCGAATTTCTTGCCCTCGGCCTTGAGCGCGGCGATGAGGCGCTCCACTTCGACAACGTTGACGTCCTCATCGTTGGTGTTGGTGTGGACCAGCAGCGGAGTTTCGAGCTTCGAGACCCAGGTGATGGGCGAGCGCCGCTCGTACTCCTTAATATCGTCGCGTACGGTTTTACCGATGTGATACGGCGCCGAATACAGCGCATTATAGGACGCGTCGTGATAGCCGAGACGCAGCACCAGGTCGCTGACGGGCACGCCCGCGTAGGCGCACGCGAACGCATCGGGATGCTGAAGGATTTCCATCAGAGTGATGAAGCCGCCGTGGCTCCAGCCGATGGCGCCGACGCGCTGGGGGTCGAAAAAGCTGTAGGTTTCGAGCATCCATTGGCGTGCGGCGAACACGTCGTCCACTTCGCGGCCGCCGTAGTCGATGTCCTCGTAAAACGCCTGGCCGTAACCGTTCGAACCGCGATAGTCGGGCGCGATGACGGAGTAGCCTTCGCCGATCAGCTCGCGCATGATGTGGCCCAGCTCGGAGGAAGATACGTTGCCGTGAATGCCCTGATGCGCCAGCACCAGCAGAGGCTGTTTCCTGGTGCGATCCAGATTTTTGGGGATGAAAGTATAGGCGCGAATGATCAGCGGATTGCCCGCGCCGGGCGCGGTCGGGTTGGGATTGTGCGCCAGCGGCAGGCTGGTATAGGAAATCTTATCGACCTGGGCGACGTCGCTCAGCTTGAGGTACCATTCCAGATCGTCCAGCGCCTTGAGCACCGGCTCGTTGGGATTCGCCCGTTCGTTGGGATTCAATGCTTGCGCCGGAGCGAACGCCGGCGAGAGTAGGACGAGGAACGCAAAACACCCGGCAACGATCCGCGCCGGGCCGATTCTCATCATCCAAACCAGTTTAAGTTATGCCGGAAGAAACTGGCGGATGGGATGGTAGAACGTCTGGACGAAACGAATGGCTGTGCCCTCTGCCGTAGCGGTATCGCGGTTGAGGATCGGCACGATCACGCGGATCAGCGCCGTGTCGGTGCGATCGTAGCGGATCGCGTCGGCGATGACCCAGAACTTGGCCTTGTACTCGTTGGCGACGGCGCGATCGCGCGATTGATACCAGTACAGCACCACGCTGCGCGATTCGCCGTGCTGCACGACGTACTCGTTTACCGGAATCGGGGCTCGGGCGGCGACGTCGATCTGAATCTCGCGCTCATTGAGCGGAGTCCATCCATTGCCGGGCAGACAGTTCTTCGGCGAGTGCGGTGCTTTGCCGTTGCGCTGCGACCGGAACGCCGCGATAAAAAGATCGGCCCCCTGCTGTGTCCACGGATCGGTGTACACCCGGTTCAGCAGGTCGTCGGCTTTGAGCACATCCCGCGTGTCTTGATCGATCACGCCTTCCTGCTCGAGCTGCCAGGGCCCGACCCTGATCGGAAACGTGCCGAGCGGCTTGCCGGAAGGGACCGCTTCGGGGCGTATCGAACTATATAATATGGCCGCCTGAGCTATCAGCAGAATCGAAACCACGCGGGCCGGAGTGGAGTTGAGAAATTTAAACAACCTTCGCCGCCTTTCGCGAACGCAGGGAATAGATGCGATTGATCACCGCGTGCACCGCCAGCAGCATGACGATGTCGATGACGAAAATCACCCAGCCTTCCAGGCTATGAAAAAATCCGTGGGCGAGATCGGGGCTCACTTCCTCGCTCAGGATTCCGGTAATGGCGACGCGTCCGGCATTGGCTAGAATGGCCAGCGGAACCGTGGCGGCCAGCAGCGCCCATCGCATCCAGATCTTCTTATCGAAAAAGTAGCTGTAGACCAGAGACAGGAATAGCAGAGACATCAGACTGCGAATGCCGCTGCACGCCTCCACCACGGTCAGCTTCTGGCTGGCGAGCTCCAGCACGTTGCCGTCGCGAAGCACGGGGATGTTGAGAACCCCCAAAACGCTTTCTGCCACGGAGCTGGCGAAAAGCTGCAAGGGAAACGTAATCTGGTTGTAGATCACCGCGGGGAACGGGATCATGAACGGCAAAAGCAGCAGCGGAAAGGTCAGGGCCTTTACCAGTTTCGTGCCGCCGAACACGAGCAGCATTCCCACCAGCGTGATCAGAACCGAGGTGCGTTGCAGGAACAGTTCCGCGCCCAGGGTTCCGAGGAAACTTTGCACCACGCCCCACAGCAGGATCCAGACTCCCCACCATGCCGGCTTCCACTCGATCTCGAGCAGTTCCTCGCGGCGCTGCCAGACCACCAGCGCGGCTACCACGGGAACGAAAAATCCGTGTCCGGCATCTTCATCGTTGGCCCACTGTTCCACCAGGTGACGGAGGATCGGGAAGTAGGCGATGATCAGGAGCGCGGTGAACCATGCCAGCGCCACCCACGGGATCGGTTTAGCCACAGCGGGCCTGGCCTGCGGGAATTGGCCCGTAATTGTAGCCATACCCTCTTTAGTTAATCACAAGTGTCCGCGTATTTGTGCAACAGTCCTTATTGAACGTTGGGCAGCGGAGTATCCGGCTTCAATCCCTTGGTGACCCGGCCGACCAGACGCCGCGGGTCGAGCAGGTGTTGCGGACGAAAATGCCGCTGGGACCAGCGGCTCCCCGCCTCGAATTCGATGCCCAGAAAATAGCCGATTTCCCGGAACACGCAGTATTTGACCGTGCCCATCAGTTCCCCGTTCGGGTAGCTGATGCGGAACGGAGTGTCGAGCGGCACCGGCCGGTCGACCTGAAGACAGGCCCCTGATAGCGAGATGTCCTCGAGATTCGCCACGCCGCGGCGCGTGCGCCCGCTCTGATCTTTCCACTGCACATCCACAAGGTCCGCGCAGAGCATCCGCGGTTCTATTCGCCTGTCGAACATATCTATCAAGTTCATCGGCGCACGCCCGGTGAATAATTAGCGTCGCAACCCTAGAGAAATTCGCCCTAAGTATCGGGTAAGGCGCTCCTTATCTATGTTACTCCTGATCCGGCTGGTACCATATCCTCAACGTGACCGAATTTTTCTATCACCTGAAACGAGAAGGGGTAGGCCTGGGGACGCGCATGGGGCCGCCCGCGATCCTGATTCACGTGATCCTCATCGCCGCGTTCGGTATTCTTCTGCCATGGTGGAAAGGTGTGGATTTCCTGGATCCGGTGATGCTTTCGGCATATGCTTCGCTAGGCATTCTGTTCGCCGCGCCGGTTTCGGTGGCAGCGTTCGCCCAAGGCCGGCCGGGATCGTTCGCCGAAGCCCTTGCGAGGATCGCGATCGCGGTGATTTACGCCGAACTGATGACGGTTGCGATGCTTGCGGCCGGGCTGATTACGGTGTATTCGAAAACGCATTTCCCGCTCCCGCCGGATCTGGAGACGCTGGGCATGGCGGCGGTGTTCGGAATTGCGTTATCGGGAGCGCTGGCGGCCATCGCGGGCTGGATAACGCTGCGATTTTCGGCGGCGTCGGCGCGCGGCGCGCTGCGGATCATCTTTCTGGGTCTGCTGGCGCTGTTCTTTTTCCGGTCGCGATGGCTTCCCGACGTGGCCGGAACGGGCGCGCTGCTGTCGCTGATCGTTGCGGCCGGCGCACTCGCGGCGATTCGCCGGACGCTTGCGTGAATGCTAATGTGCTGGCTTGCAAATTCGTCCCAGAAATCGAGAAGCCGTGTTCACGTCCGCCCAATCCCGCCTGTGAAGGCGGGGTTCAACAATCGGCGATAATTTCTGCGGCGAATTTGCGACTCATCTCACTACCTCACCGCGGCCCTCTTGGATTCGGCGTCCGCGGCCCCCATCCGGCGGCGATTTTGCGCCTTCTGCGCAGGCGATGCTACCCCTTCCCGGAGGCGATTCTGTAAAGTCCGGATGCTGATGCCCAAAATGGCAGCGGCTTTGGTGCGGTTCTGGTTGGTGTGCTTCAGCACCAGCTTGATGTAGGCATCCTCGATGTCCCGAATCCGGGCTCCTACGCGGATGCGCAGCGTGTCGTCGCTCTCGGCCTCGGCCACGCGCGCGCCTTCGACATGAATCAACTGGCGGTTCGGCAGGCGCGTCTCGTCGATCAGCCGTTTTTGCGTAACCGCCCGCGCGACGAGCGTCCGCAGAATACCGGCCTGCACCGGTTTTTCAATAAACCAGAAAGCGTGCAGATCCTCGACAACCGAAACGGCCTGTTCGATATTTCCGAACGCCGTGAGCACGATGGCGGGCGTTTGGTCGCCCAGTTCCTTGAGCTTGCGCAGCAGCCCGAAGCCGTCCATTCCAGCCGTCATCAGGTCGGTGACAATGACATCGGCCGGCTGGCGCGCCTGTTGTTCGATCGCATCCTGTCCGCCGGCCGCGGTCACGGCGTCATAGCCAACAGAAGCAATCATGCCGGCGAGAGAAGAGCGCTCGGATGGATCGTCATCGACGATCAGAACCCGGCTGAGCGGAACGTTTTGCGGTATGGCCACTGCAATGTAGCAGGCAAATACCGTGCCCTTTTAGAACTCGTTGAAATACTTGGATCGCGCTCGCCGAATCGGGCGTCAGGACGGAAATAATTTCACTTTTTTATTTCCACCTCAGGAAGAACTGCGGCTATCGGGCGCGGTTTCAACCACAGTCCGCTCGGCAATACCCACACAGCCTTCATTCGAAGTGATCGGGAGCGACAGAGCGATCCGTCCCCTTTTTTCGAGCAACCTCCTGGTGTTGCGCTCGGATTGTAACCGTGTTTTCAATGCGCTGCGCGTTGTGAGAAGCCTGCGCCCACTACCAAGAGGTCTACTTCGCGGGCGGCAGATAGTAGCTCTTGCGCGCGAACACAGTCGCTTTTTCGGGAGTGCCGGTGACCACCACTTTGATGCGGCGCAGCTCGCCCTTCTCGCTGAGGCTGACCGGCCGGTAGGCGAGGCTGTATCGTTGGCGGATCTGCCTCGCGATCTGGCGGCACACACCGACCACATCGTCAATCTGTTTGGGGAAGAAAGCTTCGCCGCCGGTGACGCCGGCCAGTTTGCGCAGAAGCCCGGGATTGCGGTCGCTATCATCCTGATCGAAAATGCCGACCGTATAAATGGTCGCCGGAGATTCCAGCACGGCTTTGGTGACATCCGCCAGGTGACGCTCGCTCGCATTGTCGCCGCCGTCGCTGATCAGCACCAGGGCCTTCTTGCTTTCGGTACCCAGTTTCAGATGATCGAGCGCCTGCAATACGGCATCGTAAAGCGCCGTGCGCCCCTCGGCGGGGCTTTGGAGCAGCGCGCTCCGAAGTGTCGCCGGATCGCCTGAAAACGCCATCCCCGAAGGCAATCCGAAGGTGACGTGATCGTTGAACTCGGTGATGAAAATCTGATCCGAGGGATTGCTTTCGCGCACGAAGGCGAGGCCGCCGATGACCACCTGCGAGCGCTTGTTGCGCATGCTTCCGCTGCTGTCGATCACCAGGCCGGCCGTGATGGGCACATCCTGGTTGGCGAAATCCGAAATGGTTTGCAGCTTTCCGTTCTCGTACACGCGGAAATTGTCCTTGCCGAGTCCGGTAATGGCGTCACCATGCTGATTCTGCACGCCGACGTCGAGCATGACCAGGCGCGACTCCGCGGTCAGCGTAAACTCCTTCTCAGGGGGTTGCTGCTCGGCCATCGCATTCAACACCGCGAGCATTACAAAAGATAAAGCCGCCTGGGAACTCATCGCGCCACCGCTTTCATTCTCTCCCGGATTCCAGTCAAGCTCTTAGTTTAGTACCGGTTTCATGGATAACGTTGACCGATTCGAGGACCGTCGGCTGTTCACAATGCCGTTACGCGTCCCTCGTGAAACCGGTCCAGGCGAACTCAGGAAACGGTCTGGCTCGCCTCACGATCACGAGTACGTGTGAAAACAGCGGTTTTTACCCCCGGCATGACTGCCGGGGCTTGCCCGGCCCTTGCCGCTCAACGACATCGTCAAGCCGCGCCTGTGAAGGCGGGGGTCATTCAGCGGATTTCACACAAACTCTCACGGGCGCGGCGCGACTCGTAAGCCTTCAGGTGCGTGTACGCTAGCGAGAGACGGCTGCACGGCAAACCATGCGCGCGGGCGCGATCGAGCAGATCGCCGATGACGTGATCGGCTTCCGTCGGGCCTCGGTTTTCCATATCGCGAAGCATCGAGGCCGCCAGCGTCGAGTCCGCCGCGGTGACCATTCCGCGCGTGCGTTCGAGAAAAGTTTCGCGCGGCGGATAACCTTCCGCGGACACGATCGCGCGGCATTCCTCCATCAAGCCGGCGACCAGATCCGTTCCGCCGGGTGCGGACACGATGTCGCACACGGGGGCTCGCATCAGAGTCGTGCTCGCCGCGAGCGTTGCAAGGAACACCCATTTTTCCCACATTTCGAGAACAATTTGCGTGCTCGCCTTCACGTCGAATCCCGAGCCGCTAATCGCCTTTTCGATCGATCGCACGCGATCGGACATGCTTCCATCCAGCTCGCCGAAAGAAATCCGGTGCGCGTCGATCAGATGCTCGATTTCGCGGCGCTCATTCAACGTGGCGGAGATCAGGCATTCGCCGCCGAGCACGTGTGCCTCCCCGAATCGCGCGCACAACGTATCCAGATGGCGGATTCCGTTGATCAGCGGCAGAATCGCGGTCCGCTCGCCTATGGCGGGCGCAAGCGACGCAATGGCGCCGTCGAGGTCGTAGGCCTTCGTAGCGAGCAGCACCAGATCAAAAGGATTACGAATGGTTTCGGCGAGCACGGTGGGTGGATTCCGGATCGAGACATCGCCCCTGCGGCTGCGAATGATCAGGCCGGAGGTGGCGAGTTCCTCCGCGCGCGCCGGACGCACCAGAAACGTCGCGTCGGCGCCGGCTGCGAGCCAACGGCCTCCGAAATATCCGCCGATCGCTCCGGCGCCCACCACCAGGATCTTCATGCGGGGTTTTCCTTCGGGCGCTTCCACGCCAGGACTTTCGCGGTGAAAACGTAGACCTCCTCGCCCGCCTGATTGAGCGTCGCGTTTCTCACTTTGACGATCGCCTGATTCGGTTTGGATCGCGAGGGAATGATTTCGAGGATCTCGCTTTCGACGTGCAAAACATCGCCGGGGCGCACCGGCTTCAGCCACGCGATTTCGCCGCCGAGGCCTACGATGCCGTTCGCCAAAGAGAGGCCGCCGGTGACCATCAGGCGCATGGCGACCGCGGCGGTGTACCACCCGCTCGCCACCAAGCCGTGAAACAGGCTGCTCCCGGCGGCCTGTTCGTCAAGATGAAACGGCTGCGGATCGAACTCCGCGGCGAATGCCTGCATGCGGTCCCGGTCCATGCGATACTCGCCGGAAACAAATCGCAGGCCGGGGCGCAGATCTTCGAGATAGAGAGGCGGGCGATTCATCGCGCCGCCACCTGCGTGTCGAGATACTCATTCAGATGCCGTTGGACGCGGCGGAGAGCGTCGTCGCTCTGTTCGAGACGGCTGATCATCAACGCGCCTTCGAGCGACGCCAGAATCAGCGTCGCCACCGTTCTCGGATCTGCGCCGCGCCGGATGTCGCCGCGCTTCCGGCCCGTCTTGACGATCGACTCCAGCCGCGCGACCCACTTCCGCAGCGCCTTCCGGACGCGCTCGCGAAGCATCGGGTTGCCGTCGTCGGAATCGATGGCTGTATTCAGAATCGGGCACCCTCCCGGGAACGGAAGCCGGCCCCGGAGGAAGCTCTTGATGAACTGTTTGAGCTGCTCCACGCCAGGCGCATTCCCGTCCAGATCGAGCAGGCGCGCCCGCCGCGTCTCGCGCCACATGTAATCGAAAGCTTCGCCGGCCAGCTCCTCTTTACTCGAAAAATGGCGGTAAATACCGCCCTTTTTAAGACCCGTGGCGGCCATCAGGAGATTCAGCGAACTGCCTTCGTAGCCATGCTGATTGAAGATCGGCGCCGCTTCGGCCACGATCTTGCGGCGGGTTTGCTCGCCTTTGGTCATCGCGTCCTCGATTTTGAGACCGCTCGGTCTCCTCTGGAGCATATCACGAAAAGAGGCAACCAGGCGGAACGGCGCATGGCTCGCCGTTGCCGCGCACGTCACCCGATTCGTTTGAAGCCGGGTTCACGCCGGATGCTCTTTTCCCGCACGCTACAATGGTTTGCGGAGTAGAGTTCACAAACAGACGAAATGAGCAACATCATCGTTCTCGGCGCACAGTGGGGCGACGAAGGCAAGGGCAAAGTTGTCGATTTGCTCGCGGACCGTTTCGATATCGTGGCGCGCTATCAAGGCGGGCATAACGCCGGCCACACTGTGTTCATCGGCGAGAAAAAATTCGTTCTCAAGCTGATCCCCAGCGGCATCTTAAGGCCCGGCGTCGAGACCGTCATCGGAAACGGCGTGGTAATCGATCTGGCCGCGCTGATCGACGAGATCGGGAAGCTGGAAGCGGCGGGCATCCCGGTGACCGGCCATCTGCGCATCTCCAACCGCGCGCACGTGATTTTTCCGTTCCATCGCTTGATCGAGAAGATGTCGGAAGCGCGCGAAAACCGCATTCCCATCGGCACCACCTCGCGCGGAATCGGCCCGTGTTATGAGGACAAGACCGGAAGACGCGGCATCCGCATCGCCGATCTGTTCGATCCGACCAGTTTCCGCGATCTGTACGACACGCTGGCCGCTGACAAAAAACTGCTGGCCGACACGTTTCAGTTGAACGAACCGATCGACTATGCCGCGATCCGCCGCGAGACCGAGGAGTACGCCGCGCGCATCCAGCCCCTGGTGTGCGATACCGCCGCGCTGCTGGCCGATGCGATGGCGCGCGGCAAACGAATCATGTTCGAGGGCGCGCAAGGCACCATGCTCGACGTCGATCATGGGACCTATCCATTCGTCACCTCGTCGAGCGCCGCGGCCGGCGGCGCCTGCACCGGAACCGGCGTTCCGCCGACGCGAATCAGCGGCGTGATCGGAGTTTCCAAGGCCTACATTACGCGCGTCGGATCGGGTCCGTTTCCGACCGAAAGCAAGGATGCCGGCGGCGACCTCTTGCGGCGGGAAGGAAACGAATTCGGAGCTGTCACCGGGCGTCCGCGGCGCTGCGGTTGGTTCGACGCTCCGCTGCTACGCTACACCGCGATGGTCAACGGCTTCGATACCCTGGTGATTACCAAGCTCGACGTGCTGGATCATCTCGATGAGATTCCGGTGTGCGTGGGCTATCGATTGTGCGGAGCCGAGGTTCAGGAGATGCCGGCGACGTATCGGGCCCTCGAAGCGGTCGAGCCGGTATACGAAAAACTCGCCGGCTGGCGAAGTTCGACGCGAGGAATTGCGCGTTTTGAAGAATTGCCCGAAAAGGCGCGGGCGTATCTCCAATTCCTGGAGGACAAGGCAGGCGTAGAAATCGGTGGAATATCGACCGGCCCGGAGAGGAATGAAACCATCATCCGGGCCGGCTCGAAACTCGAACGCCTAGTCAGCTAGACGTTTAACGGCGTCCACCACCGCCGCCACCCCGGGCTGCTCCACCACCGCGGATTCCGCCACCGCCACGGACCGCGCCGCCGCCACGGACCGCGCCGCCGTAGCCGCCACGATATCCGCCGCCGTAACCGTAACCACGGTAAACCGGCCCGCGATAGCCGTAACCGCCATAGTATCCAAAGCCGCCATAGATGCCCCCATAATACGGATACCCATAATAATAGGGATAACCGTAGTAATAGGGATAACCGTAAGCGTATGGATAATAAGGATAACCGTACGCGTAGGGATACGCCGGATAGACATAGCCGGGTCCGATGCCGACGCCAACTCCGAACCGCACAGCCGCATTAGCCTGCGCGGGCGCCATCATCAACAGAATCGCAAACAGCGCGAGGGTTGGAATCCCAATTTTCTTGAACATACTCTTTGCCCTCCACTAATTGGACGGGGCACGCTTTATTCAGGATTCTTCGATTAACTGCTCTTTACATTCAAAATCTTTCATCTCGGTACCGTGTTTTTTGAAACAACACGTCACATCGAATGTATGAGGACCGAACCACTAATATTGATGATGTTCGCGGCGCTGGCGATGGCCCAGCCGCCGGCGCCCGGACCAGCCGATCAGGGCGCGCAGGACCCGCCAAGCCGTGCGGCACGGCTGAGCGTCGTCAACGGGACCGTTTCTTTTCAGTCGGGTAGCGTCGACGATTGGGTTCCCGCGACGTTGAATCGTCCGTTGACCACCGGCGATCGTTTGTGGACCGATCAGGACGGCCGCGCCGAGGTGAGTCTCGGCTCGGCGGCCATGCGGCTCAGCTCGCGAACTAATTTTTCGTTTATCAACCTGGACGACCGGACGGCGCAGGTCCAGCTTTCGACGGGGACCTTGAGCGTGCGGGTTCGGAGGCTGGCCGACGACGAAACGGTGGAAATCGACACGCCGCAGGCGGCGCTGTCGCTGCTGCGGCCGGGCGAATACCGGATCGAAGTGGATGAGCAGGGCGTTGCGACCATCGTCGGCGTGCGCAGCGGCCAGGCGGAGGCAACGGCGGGTCAGGCATATACGATTCAGCCGCGCGAACAGGTGCGAATTTCGGGAGGCGCCGATGGCTCGGCTCCGGTGTTTGACACCCGCGATCTCCCGCCCGCCGACCAGTTCGACTTGTGGTGCCAGGATCGCGACCGGCGCGAAGATATGTCGGTTTCCGGCCGCTATGTTTCGCGCGACACGCCTGGTTATGCGGATCTGGATCAGAACGGGACTTGGCGCACGGTTCCTGAATACGGCACGGTGTGGGTGCCGAATTCGGTCCCGCCGGGATGGGCGCCGTATCATTACGGTCATTGGGCTTGGATCGCGCCTTGGGGATGGACTTGGGTCGACGACGCGCCCTGGGGATACGCGCCGTTCCATTACGGCCGATGGGTTTTCATCGATGGGGTATGGGCTTGGGTGCCGGGTCCGATGCCGGGGCCGGGAGTAGTCGTTGCCCGGCCCGTTTTTGCTCCGGCGCTGGTCGCCTGGGTCGGCGGCGTGGGGATCGGTGTCGGAGTAGCCGGGGGCGTGGGATGGTTCCCTTTGGGCCCGCGTGAAGTTTTCGTACCCGCGTATGCCTACAGCCCGGTATACCTGGAGCGGGTCAACGTGACCAATACAGTAATCGTGAATCGAGCCGTGTTGGTAAACTATAACGTCGCGGGTGCGGTGTACGTCAATCGCGGAGTGGTGGGAGGCGTGACGGTAGTGCCTGGCGGAGTGATCGCGGCGGGCGGTCCGGTAGCCGCCGCTGCCATTGTGGTGCGTCCCGAAATGCTGGGTCGAGTGCAGGTGACTGCCGTTGCCGCGGTCGTGCCGGAAAGAGCGGCCGTGTTCGGCGGCGGCGCTGTGGTGACGCGCGGCGTGCCTCCCGCGGTGGTGATGAATCGGACGGTGGTGACCAGAATGGCTCCGCCGCCGCGTCCGGTGGCGTTCGACCGGCAGCAGGCGATGCTGGGCGCGAATCCGGGGCGTCCTTTGGATGCAGCGGCAACCACAAACCTTCAGCGGAGCGAACCGGAGGCGGCGCGCCCGGCGTATCGTCCGGCGACGGCGTCCTCGACGTACCCGGGTGCACCGTCGAGGAGCAATACGCAGCACAACGTCGCGATGCCTCCGCCCGGCTCGGTGAGTTCGCGGACCAATTCCGGGCAGAATGAACCGGTGCAGGCGCATCCACCGGCGGCGAACCAGACGCCTTCGGAGCGCTCGACCGGCGCGACCAAGCAGGAGCGCAACAAGAAACAGCAAACCAAGACCAGCCGCGAGGAGAAGAAGGAGCACCCGTAGCACCGCTTTCATTCGAACGCTCCCGTTTTGTACTGGAGCGCTCCCGTTTGCGCTCTGGAACTTTTGACATCGGAACTCGCACCGCGTTCCTGCTAAAGTGATAGCAGCCCCCAGGAGGGAGTCGGATCTGCTCGCGGGGGTTGCGCGGACTTCTGTTCGTGACAAACCAGAGAAGTAGAGGTAGTAGGCTTCCATGAACAAGCGGGTGGTGATTTCCGCGATCGCAACTCTCCTTGCCTGCGCCTTGGGGCGAGCGGCAGAGCTCGAACGTCCCAAAGCCGGTAAAGTCGCAATCTTCCCACTGAAGGACATTAAACCGGGCATGACAGGCGTGGCCTGGACGGTGTTCCAGGGTCACGATCCCGAACCGGTGCCGGTTGAAATTGTCGGAGTGCTCAAAGGCCAGGTGGGCCTTCAGGACGTGATCCTGGCGAAGATGGGCGGCAAGGCCAAGGAGACCAACGTTGCCGCGGGAATGAGCGGAAGCCCGGTTTATATCGACGGAAAATTAGTGGGAGCGGTCGCGCTGCGGTTCAGCGTATTTTCTCCCGACGCCATTTGCGGCATCACTCCGATCGAGCGCATGCTGGAGATCCAGGATTTCGACGAATCGCGGCCGAGCGACGCCAAGACGCCGGATAAAGTGCGCGGCGAGCGCGCATCGTCCATACCAATCCCCGGCGAGATGCTCGGAAAGCTGGTGGCCGCAGGCGCGATCGAGTCGATGCCGGCGCCGGTTCCGGTGATGACGCCGATCGATACGCCGCTGGTGTTGTCCGGATTTTCGCGAGAAGCCGTCAACGCGTTCCAGCCGTTGTTCCAGGAAATGGGAATCACCGCCGTCGACGGCGGAGCGGGCGCGGCCGATCTTTCGATGACCCCCGCCAAGGGATGGGAACATTCGTTGAACCCGGGCGATGCGATCGCGGGCGTGCTGGTTTCGGGCGACATGTCGGCTACCGGGATGGGCACGGTGACCTACAACGACGGCAAGCGTGTGCTCGCCTTCGGGCACCAGTTTTTCGATCTGGGTCCGGTGGACATGCCGATGGCGAAAAGCGAAGTGCTGCTGACGCTCAGCTCGTCGTTCCAGCCGACCAAGTTCGGCAACGCGACGGAAGTGGTGGGCGCGCTGCACCAGGATCGCTTCAGCGGAATCATGGGCGAGTTGGGCGCGGAGGCTCCCTACATTCCGGTGCACGTGAAGCTGCGGTCCTACGGGAACGGCAACACGGCGGCGAAGGAACGGGATCTGCACTTCAACGTGTTCGTCCACCAGAAATGGACGCCGTACCTGATGATGCTGACGCTGTTCAACTCCCTGCAGCAGGTGAATGAATACGCCGATGAAGAGACCTACCGGATGAGCGGCCATGTGGTGATGGATGGAGCCGCGCCGATTGACGTGTCGACCATGCTCGCGCCGAGCGAGATGCCGGTGGCTCCGCCGATGGTGCTAGCCGGATGGTGGGGCGATAAATTCAACCGCCTGTTCCTGAATCCGGTGGAGACGCCGAAACTGAAGAGCGTCGACGTGACGGTGGACCTGCTGCCGGAGCGGCGCGTGGCGACCATCGAAAACGCCTGGACGCCGTCGACGGAAGTGGAAGCGGGGTCTGAAATTCCGATCAAGGTTTTCCTGCGCCCGTATCGGGGCGAGCGGATCGAGCGCACGGTCAACGTGAAAATTCCGGCCGGGATGCCGAAGGGCGATCACCGGATTTTGTTCTCCGACGCCGACACCATGAATCGCATGCAGCACGCCGCCGCGGCGGGGAATCGCTACATGGACATTCCGGAAACGGTTTCGCTCCTCAATCAGGAGCGCGGCGCCAACCAGCTGTACGTTTCGCTGGTGGAGGCGCGGCCGACGTACTATTCCGGCGACAAGACGCTGCCCGCGCTGCCGTCCTCGGTGCTGAACGTTCTCGAGACGCAGCGGACGGCGAGCCGGACCCTGGTCGGTTCGCCCGAGAGCGCCGAACAACAGCTCGCGATCCCGTTCGATCAGGTGGTGAGCGGAAGCTATTCGCTCAAAATCACAGTCAAATAAAAGTACATGCAAATTTTGCGAGTTTTTGCCGCGCTGGTAGGCGCCGCAGCCGCCGTCCACGCGGTGGAGACCAAGACATGGACCGTCGCCGAGATGGCCGATTTCGAACGGGGCAATCTGACGCGGCTGTCGCTTGCCAGCGACGGACGGCTGACGCTGGCGCCCGCGCTTAAAGAGCTGGCCGATCCTTCCGTAACGTTTCTGTGGGCCGTGGCGCGCGATTCCAAGGGCGACCTGTTCGCCGGCGGCGGAGGATTGGGCGGGTCCAAAGCCAAGCTGATCGAGATCGATGCGTCGGGCAAGATGAAGACGCTGGCCGAGCTGGATGCGCTGGCGGTGCAGTCGATCGCGATCGATCGCGAGGATCGCGTGTATGCCGCCACCGCTCCGGACGGCAAGGTGTATCGAGTGGACTCTGCGGGCAAGGTCGAGCCGTTTTTCGATCCGAAAGCGAAATATATCTGGGCGATGGCGGTTTCGAAATCGGGCGACCTGTTTGTCGCGACCGGCGATGAGGGGAAAATTTTTCGCGTGACGCCGTCGGGCGCCGGCACGGTTTTTTTTGAGACCGAGGAAACGCATGTGCGGTCGCTGGCCATCGATGCGAACGGCAATCTGATCGCGGGCACCGATCCGAGCGGATTGATCCTGCGCATCACGCCGGCCGGAGCCGGCTTCGTTCTGTACCAGGCGCCGAAGCGCGAGATCACATCCGTCGCCGTGGGACAGGATGGCGCGATTTACGCGGCGGGCGTCGGCGATAAAACCCCGGCGCCGGCGCTTCCGGTCGCGCCGGTTCCGATTCCTTCCACGCCCCCCGGGACGGCCGGAGCGCCTACGGTGACGCTGACGCTTGGAGCGCACGCCCCGGCGCCGGCTCCTCCGCCGAGCTTGGGAGGTCCCGCGCCGGCCATCACCGGCGGATCGGAAATTTATCGCATTCAACCCGACGGATATCCGCGCCGGATCTGGAGCCATTCTCAGGATCTGGTGTATGCGCTGTCGTTCGATTCGAAAGGCCGCCTGATCGCGGGAGCCGGAAATCGCGGCGCGATTTTCCGGATCGACAACGATCATTCCTACACGCAGCTTTTAAAGGTCCCGCCGACGCAGGTGACGGCGTTTGCGGCCGCGCCGGACGGCCGGATTTTCGCGGTGACCGGAAATATCGGCAAGATTTTTTCGATCGGTCCCGGGATGGAGACGTCGGGAGTTTTTGAAAGCGACATCTTCGACGCGGGCGCGTTTTCCTATTGGGGACGGCTCAACGCGGAAACGGCGGGCGAGGGATCGATCGAGTTTGAAACGCGCAGCGGGAATTTGAATCGCGCGCAGAAGAACTGGAGCGAATGGGCGAAGCTGAACGGCGGGCGGATCACGTCGCCGCCGGCGCGATTCGTCGAGTACCGGGCCACCTTGACACGGGACGCGGAACTGGATGAAGTGGACGTCGCCTATCTGATGAAAAATGTCGCGCCGCAGATCGAAGGGATGGAAATTACGGCCGCCAATTACAAGTTTCCCGCGCCGGCGGCGCCGTCAACCTCGGCCGGGCCGTCCAATCCGACTCTGAATCTTCCGCCGATGGGCCACAACCGTCCCGCGCCGGCGCTGTCGTTTGGAGGCGAAGCGGGATCGACGCCGGCGCTCACCTATTCGAAGGGACAGATCGGCGCGCGCTGGCTCGCCGAAGATCCCAATGGCGACACCATGGCGTTCAAGATCGAAATCCGCGGCGTGAACGAAACCGTTTGGAAATTGCTGAAGGACGATCTTCGCGAACACTACTACAGTTGGGATTCGACGGCGTTTCCCGACGGAAAATATGTGCTGCGGATTACGGCTTCGGATGCGCCCTCGAATCCGCCGGCGGAGGCGTTGACGGCAACGCTCGAGAGCGATCCGTTTTTGATCGACAATACGGCGCCGGAAATCACCGGATTAACGGGCACGCCGGCGGGCAGCCAGATCGAAGTTCGTTTCCACGCTCACGACGGGTTGAGCGTGATCAACAAAGCGGAATACTCGGTTAACGGCGGCGAGTGGACCCTGGTGGATCCGGTGTCGCGGCTTTCCGATTCGAAGGACGAAGATTATCGAGTGATGGTGAACCACAGCGGAGAAACCACGGTCGCGGTCCGCGTGTGGGATGAATACGACAATCAGGCGGTTGCGAAAACGGTAGTGAAGTAGTTTATGCCACCTTCACCAGTCGCTTGCCGATGTTCTCGCCTTCGAGCAGGCCGATGAACGCTTTCGGGAGATTTTCGAAGCCCTCGACGATATCTTCCCGGTATTTGAGCTTGCCGGCTTTGAGCCAGCCCGCCATTTCGACCAGCGCGGGGCCGAAACGCGGCGCGTAATCGCTGACCAGAAATCCTTGAACTTTGGCGCGCGAGATGATCAGCGCGCCCAACAAGCGCGGTCCCATCTCCACTTTGGTGTTGTTGTACTGGGAAATCTGGCCGCAGATGGAAATGCGCGCGCCGACGTTTAATTGTCCGAACACGGCGTCGGTGATCGCGCCGCCGACATTATCGAAATAAACGTCGATGCCGTTGGGACACAGCTCTTTCAACCTGGCCGAATAATTCCCGGTGGTCTTATAATTGAACGCCGCGTCGTAGCCGCATTCGCCCAGGATCCAGGCGACCTTGTCGTCGCCGCCCGCGATGCCGACGGTCCGGCATCCTTTGATTTTCGCGATTTGCCCGACCACCGAACCCACCGCGCCGGCCGCGCCCGAAACCACCACCGTCTCGCCCGGCTTCGGATCGCACACGTCGAGCAAACCGAAATACGCCGTCAATCCCGTCATGCCGAGCACGCCGAGGCCGGTGGATACGGGAGCGATGGAAGCGTCCAGTTTGCGCAGCCCGCGGCCGTTCGAGATGGCATATTCCTGCCACCCCATATAAATGTCGACCACGTCGCCGGGCGTAAAGCCCGGGTTTTTCGATTCGACCACGCGCGCGACGCCGCCGCCGACCATCACCTGCCCGATCTCGACCGGCGCGGCGTAGCTTTTCATCCCGCTTATGCGGCCGCGCATATACGGGTCGACCGAAAGATACAAGGCGCGAACTAATACCTGGCCGTCTTCGAGATCGGGTAGCGGAGTTTCGATCAACTGGAAATCGGATTCCTTCGGAAGGCCGACGGGACGCGACGCAAGAACAAACTGGCGATTCAGATGTGACATAAGAGGTTTTGAAATAAGACTTGTAAGTCGACGTCGAACCGTTCTATTATGCACTAAACGTTATGGCTGAAAAGAAACCGCAGACATTACAGAATCACACCAGGCTGGACCCGGCGTTTCACATGTTCCTGGTGCCCGTGGGGCTGATCATGCTCGGCGTGGTGGTCTGGGATGCGTTCCGCAACTTCGGATGGATGACCGTCGGGCACGTGGTGGTGGTTTTGTGGGCGATCGTGGCGATGTTCAAGATCCGGCTCTACGCGCTGAAGGTGCAGGATCGCGTGATCCGGCTGGAAGAACGGCTGCGCATGGAAAAGCTGCTGCCGGATTCGCTCAAGCCGCGCATCGGGGATCTGACAGAGCCGCAAATGGTGGCGCTGCGCTTCGCTTCCGACGCCGAATTGGCGGGATTAGTCGAGAAGACGCTCGCCGGGAATCTGAATCAGAAGCAGATCAAACAGTCGATTCAGAGCTGGCGTCCGGATTACTGGCGGGTTTGAGCGGAACATTCCAGGCGCGGCGTTCGTAATACACCAACGGAGACCCACATGAGGAAAGCGCTGCTGGCCGCGGCCGTCGTGGCGTTATGCGGCTGCGAAATGAATGTCGAGCGCGGAGGACCGGTGCAGCATGCAACGCGATCCATCGATCTCGACAAATCCGAAATGGCGCGCATCGAAATCCGGATGGGTGCGGGAGAATTGCAGCTCGAAGGCGGATCCGAGAAGCTGATGGAGGCCGATTTCGCCTATAACGTGCCGTCGTGGAGGCCGGAGGTGCGTTACGAGTCCAGCGGATTTCGCGGGGACCTGGTCATCGAGCAGCCGCATGGCGTGAACATGCGTTCGAATCTCACCTACAAGTGGAACATCCGGCTGAACGATCAACTGCCGCTCGACGTGGTGACGCACCTGGGAGCGGGCGAAGCGCGCATGGAACTCGGCGAGGTGAACTTGCGCAGCGTGGAGGTGCATATGGGCGTGGGCGAATTGCGTCTCGACCTGCGCGGCAAGCCCAGACGCGACTATTCCGTCGAGGTGCATGGCGGGGTGGGTCACGCGACGATTTATCTGCCCGGCGATGCGGGCGTCGTGGCCCAAGCGCGTGGTGGAATCGGTCATATCGAAATGCGAGGTCTCGAAAAGCGCGATGATGAATGGATCAACCCCGCGCATCAGCATGCTCCGGCGACCATTCATCTGAATGTTTCCGGAGGGGTCGGCGACATTTCCGTCATTGCCGAATAGTGCCGGGCCGAATAGCGCCGGGCCGAATAGCGCCGGGCCGAATGGCGCCGGTTGAATAGCGCATGGACCCGCGTTCACGATAACCTGAGAGCAGTGAGCATAGCGGCGCCAGAGCCTGTGCAGATTTCCATTCCGCGATGCGAGCCGGGGATCGGCCAGTTGATCCGCGGCGCGGATTCTCCGGATTTGATTGAAGGCGTTCGGGTGCGGTCCTACGACCTGTGGCCGGACGATCGCGGCTACTTCCTGGAAGTGGCCCGGATGAAGCAAGGGCTGGCGCAGGATTTCGCGCCCGAAACGACGCAGGTTTCCGCTGCGCTGAGCTATCCGGGAACCATAAAAGCGTTTCACTTTCACCGCCATCAAACGGACTTGTGGGTGCCCGCGTCGGGCATGTTTCAAGTGGCCCTGGTGGACCTGCGGCCGCATTCGCAAAGCTTCGGACTGAAGAATACGATTTACGCCGGCACGCTCAAGCCCTTGCAGATCCTGATTCCGCCGGGCGTGGGTCATGGTTACAAAGTGATTGGCGACGGCGCGGCGATCCTGGTATACGTGACCGACCGCCTGTACAACCCGCAGGACGAGGGCCGCATCGCTTATAACGATCGATCGATTCAGTACGATTGGGAAACGCAGCACAAATGAATTTTCTTGTGACGGGCGGCGCCGGATTTATCGGCAGCGCGTTTATCCGTCTTCTGCTCCAGGACTCTTCGCGAGGATTCAGCGTCGTCAATCTCGACAAGCTGACCTATGCGGGGAACCTCGAAAACCTGGCGGGCATCGCGCACGACCCCCGCTATCGCTTCGTTCACGGCGATATCGCCGACGCGGAGCTGGTCGGCGGCCTGATCGGGGAAGTTCGTCCGGACGTGATCGTGAACTTTGCGGCCGAATCACACGTGGACCGCAGCATCCTGTCTCCGCTCGCGGCGTTCGAGACCAATCTGCGCGGCACGTTCACGCTGCTCGAAGCCGCGCGAGCGCATAAAGTAAGGCGGTTTGTGCATGTTTCGACCGACGAAGTTTACGGCAGCATCGATCCGCCGCAGGAAGCGGACGAAAATTTTCCGCTGAGGCCGAGTAGCCCGTATTCGGCGTCGAAGGCGGGCTCGGATCTGCTCGCCCTTTCCTATTTCGTCACCTATAAGGTGCCGGTGATGGTCACGCGCGCTTCCAACAATTACGGCCCGTACCAGTTCCCGGAAAAACTGATCCCGCTGATGATCTCCAACGCGATGGAGGACCAGCCGCTGCCGATTTACGGCGACGGCATGCAGATCCGCGACTGGCTGTATGTCGACGATCACTGCCGCGCGATCCTGGCCGTAGCGCAGCACGGGCGCGACGGCGAAATCTACAATATAGGCGGCAGCCGCGCGCTTCCCAACATCGAAGTAGTGAAGACGCTGCTCGCCGCGCTCGAAAAGCCCGAATCGCTGATGAAAACGGTCACCGACCGGCCCGGCCACGACCGGCGCTATGCGTTGAGCAGCGCGAA
>DATHCE010000036.1:0-2200 GCA_035319685.1 Bryobacteraceae bacterium | reverse complement strand
CAAGACCGGCAGATCGCCGAAATCGAAACCATCGTAATCCGCACCGGCATGAACCCGTCGCGTCCTGCCGATACCGGCGCCGAGGCTTTTGAAAAGCTGGGTGGCCCCGATCCTCTCTTTCTGGAGGAAATTCCTCCCGCGGAGCGCATTTCGCGGGACGAGCTGGCCCGGACCGCCAACAAATATTTCTCCGGCATGCAGCTCAACGACGGCAAGGGCGATTATTCATTCTTCGCCGACGATTGCAGCCGAATCGAGAATGGTCAGTTGGCGACGCAGGGCCGGAACACGGTGGCGGACGGTGCCGCCCCCGCCACTTCCTACACGGTGAAGCAAGGCTGCCGCGCTCAATTTGAAACCGGCTTGATCCATTTCGTTACGCGGATTCGCGACCGCCGATTCGTCGTGCTCGATACAGTGCACGGCGTGGCGCTCGCTTTCACCTTCTTCGACCATGCGGCCGGAAATACGCGTACGTTCCAGACGCCCGACGGCAAGACGGTCACGGCTGGTCCCACGACCCCGTGGACCTGGGAAATCGCCGAGGCGTTCAAGGTTCAGAACGGCCAGATTCACCGGATTCTTGCCATTTTTCAGCGCTGCCCTTATGGCATGAATTCCGGCTGGAGCAGTTGGGAAGAAGGGATGTCGGACAAGGCGAGGTGGTAGATCTCGACTCGCGGCGCGAATGAATTTATCAGGCGGGACAAAAACATGCGATCAAGATTTATGAACGGTTTGCTTGGGGGATTTCTGCTGGTGATATGCGCCGCGTCGTTTCTGCGCGTCGCGCGCGCTGCCGATGAATCGTGCGACCGCGCATGCCTTGCAGGAATGATCGACCAATATCTCGCGGCAATGACCGCGCATGATCCCTCGAAGCTTCCGCTCGCAAAGGACGTCAAGTTCACTGAAGACGGCGTGCAGCTTCAGCTCGGTGACGCCCTCTGGGCTACCGCCGGCAGCCTTGGCACCTACAAGCTGGTGTTCGCTGAGCCCGAAGCGGGCTCTGTGTCAGCGTATGCCGTCGTCCAGGAAAACGGCTCCGGCGCACTGCTGATGGTCCGGTTGAAAGTCGTCAAGCGGCGGATCGCCGAGATTGAAACGCTGGTTGCGCGCAAGCCGACCACGTCAATCCTCAACACCGATAATCTCACCGAGCCGCACCCTATTTTCCTCGAAACGGTTCCGGCAGCCGACCGCCCGTCGCGCCAGGAGATGGTCTCGATCGTCGGAAAATATTTCGACGGGATCGAGCAGGGCAACGGCGATATCGTACCGTTCGATCCCGAGTGCGTTCGCATCGAAAACGGCATTCAGACGTGCCCGGGGTCCGCCTCTTCCCCGCTCGGCGCGCTCAGTTGTGGCGCGCAGCTCAGCACCAAGATTTTCACCTACATTCAAAGCGTCAATCCGCGCCGCTTCCCGATTGTTGATCGCGAGCGCGGGCTCGTGCTCGCCATCGTACGCTTCAATCATCCCGGCACGCAGCAGACGGTCGAAGTTCCCGGCCGCGGCAAAATGACGATGGGCCGCTACTCGCAATGGCCCAACAGCACGCAAATTGCCGAGCTGTTCAAAATCAAGGACCACAAGATCAGGGAAATCACCGCCGTGATCGTCACGGCCGCCTACAAAGCTCCTATGGGTTGGGAGTAGCACCGATTCGCGCGCCAAGTATCCTCAGCAGCCCACGATAGGACACCGCGTCTCCGCCGCGCTGTTGCGCGTGCGGTTATCGTGTGGTTAGATACGATTCGATCGCGATTGGTTCGCCTTTCAGACGGAGGAGTCCTTGGAACCCGTTGAACTGAGGCCTCTCAGTCTAGGAGAACTCCTCGACCGCACCTTCCGGCTTTACCGCAATCATTTCCTGCTTTTTGTGAGCATCATGGCGATCCCTGCGGCTTTTTCGATCCCCGCTAACGTGCTGCTGCTCACCTTTCAGGGTTCGATCATGAACGCGGCTGCCACGGCTCCGGGAAAACCGCCCGTCATGCCGTCGCCCCAGATGTTGATCGGCGTGTTCGGCGGCTACTTCGTGTTCATCATTATCTTCGCGATCGTGTACTGGATCGCCGTGGCAGCCGCGACCTCCGCGGTCGCCGACGTCTATCTGGGGCGCGCCTGCACGGTCCGCGGCTCCTACGCCAGGATTCGAGGCAAATTCTGGAGGCTGATCGGCGTCTTCATCAACATC
>DATHCE010000035.1:0-5427 GCA_035319685.1 Bryobacteraceae bacterium | reverse complement strand
GCGCGTGTCACGCGGCGTGTTGCGGAGCGCGGCGACGATGGAATTGAGATTGGGCTGGCTGGTGACGCCGGACATGGAAGCGATGGCTGCGTCGGCCGCGTCGACGCCGGATTCGGAGGCTTTGAGAATCGAAGACGCGTTGATGCCGCTGGTGTCGTGCGTGTGGAAATGAATGGGGATCGCGATTTCCTGTTTCAGGACCGCGACCAGACGCTCGGCCGCGTAGGGTTTGCAGAGGCCGGCCATATCCTTGATGCCGAGGACATGCGCGCCCATGGATTCCATTTCTTTCGCTAACCGGACGTAGTAGTTCAGCGAATATTTTTCGCGCGAGGGATCGAGAAGATCGCCGGTGTAGCAGATGGCGGCTTCACACAGGCGATTGGTCTGGCGCACGGCTTCGATGGGGATGCGCATATTGGGAAGCCAGTTGAGCGAATCGAAGACGCGGAAAATGTCGATGCCCTGGGCGGCGGATTCGCGGATGAATTCGACGACGACGTTGTCAGGGTATGCGGTGTAGCCGACGGCGTTCGAGGCGCGGAGCAGCATCTGAAAACAGATGTTGGGGATGGCGGCGCGAAGACGCGTGAGGCGCTGCCAGGGGTCTTCATGCAGGAAGCGAAGGGCGACGTCGAAGGTCGCGCCGCCCCACATTTCGAGGCTGAGGAGATTCCAAAGACGATGCGCCACGAAGTTCGCGATGGCCATCATGTCGTAGGTGCGGACGCGCGTGGCCATGAGGGATTGGTGAGCGTCGCGAAAGGTGGTGTCGGTGATCAACAGGCGTTGTTCGGCGAGCATCCATTGCGCGAATTTTTCGGGGCCGAGCTCGTCGAGCAGCTGTTTGGTGCCTTTGGGCGCGGCGCTCGCGTCGTGCGGCGGAACGGGCGCGGGACGGATCGGCTGCGGGCGCGGCTTGCCGGCGACTTCGGGATTGCCGTTGACGATTACGTCGCCGAGATACGCGAGCAGGCGCGTGGCGCGATCGCGGCGCGGGGCGAATTTGAACAGCGCGGGATGATCCTGAAGGAAAGAGGTTGTGGTTGCCCCAGCTTGAAATTCCGGGTCGTTGACGACGTTTTCGAGAAACGGGATGTTGGTCTTGACGCCGCGAATGCGGAACTCGCGAAGGGCGCGATCCATGCGCTGGCAGGCGTGTTTGAACTCGCGGCCCCAGGCGGTAACTTTGACCAGCAGCGAATCGTAGAACGGCGTGATGACGGCGCCGCCATAGGCCGATGCACCGTCGAGACGGATGCCGAAGCCGGCGGGCGATCGATAGGTGTGAATTTTTCCGTAGTCGGGGATGAATTGGTTGGCGGGGTCCTCGGTGGTGACGCGGCATTGCAGCGCGAAGCCGTGGATGGGAATTTCGGACTGGCGCGGCAGGTTCATTTCGGAGCCGTGCAGCCCGTGGCCCTGCGCGATCTGGATCTGCGAGCGCACGATGTCGATGCCGGTGACCATTTCGGTGACGGTGTGCTCGACCTGAACGCGCGGGTTCACTTCGATGAAATACCACGAGCCGGTTTCGGCATCGACCAGGAACTCGACGGTGCAGGCGTTGTAGTAGCGCGCGGCTCGGGCGAGCGCGACGGCGGCATCGGCAATTCGAGAGCGGATGGATGGGTCGAGGGAAACGGCGGGCGCGACCTCGACCACTTTCTGATTGCGGCGCTGGACCGAACAATCGCGCTCATAAAGATGCAGCGTGTTGCCGTGACGGTCAGCGAGGATTTGAATTTCGATATGACGGGCGCGGCGGATGTAGCGCTCTAAAAACACCGCGTCGTTGCCGAATGCGGCGCCGGCTTCCTGGCGGGCTTCCTCGATTTTCGCGATCAGGTCGTTGGCGTTTTCGACGACGCGCATGCCTCGTCCGCCGCCCCCGAACGCGGCTTTGACGATCAGAGGGAAGCCGATGCGCCGGGCTTCGGCGCGAGCCGAGTCGAGACCGGTTATCGGATGTTCGGTGCCGGGGATGACGGGGATTCCGGCTCGGATTGCGAGATTTCGCGCGGCGGTTTTGTCGCCGAGGAGCGAGAGAATTTCGGCGCTGGGACCCACGAAGGTGATGCCGGCCGCGTCGCAGGCGAGGGGCAGCGGGGGATTTTCGGCCAGGAAACCGTAGCCGGGATGGATCGCGTCGACCTGATTTTCGCGGGCGAGACCGATGGCGCCCTCGATATCGAGATACGCCTGGACCGGGCCTTTCGCTTGGCCGATGAGATACGCTTCATCAGCTTTGAAGCGATGCAGGCTGAGGCGGTCCTCCTGAGAGTAGACGGCGACGGTGCGCAGGCCGAGCTCGTTGGCCGCGCGCAGGATTCGGATCGCGATTTCTCCGCGATTGAGGGCAAGAAGTTTTTTCATTCGGTGTTAAATTCAGGGCAAAAATCGGGCGCGCTTGATGTAATCCAGTTTCGGAAAGCGCTGGACCAGGTATTCGTTGGTCTCTTCCTCGACGCGGCCGGGATCGATGTATTTTCCTTCGGGGCGCATTTCGCCGTAGCCGGAGTAGAGTTTGTCGACGGCGTCCATTCCTTCGATCACTTTGGCGAAGGGAACGAAGCGCTGCTCGTCGAGCGCGGCGTTATCGGCGAGATTGATGAAAATTTCCGTGGCGCGCGTGGCGGGGCCGGATTGCGCGTAGGAAAGAGTTCCGCGCAGATTTTTTTGGACCGGCGGATCGTCGACGATGAAAAAATTCCGCCAGACGTCGTGCACTTTGAAATCGCGATTTACGCCGAATTGCGCGACGAATCCGGGGACGACGCGAAAAAAACGGCCTTCATCGAAATAGCGCATGCGGATTAATTCATGAAAACGATCGACGCCGTGGGGCGCCCAGGCGCGGGTCACTTCGACGATCAAGTCGCCTTGCGAGGTTTCGAATTTGACGCGAAAAACATCGGGGACGACGATTTTGGGCTCGGGCTTGCGGCACGCCGTGGTCGAAATCGCGAGCAAGGCCGGAAGCGCGAACGAACTACTGCGCATGCCGCCAATTATCGCCGACGATCGACTGGCTCGGCAATGACGACGATCGACTGGCTCGGCAATGACAACGATCGACGGGCTCGGCAATGACGGGATCGGCAATGACGGGATCGGCAATCATAATGACGGGATCGGCAATCATGTGGATCGGCAATAATGAGGAAGGCTGGGGATGAAAATTGCGCTCAAGATTTTCGCGGGCGTGGCGGGCGTCGCGATGGTCGCGATGGTTGCGACGATTGCCCAAGCCCAGTGGGTTCGCTTCGAAGGGCACGACGAAGGTCCGCAGCCGGTGTTTCCGCAGAGCGCGGAATTTCATTTCATCCGCGTCGAGTACACCGACCTTCCGCAATATCACCGGCGATTCGGATACGCTTCGCGCGACGGGCGCGGCGAGGGATGGTGGGTGGTGGATTGGCCGGATGCCGACAACCATTTCACGCTCGGCGTTGAGAGGCTGACGCGAATCGATACCGGCGATCCGCGGCATCTGCGGTTGACCGACGACCGTCTGTTCGATTATCCGTGGATCTACGCGACGCAAACCGGATGGTGGGATTTGAGCGACGCCGAGACGTCGCGGCTGCGCGAATATCTGATGCGCGGCGGATTTCTGGTGGTGGATGATTTCTGGGGCCCGGAGCAGTGGGCGGTTTTCGAGCAGACGATGCAGCGCGTTCTGCCCGGCGGCGAGATCAGCGACATCGACGAATCCGATGCCGTGATGCACGTGCTTTACGACATCGGCGCGAAGGACCGGACATTCATCCCGGGCACGCGGCACCTGCGGATGGGGCCGGGAGGACAGATCGTGGTGATGCAGCCGGAGGGCACGTCGCCGGCGTGGCGCGCGATGGTTGACGACAAGAAACGCATGGTGGTGGCGGTGAACTTCAATACCGACGTCGGCGACGCGTGGGAGTACGCGGATTCGCCGATGTATCCGGAGGCGATGACCACGCTCGCGTACCGGTACGGGATCAACTACATCATTTATTCGATGACCCATTGATTAGCGGAAGTTAATTGCCATCCAAAGAAATCTGCAGACACCCACAAGGGGTTGGATGCGTCTTTATAAGCGGAGGGAGGGGGACCAATGCGATCCGCACTCGCCATTTTTTTAGCGATTCTTCTTCCGTGTGCGACTTTTGCACAGGACGCGCCGTACCCGCAGTCGGCTCCCGGCGAGCCGCAGCCACCGCAACAACAGCAGCAGCAAAACACCCCGCTACTCGCGGCGCCCGAGCTCGACAATCTGGTCGCGCCCGTGGCGCTGTATCCGGATCCGCTGCTGGGGCAGTTGCTCGCGGCATCCACTTATCCGCTGGAGTTGGTGGAGGCGCAGCAGTGGCTGCGGCAGAATTCGAATCTGCGCGGCGCGGCCCTGATGGACGCGGCCAAACAGCAGAACTGGGACCCGAGCGTGCAGGCGATGGTCGCGTTTCCGGATGTGCTGACGATGCTCAATCGCGACATTCGCTGGACCACGGATCTGGGCAACGCGTTTCTGGCGCAGCAGGCTGACGTAATGGCCGCGGTGCAGCGCATGCGCGCCCGCGCCCAACAAAACGGCCGGTTGCAGAGCAACCAGCAGCAGACGGTGACCACCGAATCGCAGGACGGACAGAACGCGATCGCGATTCAGCCCACCGATCCGCAGATGATTTACCCGCCGGTTTACAACCCCGAGTATATATGGGGTCCGCCGGCCTGGGGCTACTATCCTCCGCTGTGGTATCCGCCGCTCGACTACGGCTACGGATTCGGCGCGGGAGTTTTCCTGGGCGGATTCTTCGCGGGCCTGCTCGGATGGGGCGGCTGGGGTTGGGGCCTCGGATGGTTCGGACCCAGCCTGTTCGTGAACACGCTGTTCTTCACTCATTTCGGGTTCCATGGCGGCGGCTTCTACGGCGCCGGATACGGCGGGCATGCGTTGTGGGCGCACAATCCGATGCACCGGATGGGCGTAGCTTACCCGAATCGGGCGCTGGCGGCGCGTTATAGCGGCGGTTCGCGGATGGGCGGAGGCAGCGCTTATCGCGGCGGAGCCTATCGGGGCGTAGGGTCGAGTTCGGCGTCGAATTATCGGGGGTCGTCTTCGCGCGGGTCGGCGGCCGGCGGATTCCGCAGCTTTAACTCGGGCAGCGGATTCCGCAGCTTTAACTCGGGCAGCCGCAGCTCTGCGGCCGGATCGTCCGCGCGGTCCTATGCGCCGGCCAACCGTTCCGCGGGCGCGTATCGCGGCGGATCGCAGGCGTATCGTTCCGCGCCGTCTTACAGAGGGCCGGCCGGAGGGTCGGCCTACCGCGGCTACTCGAATTCGACGTCGAGGTCGATGGCGGGGAACTATCGCAGCAGCGCTCCCTCGGCGCATTACTCGGCGCCGCGCGGGTCGTCTTCTCATTTCTCCGGAGGATCGCA
>DATHCE010000034.1:0-31417 GCA_035319685.1 Bryobacteraceae bacterium | reverse complement strand
GGTTGAATCGGCCGGCTTCGACGACAGGAAATCCGTTCCGTACTCGCGCTTCATCGCCTGATCGAGCCACGCCAGCCCGCCCGTGTAGATCGCCAGCAGCTCCTGATTCTGCGCGGTCAGGATATCGACGAACTCGGCCGCGCCGCCTTTGGTCGCGCCGGGAACGATCATCTCCGATAACGCGCGCAGCGTCTCGAATTCGTGATGCGTCAGCGCTTTCGGTGGATACACGCCGGTCGATTTCGTGTCCGCCGCCACGGCGTCATGCACGTGCTGCGCTTGGGCGAGCCCCATCGGACCCCCCATTGGACCAATGAGCGTTGCGGCCGCGATCTGGCCCAGCACCGTTCGTCTCGCGATCCCTTCAGACATTGCGCTTCCTCATTTCTTCCGCCATATAATCCGCGGTGCGCCAGGCGAGCGCGCAGATGGTCAGCGTCGGATTCTTGTCCGGATTGCTGACGAACGGCGCGGCGTCGGCCACGAACAGATTCTTCACGTCGTGCGACTGGCAGTATTTGTTCAGCGCCGATGTTTTCGGATCGTCGCCCATGCGGACCGAGCCCACTTCGTGAATAATCTCGCCACCGGTCGAAATCTTCTGCTCGATCGGCCGCGTCGATGCCGTCACCTTTCCGCCCATCGCTTCGATGATCGCGGTAAAGGTCTGCTCCATGTGCGCCACCTGCCTCAATTCCGCGTCGGTCCATTTGAAATGGAACTTCAGAACAGGAATGCCCCAGCGATCGACCACGCTGTCATCGATTTCGCAGTACGTATCGGGATTGGGAATCATCTCGCCGCGCCCGGCGAAGCTCACGTGCGTTCCGTAATCGTCGTAAATCGCCTTCTTGAGCGATTCTCCGTAACCCTCCTCGCGATTCGCCAGCCCCGTAAAACTTCCGATGCCCGGCATCCCGTATCCGCCGCCGATCTCGATGTGATACCCGCGCGGGAAATCGGTTTTCTTGTCCCACAACCACCACGGCATGTACAGATGCGCGCCGCCCATGCCGTCGGAATCGTAGCGGGCGAGCCCATGCAGCGCTGGAATGGACGCGCCCAGGCCGAATCCCGTGTTGTCGGTCAAAAATCTTCCGACCACTCCCGACGAATTCGCGAGGCCGTTCGCATGCCGCGGCGCTTTCGAATTCAGCAGCAGGCGCGTCGATTCACAACAACTCGCCGCCAGCACCACCGTCCGGCATTTGATCTGTTTTTCGGTGCGCGTCGCCTTGTCGATATAGGAAACCGCCGTGACTTTACCTTCCGAATCCGTGATCAGCTCGCGCGCCATCGCGTTGGTGATCAGCGTCACGCGGCCGGATTTCACCGCCGGAAAAACCTGCACCTGCGCGGAGGAATAATTCGACGCCGTCTTGCATCCGCGCCCGCATTCGCCGCAATAATGGCACGCCGGCCGGCCGTTGGTCGCCTTCGTGATCACCGCCAGCCGGTTCGGGATGCAAGGAATACCCAATTTGCCGGAAGCCTTCTTGATCAGCACTTCATGCGCGCGCGGCGGCGGACATGTTTGAAATATCCCGTCAGGAGCGCTGCGCAGGCCCTCTTTCGATCCCGTCACGCCGATAAATGTTTCCGCCTTGTCGTAATAGGGCGCGAGTTCGGCATAGGAGATCGGCCAATCCGAGCCGATTCCATCGCGCGAGTACGGCTTGAAATCGTAATCGGCGTAGCGTAGCGAAATGCGGCCGTAGTGATTGGTGCGTCCGCCCAAAATGCGCGACCGGAACCACCGGAATTTCGAATCCTCGGCGACGGTGTAGGGCTCGCCTTCGAGCGTCCATCCACCGGCGTGCGCCGAAAACCATCCGAAGTCGCGGCCGCGCCCGAAATAGCTGGCGCCGCCGTCACCCGATCCGCGATGCGGATAATCGTAGGGCCACTTGTCCTGCTTGAAATCGGTCTCCGGATGCAGCATCGGCCCGGCTTCGAGGAGCGTCACGTTGATCCCCAGATCCGCCAGAACCTTGGTCACCGTGCCGCCCCCCGCGCCGGATCCGATAATTACCACGTCGGCCGCCGGCGCACTTCGCGTGATTTGAAGCATTCATCGATTATATGCCCCATGGCGCACGCCCTTGAGATGCGCAAACCTTTCGCCGCCGCCTTCGTCTATAATCAGCGATAGGACTCATGGACGAAGTAACGACCCCGGGCCAGCCCCCACTGGAGGTGGAATCGCGCTCGAAGTCGGCCGCCGGCACGACCATATCATGGCTGCGCGACCTGTGCGTCAGCGTAGTCATCGCCATTGTCGTCATCTTATTCCTGTACCAGCCGGTGCGCGTCGAAGGCACCAGCATGATGCCCTCGCTGGTCAACCAGGAACGCATCTTTATTAACAAGTACGCCTACCGCTTCGGCCTCGCCGACATCGCGCGCGGCGACATGATCGTGTTCTGGTTCCCCGGCGATCCTACCAAGAGCTACATCAAGCGCGTGATCGGCGTCCCCGGCGATACGGTCGAGGTCAACGACGGCGCCGTGTCGGTGAACGGCAAAGCTTTGGCCGAATCCTACGTTCCGCAGGAGTATCGCGATCACGTCTCCATGCCGCTCCGCGTGGTGCCGCCCGAACAGTATTTCGTGCTCGGCGACAATCGCAGTTCCTCGAACGACAGCCGGTCCTGGGGCATGGTCCCGCGCAGCTACATTTATGGCGAAGCGGTATTCGTCTACTGGCCGCTCGATCGCATCGGCATGCTTCACTAGCGCCGGCGCAGCAACCAACCGATCAGCGTCAACACGACGCTCAATAAAATGCAGGTCACAATCGGAAAATAGAACGTGGTATTTTTCCCGCGATAGACCAGATCTCCCGGCAGTCGTCCCAATCGAATCCCCAACCGCTCGCCAAGCATCACCACTACTCCGGCAATTACGAAGAACAGGCCGATCAAAATCAGTGCGCGTCCCACGGTTTTATTCTGGCATCGTTCGCAACGCGTGGATCCACTAAAGATAATCAAATTCCTTGCTCCGCTCGAATTCCTCACTTCGCGCTTTCGCTCGACCACGGCCCGGACCTGGAAAATCGGACGGATTATAATGTCTGAGGAGCCTTGTTTCCCCCTATGATTTTGGAAGCGACCACGCCGCCGGATACGGTTCTCGCATCGGCTGTCAACCCGGAAGCCGAGTTTAATCCACGCCTTTCCGCCGAAGCGCGATTCGATAGCGCTGCGGCCAAGCTGGGCCTCGACGAAGGGATGCAGAAGGTGTTGCGCACGCCTACGCGCGAGATGATCGTCCATATTCCAGCGGTTCTGGACGACGGACGCCTGGAAGTTTTCACCGGTTATCGGGTGCAGCATTCCATCGCGCGCGGTCCAGCGAAAGGCGGCATCCGCTATGCGCCCGACGTGACCCATGACGAAGTTCGCGCGCTGGCCGCGTGGATGACGTGGAAATGCGCCGTGGTGAATATCCCCTTCGGAGGCGGAAAAGGCGGAGTGATCTGCGATCCCAGCCTGCTTTCGCCGGGCGAGCTGGAGCGCATCACGCGCCGCTACACCTCGATGATTTTCGAATTCATCGGCCCCGAAGTCGACGTTCCCGCGCCCGACATGAACACCAACGACCAGACCATGGCATGGATCATGGACACCTACTCGATGCATGCGCGCCAGATGCGGCCCGCCGTCGTAACCGGCAAACCGGTCACGCTCGGCGGATCCTTGGGCCGCGCCGAAGCGACTGGCCGCGGATGCATGATCGCGACCGATCAGGCGCTGCGCCGCCTGGGACTGGAACGCAGCCAAACGCGCGTCGTCATCCAGGGATTCGGCAATGTCGGCGGCATGTCCGCCAAGCTGATGTCGCGCGCCGGATATAAAATCATCTGCATCATCGAATGGGACGGCGCCATTTACAACGCCAAGGGGCTCGACATTGCCGCGCTGATGAAGCATCGAACGGAAACCGGCTCCATCCTGGGATTTCCCGGCGGCGAGGATATTGACCGGGACGAGGCCCTGTACCTCGAGACCGACGTGCTTCTTCCCGCCGCCAAGGAAAACGTGATCACTTCGCAAAACGCGGGCCGTCTGCGCACCAAAATCCTGTGCGAAGGAGCCAACGGCCCCTGCACGTATTTCGCGGATCCGATCCTCGCCGGCAAAGGAATTTTTGTGATCCCCGATATTCTGGCCAACGCCGGCGGCGTTACCGTCTCGTATTTCGAATGGGTCCAGGATCGCCAGGGCTATTTCTGGAGCGAGCAGGTGGTCAACGATCGCCTGGAAGAAGTCATGGTGAATAGTTTCCGTGATGTCGTCGCGTACTCCGACAAACATCGCGTGAACAATCGGCTGGCGGCATACATGCTCGCGCTCGACCGGGTTGCGCAAGCCATCACCATGCGAGGAATCTACGGTTGATCGGATTCGCGCTCTCCGTAATGCTCGCGCAGGCTCCCGCTGTCGACCAGATTCCCATCAACGCGCCATTCGTCACCTCGCCTGGCGAGGTAGTCGGCGCGATGCTCCAGCTCGCTGCGGTGAAGAACACGGATGTCGTCTACGATCTCGGCTGCGGCGACGGACGCATCGTGATTCACGCCGCGAAAAAGTACGGAGCTCGTGGAGTGGGCGTCGACATTAACCCCCAGCGCATCGCCGAAGCTCGCGCGAACGCGAAGGAAGCCGGCGTCGAGCATCTGGTGCGGTTTGAAATCAAAGATATTTTCGACACCGATGTTCGCGAAGCCACGGTGGTCGCACTGTATCTGCTGCCCGAGCTGAATCTTCGTCTCCGTCCGAAATTGCAAAAGGAGCTGAAGCCCGGCGCGCGCATCGTCTCGCATCAATTCCACATGGGCGACTGGAAGGCCGACAAGGAGCAAGTACTCGGCGAGAGCCGCATTTTTCTGTGGACCATTCCGGGCGGGTGATAATGAAAACTTCCGATGTCGGCCGAACCCTCGACGCCGCTGATGCGGCAATACTACGGTATTAAACGGCAGTTCCCCAACGCGCTGTTGTTGTTTCGCCTCGGCGATTTTTACGAGCTGTTTTACGACGACGCCGTCACGGCCGCGCGCGAGCTCGAAATCACGCTCACCGCGCGCAACAAGGAAAAAGGCCAGCCGATCCCGATGTGCGGCGTGCCGTATCATTCCGCAGAAAATTACATCGCACGTCTGATTCAGAAAGGCTACCGCGTGGCCATCTGCGATCAGGTGGAAGACCCTCGTCTGGCCAAGAAACTAGTAAAAAGGGAAGTCACGCGGATCGTCACGCCGGGTACCGCCATGAACGCGGCGGTGCTGCGTTCGCACGAAAACAATTATCTGGCCGCCGTGATGCCCGACGGCGCGCGCGCCGGCCTCGCGCACGTCGACGTGTCGACCGGTGAATTTCGCGCTACCGAAATCGATCTCGCCGAAGTGGACGCGGCCATCGAAACTCTGAACGCGCGGGAAGCGCTGATGCCGTCCGGCGAATCGCGGAATCTGCCGTGTTTGAAGACCGGCGTGGAACCGTGGGTTTTCGGCGCGGATTACGCCTCGCGAAGTTTGTGCGATCACTTCAAGCTGCTGGCGCTCGACGGATGCGGCCTCGAAGGGCGTCCTCTCGCCACCGGAGCCGCCTCCGCGATTCTGCACTATCTCCGCGAAACGCAGCGCACCGCTCTCGCTCATCTGGAGCGTCCGGTG
Organism: Bryobacteraceae bacterium; assembly: GCA_035319685.1. GTDB lineage: Bacteria > Acidobacteriota > Terriglobia > Bryobacterales > Bryobacteraceae > Palsa-187. Next base: position 25,737 of record DATHCE010000034.1, on the reverse strand, counting down.
TTCTACAATCGCGCCGATACATTGATTCTGGACGCGACCACGGTGCGCAATCTGGAATTGGTCGAGCCATTGTTCGCCGGGGAATCGAAGGATGCGACCCTGCTCTACGTGCTCGATCGGACCCGCACCGGCATGGGTGGACGCCTGCTGCGCCGCCGTCTGCTCGCGCCGTCGATCGACGCCGTGGAGATCGAAGCGAGACTCGATGCCCTGGAGGAGTTGTACGCGAGCGTCGTCCTTCGCGCCGAAATCGCCAAAGATCTTTCCGCGATTCTCGATCTCGAACGTCTGCTGTCGAAGATTTCTCTTTCGACCGCCGGCCCGCGCGACGTCGTGGCGCTCGCCCGGTCGCTGGGCGTCGTGCCGGACCTGAAGAAGCGTCTTGCACCGGCGAAATCGGCGCGTCTTGGCGACCTCGATTCACGGCTCGATGAAGTCGCCGAGGTGCGCGATCGCATTGCGGCCGCGCTCGCCGACGAGCCGCCCGTTACTCTAAACGACGGCGGCGCGATTCGTGACGGTTTCGATTCCCGCCTCGACGAGTTGCGCGACGTTTCGCGCAACAGCAAGACCTACCTCGCGCAAATCGAGCAGCGCGAGCGGGCGCGCACCGGCATCGGCTCGCTCAAGGTTCGCTTCAACAATGTTTTCGGCTACTACATCGAAATTTCGAAATCGAATCGGCATTTAGCGCCTTCCGATTACGAACGCAAGCAGACGCTGGTCAACGCCGAGCGCTTCAGCACTCCGGAATTGAAGGAACTCGAAGTCAAGATTCTTGAAGCCGAAGAAAAGATCCTCGAAATCGAGCGCGAGATCTTCGAGCAACTTCGCGCCCTGACCGCCGCGCACGCGACGCGCATCAAATCCACCGCGGCGGCGATTGCGGAGCTCGACGCGACGCTCGCACTGGCCGAGATCGCCGCCGAGAATCGTTACGTTCGTCCGCGTTTTTCCTCCGATGGCGAACTGCGCGTCGTCGCCGGCCGCCATCCGGTCATTGAAAAGCTGGCCGAGCGCGAAGCGGCGCGCTTCATCCCCAACGATCTTTATTTTCACCCCGCGACCGAATTCATCGCCGTCATCACGGGGCCGAACATGGGCGGAAAATCGACGTACCTTCGCCAAGCCGCGCTGCTGGTGATTCTCGGCCAGATGGGATCCTTCGTCCCGGCGGAATCCGCGCTGGTGCCGATTGTCGATCGCGTCTTCACGCGGATCGGCGCCGCCGACAATCTCGCGCGGGGCCGATCCACGTTTATGGTCGAGATGACGGAAACCGCGGTCATCCTGAACACGGCAACGGAGCGAAGCCTGATCGTGCTCGATGAAATCGGCCGCGGCACGGCGACGTATGACGGGCTTGCGCTCGCCTGGGCTGTCGTCGAACACATTCATCGCCACATTGGCGCCAACACGCTGTTCGCGACGCATTATCACGAGCTGACCGAACTCGCCGAACAACTCGAAGGCGTTCGCAATTTGCATGTCTCGGTAAAAGAATCGGGCGATCAAATTTTATTCTTACGGCGCGTCGAGCCGGGAGCCGCCGATCGAAGCTACGGCATCGAAGTCGCGCGCCTGGCCGCGCTTCCGATGAGCGTCATCGAACGCGCGCGCGAAATTCTCGCTGCTCACGAATCGGCGGTGACCGAAGAACTCGCGCCGCAAACCGCACCGGTGCAGATCCAGCTTTTCGAGCCGGTGAACCATCAGCTTGCCTCTCGCATCCGCGATCTGAATCTCGATACGCTGCGCCCCATTGAAGCGCTTCAGCTCCTGGCCGACCTGCAAAGGGAGCTGAAGTGAGAGTCGCCGGCGTGATGAGCGGCACCTCGCTCGACGGCATCGATGTCGCGATCGTCGACATCGTGAATCGGCGAGGACGTCTGAAAATCACGCCCGTCGGGTTTCGCTCGACGGCCTATCCGAAGTTCGTTCGTGAAGCGCTGCTCTCGGTCTCGAACGCGATGACGCATACGGCGACCATCGCGCGCTTGAATTTCCTGCTGGGCGATTTGTACGCCTCGGCGATTCGTGAAACCTGCCGGCGTTCGCGCGTGCCGCTCGAATCGGTCGGGCTCATCGGCATGCATGGCCAGACGATTTTTCACGAAGCCGAGCCGGTCGAGTATCTGGGCGCCTCGATTCGCAGCACGATGCAGATCGGCGAGGCGGCAGTGGTCGTGGAACGCACCGGCATCGCGACCATTTCGAATTTTCGCGAGCGCGATCTGGCCGCCGGCGGCAAGGGCGCGCCGCTGGTCCCTTACGTCGATTATTTGCTATTTCGCGACCGCCGGATCGGGCGTATCGCGCTCAACATCGGCGGCATCGCGAACATCAGCGTGATTTCCGCCAACGCTGGTCCCGGCGACGTGATCGCGTTCGACACCGGCCCCGGCAACATGGTCATCGATGCGCTGGCCGCACAGTTGACCGAGGGCCGGGAGCATTACGATCGCGGAGGCCGGATCGCGCGAAGCGGCCATATCAACCCGCGCCTGCTCGAATCGATGCTCAGCGATCCGTATTTCGCTCTCGATCCTCCCAAGGCCTGCGGACGCGAGCAGTACGGCCGCGAATTTGTCGCCGGCCTGCTCGCGATCGGTCTTCCGTTGACCGACCTGATCGCGACGGCGACGGAAATGACTGCGCAATCGATCGCCCGCGCCATCGCCTCGCTTGAACGCGCCGCCGAAGTGATTGCGTCGGGAGGAGGAGTTCACAATCGAACGCTGATGCGACGCCTCCGGCAACTCCTGCCCGACTGCCGCGTCGTCACCAGCGCCGAGTTCGGCATCGATCCCGACGCCAAGGAAGCCATCGCGTTCGCGGTTCTCGCCCACGAACTCGTTCGCCGGCGGCCCGCGAATCTTCCTTCCGCCACCGGCGCGCAGCGCGCGGTGCTACTCGGCAAGCTCTCGCCGGCCAGCTAGGATTCTTCTGCTTCGAGTTCCGATTCCTGCTGCGCTTGAAAATCGAATTGCTTGAGACGTTCCGGCGGATTTTTCGAGAGGATCTGGTTTTCCAGATCGTAGGGCATCGCCGGCTCCGGCGGGGGGTTCAAATCGGCGACTTTGGTGGACGGGTTCTTTTTCCGCAAATCATCGATCATTTCCCGAATATATTTCTTCATGCTTCATCTTTATCGCGATTTATGGAAATTGATTCGCCACAAATTCGCCAACTTATTGAAGCGCTACGAGAAATATCTATGCGAGCGTGTTGATCGACCCCGCGCGGCGCGCTTCGTAGCTGGCGATCGCGGGTTCTTGTTGCAGGATATAGCCCAGCTCGTCGACGCCTTCGAGCAGGCAATGTTTCGCGAACGGATCGATGGGAAATTCGACGGATCGGCCATCTTCGAGCGTCAAGGTTTGCGCCGCCAGATCGATTCTCACGATCGCGCCCGGCGAAGCCAGCAGCGCGGCGTGGATGTCAGGCGGAACGACAATCGGAAGCAAGCCGTTTTTCAAAGAATTCTGGCGGAAAATATCCGCGAAGGACGTGCTGACCACGGCCCGGAATCCGAACTGCGTCAGCGCCCACGGCGCGTGCTCGCGCGAGCTGCCGCAACCGAAATTATCGCCGGCCACCAAGACCTGAGCGCGAACCGCCTCGGGCCGGTTCAGAATGAAATCGGTTTTCGGAGCGCCCGACGCATCATAGCGCCAGTCGTAAAACAACTGATCGCCCAGGCCGTTCTTCGAAATGGTTTTGAGGAATCGCGCCGGGATGATCTGATCCGTGTCGATATTATCGATCGGCAGAATCACGAAATGACTCTCGAATCGCTTGGGCGCAATTTCGCGCTCCGTCTGATTGACCACATACGCGCTATCGAACTTCATAACAGGGTCCTCACATCCGTGATCACGCCGGTGACGGCTGTGGCCGCCGCGGTCAATGGGCTTGCCAAAAACGTCCGGCCGCCTTTGCCTTGACGGCCTTCGAAATTCCGGTTGCTGGTGGACACGCTATACTCGCCGGGCTGCAACTGATCGCCGTTCATGGCGATGCACATGGAGCATCCGGCTTCGCGCCAATCTGCGCCCGCTTCGCGAAAAATCCGGTCGAGTCCTTCGGCCTGCGCCTGTGCCCTGACGTGTTGCGACCCCGGAACCACCATCACGCGAACATGCGGGTTCACTTTTCGGCCTTTCAAAATATCGGCCGCGGCGCGAAGATCGGAAATGCGCGAGTTGGTGCAGCTTCCGATGAACACGACGTTCACCGGATGCCCGGCCAACGGTTTTCCCGCCGGAAGATCCATATATTGCAGGGCCTTGTGGAGCGTCTCGCGTTCGAGCGGGTCGGCGATGCTTGCAGGATCGGGAACCGCGGCCGAGATCGGAATGCCCATGCCGGGATTTGTGCCGAACGTGATCATCGGCTCGAGCGCGTTCGCGTCGATGCTAACTTCGCGATCGTAAGTCGCGCCTTCATCGGTAGGAAGCTCGCGCCAGCGCGCGACGGCCGCGTCCCAGTCAGCGCCCTTCGGCGAGAATGGCCGGCCGGCGACGTACTGATAGGTCGTCGCATCGGGTGCGATCAAGCCGGCGCGGGCGCCGCCTTCGATCGACATGTTGCAGACCGTCATGCGCTCCTCCATCGAGAGCGCGCGAATCGCCGATCCGCAATACTCGATCACGCAGCCGGTGCCTCCGCCGATGCCGATTTTGGCGATCAGCGCGAGGATGATATCCTTCGCCGTCACGCCGGGTTTCAAGGCGCCGTCGACGCGCACCGCGAACGTTTTCGATGGCTGCTGCAACAGGCATTGCGTGGCGAGCACATGCTCCACCTGGCTGGTTCCGATGCCGAAGGCGAGCGCCCCGAACGCGCCATGCGTGGAGGTGTGGCTGTCGCCGCAGACCACCGTCATGCCGGGCTGCGTAAGGCCGAGTTCGGGGCCGATGACGTGGACGATGCCTTGCCGCTCGCTCGAAAGTCCGTAGCAGGGGATGCCGAAATCGCGGCAATTCTGTTCCAGGCGATCGATCTGCGCCGCTGCGATTTTGTCGACGATCGGCAGTCCGCGCGGAGTGGTCGGCGTGGAATGATCAGTCGTCGCGACCGTCAGATCGGGACGGCGAACCTTGAGCCCGCGCTTGCGCAGGCCATCGAACGCCTGCGGCGAAGTGACTTCATGGACCAGGTGCAGATCGACGTAGAACAGCGCGGGCGCCCCTTCGCGCTCGGCCACGACGTGATCGCGCCAGATTTTTTCGATAATCGTCCGTTTCTTCATTGGTTGGGGTTCCATCAGATGCCTTCGCACACCGCACGGGCGACTTGTTCGGTCGTCGCCGGCGAGCCTTTCGGTTTCAAATCCGCCGTGACGCAGCCCGAATCGAGCACTTTCCCGATCGCGCGACTCACTGCCGCGGCTTCTTCTCCCAACCCGAACGTGTAATCGAGCAGCGCTGCCGCGCTTCCGATCGCGCCGAACGGGTTCGCCTTATTCTGCCCCGCGATGTCGGGCGCGGAGCCGTGCACCGGCTCGTATAAGCCTTTCGATTCGCCGAGCGACGCCGACGGCAGCATGCCGATCGATCCCGCGAGCACGGCGCCCTCATCACTCAGAATATCGCCGAACAGGTTTTCCGTGAGCATCACGTCGAAACGCCGGGGATTCAGCACCAGTTGCATCGCGCAGTTGTCGACCAGCAGATGATCGAGTTCGATATCGGGAAATTCGCGCGCGACCTCGATGACCACGCGCCGCCAGAGCTGCGAATTTTCGATCACGTTGGATTTATCGACGCTGGTGACTTTCTTCCGGCGGCCGCGCGCGAGCTGAAACGCCTTGCGCGCGACACGCTCGATTTCCGGCCTCGTGTAGGCCATGGTGTTGACCGCGCGATCCGCGTCGAGGCTGCGCGGCGTGCCGTAATACAGGCCGCCGTTGAGCTCGCGAACGATGATCATGTCGGTTCCTGCGACGATTTCGTTCTTGAGCGGCGAAGAATCGACCAGGGCGGGCCACATCTTTACCGGCCGCAGATTGGCGTACACGCCCAGCGCCTTGCGAATCCCGAGGAGCCCTTTTTCGGGCCGCGTTTCGGGCGGCGCGTTATCGAACTGCGGCAAACCGACGGCGCCGAGCAGGGTCGCGTCGGCGGCCAGCGCTTTGTTCAACGTGTCGTCCGGGAGCGGCGATCCGGTCTCGTAAATCGCCGCAGCGCCGATCAGGCCTTCGGAAAAGTCAATCGTGTGACCGAATTTCTTCGCGACGGTTTCGAGAACCTGAACGGCCGCGCGCGTGACTTCCGCGCCGATCCCGTCGCCGGGGAGAAGCAGAATTTTAAGATTCATTCAAAATCATTATTGGCCGCGAACGGACGCGAATGCACGCCGAAATCCGAGGAAGCCAATTCTCAGTCCGCCGCTGCCCCCGACGTTTTCGTCTCTTCGAGCACCTGACGGGCGAGCTGCGCGATTTCGTCGTTGCGCAAGCCTTTCTTCCGGTCGGCGAGCGCCGTGAAGCGCTGGTAAACCACATCGAGCTCGTCGCGGTGCAGCGGAATCCCGAGGTCTTCGAGACGCTTCGCCAGCGCGTGGCGTCCGCTGTGCTTGCCGAGCACCAGCCTGGTCTCCGGCACGCCGACCGATTTCGGCTCCATGATTTCGTAGGTGGTGCGCTCCTTCAAAAATCCGTCCTGGTGAATCCCCGCCTCGTGCGCGAACGCATTTTCGCCCACGATCGCTTTATTGGGCTGGGGACCAAAGCTGATCAGAGACGCCAGCAACTGGCTGGCCGGGAATAGTTGCTCGGTCACGATGCGCGTTTCAAACGGCAGACGATCGCGGCGCGTGTGCATCGCCATGACCAGCTCTTCGAGCGCGGCATTTCCCGCGCGCTCGCCGATCCCGTTTACGCAGCACTCGATCTGCCGCGCGCCGACGTGCAACGCCGCGAGCGAATTGGCGACGGCCATGCCCAGATCGTCGTGGCAATGCACGCTGACCACGGCCGAATCGCCCAGCACCTTCACCATTTTCCCGATCATCGCCGCGTATTCATCGGGAACTGAATAGCCGACCGTATCGGGCAGATTCACGGTCCTCGCGCCCGCAGCGACCACGGCTCGCGAAATCTCTTCGAGGTAATCCCAATCGGTGCGCGTCGCGTCTTCGGCCGAAAATTCGACGTCATCGACATACGAGCGGGCAAGCGCGACTGCCGCGCAGGCTTCATCCAAAACCTGCTGGCGCGATTTCTTCAGTTTGAAGTTCAGATGAATGTCGCTGGTGGCGATGAAGGTGTGGATGCGCGGGCGCCGCGCATGCTTCAGCGATTGCGCCGCCGCCTCGACATCCGGCTTGTTCGCGCGCGCGAGCGCCGCCACGCTCGCCCACGGAAATTGGCGGCTCACAGCGTCCACCGCTTCCGCGTCGCCTTCCGACGCGATGGGAAAACCCGCCTCCAGAATATCGACTCCAAGGTCCACCAGCTTCGCCGCCATCCGCAGCTTTTCCGGAACGGTCATGCTGCATCCTGGCGACTGCTCCCCATCCCGCAAGGTCGTATCGAAGATGTATACGCGATCAGCCATAAAATCAGCATGACATTGCTGACCAAATTTGACAAATTTATATTTTTCAGTAATCTATAATTGGCACTTATGGAATTGCACCCGCTTCGAGTCTTGCTAACCGTAGCGAACGAAAAGAGTTTTTCGCGAGCCGCGGAAAAACTGCTGCGAACGCAACCCGCGATCTCGTTGTCGATCCAACGCCTGGAGTCCGAACTGGGGGAGAAACTGATCGACCGTTCGGCCAAGGATCTGCTGCTGACCGACGCCGGGAAAATCGTGGCCGATTATGCGCGGCGCTATGAAAATCTGCAAGGCGATCTCGAAAACGCGCTGGCCGAGCTGCGCGACAAATCAGCGGGACGGCTGACCATCGGCGCCAACGAATCGTCAACGCTGTATCTGCTGGATCACATCGAGCGCTACCGCCGGGCGTTTCCGAAAATCAAAGTGCAGATCCGCCGGAGCTTATCGAGCAAAATTCCGTCCGAGCTGATGGACGGCGATTTGGAGCTGGGCATCCTCACCTACGACCCGGAAGACGAGCGCGTAGTGACCACCGTCATTTTCACCGATCATCTTTCCTTCATTGTTTCGCCGTCGCACCGGCTCGCAGGCTGCGGGGAGATCTCGATCAGCGAGCTCGGGGTTGAAACATTTATTGCCCACAACGTTGTTTCCCCGTATCGCGGCCTGGTGATCCGCGAATTTCAGCGCAACAAGGTTCCGTTGAACATGGATCTGGAAATGCCGACGGTGGAGGCGATCCGCAAGATGGTGCAGCGCGGGCAAGGCGTCGCGTTCCTGCCGCGGATGTGCGTCGATGAAGAAGTGCGCCAGGGAATTCTGTGCGAAGTGCGGATCAAGGAAATGCGCGTCGACCGCCAGATCCGGCTGGCGTATCCGGCGCGCCGCGCGCTCAGCCACGCGGCGCAGGCGTTCCTGGAACTGGTGCAAGGCTCGAACTGAGCGGCTCGCTGAACAGCCAGGGAGCGCGGTTTCAACGGGGCCGTTCGAACAACACCACGTCCACATCTCCGAACGAGCCCAGCCGCTGGTTCGTCCACCCCGCCAGCTCTGGCCGGGCCTCGAACCAATGTCTCCAATAACGGACGTTTCCCCTCCCGCCGTAGATTGCGAATCGTCCGGCCGATGGAAAAACGCTCCTCGAAAGCGACACGGCGTATCGCTCCGCTTCCGGAGAGTCCTTAAATGGAAACAGGATCTGTTTGCCGTGCACCGGGTACACCGGCAGGTGCGCGTAGAGGAATCCGGGAAGAGGATAGTCGGGACGCCAGACCGGCGAGACTGCTTCGACGAACGGACTCGGGCAAACCACCGGCGTATCGGCGCCGAGCCGGTTGACAGCGAGCGCGGCAGCGCGCCAATCCGAGCTCGACGGTGGCAATCGTCCCCACTGCCCCACCACCAGGCAAACCGCCGCGGCGAACACCAAGGTCACGCGATTCCATTCGACGGGCGGCACGAATCGCGATGCGAGGAACGTCGCGGCGAGCGCGGCCCCGGGAAGCGCCGGCGAAAGATAGCGCGGCACGAACATGCTGTTTCCCGTGATCCAGGAAAGCGCAAACAGGCTCAAGGGATGAATGAGCCACCATCCGGCGATCAAGCTCGCCGCAGCCCACGGAAATTTCGAGGCATGCTTCCAGCGCAGCGCCCGAGCTACGATCCACGCGCCGGCGCCGCATTCGAGCATGAGCTTCCACTTCAGCGCGTCGACGAGTTGGCGAAGGGTGGGCGCGTCGGCAAACGCATGCCGGCCCGCTTCGCGATACAGCGAAAACGCCTCGATCCCCTGCGGCAAAAGGGCCAGCCCGAGCAGGGCAAATACGGACAGAGCCCGCGTCCAGTTCACTTTGGTCTCACCGCGAACCATCCGCACAACGGCGTACACGCCGAACGCGAGGTACAGCGGCCAGAACAGAAGATGCACGCGCCAGATCAGCGCTGCGCAGATCACGAACCCGGCCGCGTCGAGCCACTTTTCCGAATCGAGCCAGCGCACCAGGAACAGAAAGGCCGCCGCGACGATGCAGAATCCCATGGCGTAGGGGCGCGCGTCCGACGATTCCTGGTTGAATCCGCGCAGGGCCAGACACGCGAACGCGGCGAACCAGCCGGCTTTGGGATCGATCAAACGCGCCGCAACCCGCCCAACCAGCAACAGCGCCAGCGCCGCGAAGAGGATGGAGGGAATGCGGTAGCCGTCCTCCGACACGCCGAAGATCGTATCCGCGGCGCGCGCCACGTTGTAGTAAATCGATTGGGAAACCTGCGGCGCGATGGCCAGCGACGGATCCGCAGCGCCGTGATGCACCACGAACACGGTCACCATTTCGTCCACCCAGAAGCTGGAGCGAATGGGCTCAATCCACAGACGCGCGATCGCAAACAGCAAGAGACACGCAAACGCGAGGGAATAAGGGTTGCGGAGGGAATCGGCCCTCACGCGCGATCCTGAAACACGGGCGGAGCGTCGGCGGTCTGCGGCTGTTTTTCAAACTGAAAAATAGGAGCGCGATACAGGCCCCATTTCGCCAACCTGCACAGCACCGTCGTCTTGAGGACGCCGAAACCGTACACCGTGCTTCGGCGGAAATTGATGGAGGAAGCTTCAGGGAAATAGCGCGTCGGGCAGGATACTTCGCCGATGCGCGCTCCGAAAAAAATCGCCTGCGCGAGCATCTCATTGTCGAACACGAAATCGTCAGAGTTGCGATCGAGCGGCAGCGCGCGCAGCAGTTCCGCGCTGAAAGCCCGGAAACCGGTGTGATACTCCGACAAACTCACGCCGGTCCAAAGATTCTCAAATGCGGTGAGCGCACGGTTGGCCAGGTATTTGTAAAATGGCATCCCGCCCCGGAGCGCGCCGCCGACCAGGATCCGCGAACCGAGCGCCAGGTCGTAGACGCCATAGGCGACCATGCTCGCCATGGCCGTCACCAGCCGCGGTGAATATTGATAATCGGGATGCAACATGACCACCACGTCGGCTCCACGCGCCAGCGCCTCGGCGTAGCAGGTCTTCTGGTTGCCGCCATAACCGAGGTTTTTCGCGTGAACCTTCACCGTGAGGCCCAGCCTCCGCGCCAGCGCAACGGTCTGATCCGTGCTGAAATCATCCACCAGGATGCACTCGTCGACGATCTCGGGCAGTTCGCGTACGGTCGCTTCGAGCGTCTTCTCGGCATTGTACGCCGGCAGTACAATCACAATTCGCTTGCCGTTGATCATCCTAAGGGTAAAGTTTAGACGCATTCGCATGCCGCGCGGTTGACAAACAAATTCGTCCGGATTCGTTCCCGCGGGGTGATAAAATTAGAGTTTATCCATCAAGGGCCGGGCGCTCCCTGAGACGGCCCGCGCATTTCTCTCGCGAGACGCTGTTCGACGGCGGAGGGCGCTCGCGCCGGATCGAAAAAATCGCGAAACTGGAAGCAGGTTCTGAACGAATATGACCGAACAGGAAAGAATGGCCCGGCCGCTGGCCCAAGTGGATCCCGAAATCGCGGAGATGATCCGCAAGGAGACCGAGCGGCAGAACTCCCGCCTGGAACTAATCGCGAGCGAGAATTTCACCTCCGAGGCCGTGCTCGAAGCAGCCGGCAGCGTGTTCACCAATAAGTACGCCGAGGGCTATCCCGGCAAGCGATATTATGGCGGATGCGAATACACCGATGTGGTGGAAAATCTGGCGCGCGATCGCGCCAAGGCGCTGTTCCACGCCGAATACGCCAACGTCCAACCGCATTCCGGTTCGCAGGCGAATCAGGCCGCCTACGCCAGCGTGTTGAATCCCGGCGACACCATCCTGGGGATGAATCTTTCCCACGGCGGCCACTTGACTCACGGCCATCCCTTGAATTTTTCAGGCAAGACTTATAAGGTGATCCCCTACGGCGTGCGCAAGGAAGATGAGCGCATCGATTACGACGAGCTTGCCCGTCTGGCCGAGGAACACAAGCCGAAAATGATCATTGCCGGCGGCAGCGCCTATTCCCGCATCATCGATTTCGCGCGCTTCCGCCAGATCGCCGATGCGGCCGGCGCGATTTTCCTGGTCGACATGGCGCACTTTTCAGGACTGGTCGCGGCGGGCGTTCATCCGAATCCGTGCTCATTTGCCGATATCGTTACGTCAACGACGCATAAGACCTTGCGCGGGCCGCGCAGCGGCATGATTCTTTGCAAGGAGAAATACGGCGCGGCCGTCGATAAAGTCGTCTTTCCGGGCGTGCAGGGAGGACCGCTGGTGCACATCATCGCCGCCAAGGCGGTGTGCTTCAAGGAGGCCGCGACGCCGGAATTCGTGGGGTATCAGAAACAGGTGCTCGCCAATGCCAAGGCTCTGGCCGCCGGGCTCGCTGAGGCTGGATGCCGCGTGATTTCGGGCGGCACCGACACGCACCTGATGCTGGTGGACGTGTTCGCCAAAGGCGTCCGTGGCAAGGAAGCCGAGGCCGCCCTCGATCGCGCTCATATCACCGCGAACAAGAATACGATTCCGTTCGACGTGAATCCGCCGCTCAATCCGAGCGGCATGCGGTTTGGCAGTCCGGCGGTCACCACGCGCGGGTTTGGGGAAGCCGAAATGCGCGAAGTCGCCGGCCTGATTGCGCGCGTGATTGAAAACATTTCGAACGAGGACGTTCTCGCCGAGGTGCGCCGCAAGGTCGGCGTGTTGACGGATCGATTCCCGCTGTACGCCTGGAAGCTCGGCGCTGTCGCGGTGCGCTGATTGGGGCAAAGCCTCTCTACATGCCGTCGTCGCTCCATATCGTCATCGACGCCCGGCATGTTCGGGACTTCGGATTCGGCACATACATCCGCAATCTAACCCGGAGCCTGGCCCGCCTCGATTCTTTCAACCGCTACACGTTGGTGGTGCGTCCACACGAGGCGGACGACGTGACCGGATTAGGCCCGAATTTCACCACGGCTATTTATGCGCGTCCGGAAACGCAACTATTACATAATTTAACATTCCCGCATTTTCTACGATCTTTTCACGCGGATTTGTACCATATTCCGCTGAATTCGATCGCCTGGTGGATGCCGCGCCCCTACGTCGTCACCATTCACGATATGAGCACGCTGCTGTTTCCATCCCGGCCGGATTTCCGCCATACGCTTCAGGAGGAAAGGTATCGCCGCGGAGCACAACGCGCCAGCCGCATCATCACCGTTTCGCACTCCACGCGCCGCGACATCGAGTCGGTGCTGGGGATTCCCGCGGATCGCATCCGCACGATTTACAGTGCGCCCGATCCGGCTTTCACCGCCGACGATAACGGCGGCCAGGACCGCCAGATTCTGGATCGATACTCGATTCGCCCGCCGTTCATTCTGTACGCGGGAACCGTTCGCCCGCAGAAAAACGTCCCACGCCTGATCCAGGCCTTCGGCGCTCTTCGCGCGAGTTTCGAAAATCATCCGGATTACGGCGATTTGCGCTTAATTATTATCGGTGACGAACTTTCGAGGAACCCCTCGGTGCGGCGCGCCGTCGTCGAAACACACATGGAGCCGGTGGTTCGTTTCCTCGGATTCGTGCCCCGCGAAACCTTGCGTGTGTTCTATCGAGCCGCGGCCGTATTTGCATTTCCTTCGCTCTATGAAGGATTCGGGCTGGCTCCGCTGGAAGCGATGGCCTGCGGGACTCCGGTGGTGGCATCCGATATTCCGCCGCTGGTCGAAGCCGCCGGCGACGCCGCCGAATTGGTGAGTCCCGACAACGTTTTCGATATCGCGCGGGGCCTGCGCGAGGTGCTGCTTGATGAAGAACGCCGGCGAAAGATGGTCGCCGCCGGTCTCGCACAGGCGCGCCGTTTCCATTGGGATCAAACTGCCCGTGAAGTCTTAGCGGTTTATCGCGATATTAAACTATAATTTCCGAAATAATAATTGACAGTATCGGAACAATAGCCGTACTATACCTCTATGCCCGTTTCAAAATAGAAATGGAATTAAGGTTCGGGAAAGTTGGGTAAAACAAAAATGGAATGGACTCGATCGGAAACGCTGGCGTTAGCCATGCACCACTGCGCGCAGTGCCACGGATCAGGACTGCGCATCGGTAAGCGAGGAACGGTTTCCCCCTGCAACTGCGTACTGAGATCGATTTTCAGGATCTGTTGTGACCGTTTTCTGCGCTGTGTGACACAAGAAAGGCACTTGAGCCGGGTTTCGCTCGAGCCGCATCTGGGGCGTTCACGCCCGAGCACGTGGGGCCGAAAGGATGAAGAATACATCGCCGATTTCTGCCTGGTGGCCCGGAGAACGCTGAGTGAATTCGAATACCGCCTGTTTCGGTATCACTTTTTGCTCGGCGCCGATTGGAAACTGTGCGCTCGTAAGTTGAGGATCGACCGTGGCAATTTCTTCCATGCCGTGTACCGGATCGAGCAGAAACTCGGGCGTAGTTTTCGGAATTAACCCCGTATCCGTTGTTTCCGCTCGACGATTATTTTCATGGGCCGTCTCGAATCGGTCCGTCTCGCGCCGTCAATTTGCGGACCGACGTAGTCAAGCGCCCGGTCCATCTCGAATTCCCGAGCCCGTTGGGCCGCACCGCTTAGCCGCGTTTGGTTGCAAAGAATCGCTGGAGGACGCCGGAGCATTCGGCTCCCAGCACGCCTTCGACGATCTCGACACGATGATTCAGCAGTTCGGAGTCCGCGACGCGAAATTTGCTGCGGACTCCGCCAAAGCGCAGGTCGCGCGCGCCGAATACCAGCCGCTCAAGGCGCGCCGCGACCAGCGCACCGGCGCACATCACACAAGGCTCCAGCGTCACATACAAGGTCGCGCCTTCCAGTCGATAATTTCCGATCGCCGCCGACGCTTCGCGCAGCGCCAGAATTTCCGCATGCGCCGTGGGATCGTTCCGCGCAATCGGGGAATTGCGGCCGCGCCCGATGACGCGGCCGTCCACGACGACGATCGCGCCCACCGGCACTTCACCCGCCGCCTCGGCTTCGCGCGCCAGTTCGATCGCCATGCTCATGTAAGCTTCGTCTTTCACGCTTCTTTTATTTTATCGACGATGCGGGATTTATCAGGAAAAAAGGTCAAGCTGCTTGTCTTGCGGCCATAATTCCGGCTCGCTCCATGGCCGATCCTGATCGAGACCGTAGCGCTTGCGGATATTGTGGACGCGTTCGCGGATTTTCTCCGGATAATCGCCGGTGAGATATGCGGAGCGCTCATAGCGCTGGCGATAACGTCGCAGCAATTGCGGGAAGTGCTGGGAAAGGAAGCGCAGGAACACTTCGCGCGAGCACGGCTTCAGAAACAGGACGTTGTGCCAGAATCCCACCGCTCCGGCGCGCGCTGAGGCCTTCGCAACCGCATCCAGGCTCGGATCGCTATCGTTGATCAGCGGCATCACCGGCGCGCAGTTGATGCTCACGTGGATTCCCGCGGCGCTCAACTTTCGTACGGCGCCGAGCCGCAGATCGGGACGCGGCGCCATCGGCTCCAACAATCGCGCCAGGCCGCGGTCCATGGTGGTGATCGTCATGTGCACACTCAAGTAATGCCGGCGCGCAATTTCACGGAGTAAATGCAAATCGCGAAAGATTAAGTCGGATTTTGTCGTAATTCCCAGGCGAAATCCCGCGGTTGCCGCGAATATTTCCAGAATCCTCCGGGTCACGCCGTATCGCCGCTCGGCGGGTTGATAAGGGTCGGTCGCGGTGCCAAGCGCGATCGTTTCGCCCTTTTTCAAGTGTTGCAACTCGTCGCAAAAACGCGTGGCATGGAAACGTTTGGAGTAGATCTGGCGCTCGAATTGGATCGGGTCGCGCAGCTCCATGAATTCATGAGCGTATCGAGCATAGCAGTATTTGCAGCCATATTCGCAACCGCGATAGGGATTGATGGTCCACCGGAACGGCAAGCGCGTGTTGTCGCAACGGGTCAGAAAGGATCGCGTTTCCAGCTCGAAATATTCGACGCGCCGCTTGGCCTCCAGGCGGGGGCTCTCCGCAGCCATACGGGCGATGCCGATCAGTTCGGGCACGCATCTATATTCGCTCTTTCTTCGCCATCCGTCAAATCACAATCCGCGCATCTCCTTCGCGTCGCGTAACTCTTTCCCGATCAAAGAATTCGAGCAACGGAATGGCGTACTTTCGAGACACCCCGGTCCAGTCTTTGAAGTCGGCGACGGAAAAACGGGCGCCCTTGCGGGCCGCAAGAGTTTGACGAAGCGAGTCTATCGCGGACGCGTGAAAAATGAGATCGTCTCCCGCGCGAATCAGCTTCCGATTCCTCAAAAGAATCTGGAGCAGAGCGCGCGCGCGGGAAGTTTCGACGCCGGATTTTGCGAGCACCTGGTTGGTGGACGGAACCGCCAGACCGGCGTCACGAAACAGAGCTTCGATTATCGTCGTGGCCGTTTCTTCATCTTGTTTGAGCGCGACCGAATGCGACCGAAGCCGGACGATCTCGCCATCGGCGACGATATCTGTCGCACGGGCGAGAATCGCATCCAGCAGAAACGGCGGCGCGCCGGGAAGTTCGCGACTGCGTAATTCTTCCTTGGATAAACCCGGCTTCAACGGATATTCCCGGTGAAAATCCCGCACAATATTCCGAAATTGCGCGATTTTCTTCTCGATCATTGATTTTGACGCGATCCATTCTCCGCCAAGGCGAATCAAATCGCCGGATTCCCGGACCTCGCGTTCGCCGGTCCGGGCGATCAGGTCCGCGATGCTCATGCCGAATTTCGATTCGCCCACCAGCAGCGCCACCCGGTCGCCCGCTTCCAGTTGCGAAAGACGTCGATCGAGATCGAGCCTCCGGATGCGTGCCGGTGCGGCGATATCGAGCACCACTCCGCCGCCGATGGTCACGACCGGAGAAAACATCCGCACGATGAACCTGTCGGAGGGCAGCAGCAGAAGCGGCTCGCGCAGCAGAAATCGAACGTGCGCGCGCGAACCGGGCTGCATCGGATCGAGCGACGCGATTAAGCGGGCCTCCGCTTCCACCTCCGCGGTTCCGGCGTGAAAGTGCACCG
Organism: Bryobacteraceae bacterium; assembly: GCA_035319685.1. GTDB lineage: Bacteria > Acidobacteriota > Terriglobia > Bryobacterales > Bryobacteraceae > Palsa-187. The sequence goes on along the minus strand of DATHCE010000034.1, from coordinate 9,147 downwards.
GGGCGCGATGCTTCAACGGATGGGCGGACGCGAGCAGATCAAAGACGCAATCGACCAGTTTGGTTGGTTGAAAAATTTCCGGCGGCGCGAGCGTCATTCCGCGGCGCGCTTCGCCCGATTCGATGCCCGCGAGATTCACCGCGGCGCGATCTCCTGCGTGCGCGCGATCGACAGGCGAGCCGTGCACCTGCAACCCACGAATGCGCGCGCGCGCGCCGCCCGGATATAGCTCCACTTCGTCCTGCAAGGCGAGGCTGCCCGCGATGAGCGTTCCGGTCACGACGGCGCCGTGGCCGCGAATGGAAAAGCTGCGATCGATGGGCAAACGCGGATGGCGCGACTCGTCCTTGCCTGCAATCCCGGCGGCGATTTGTTCGAGCGCGGCGCGAAGTTGTTCGAGTCCCTCGCCGGTGGTGGAGCTGACCGGTATGACCGGCGCATTTTCAAGAAACGATCCGGCGACGAATTCTTCCGCTTCGAGACGCGCCAGTTCCAGCAGGTCATTATCGACGAGATCCGATTTACTCAGCGCGATGACGCCGCGTCGAATACCCAGCAGGCGGCAGATATCGAAATGTTCGCGCGTTTGCGGCTTGATGGATTCGTCGGCGGCGATCACCAGCAGCACGGCGTCGATGCCGGTTGCTCCCGCGAGCATGTTCTTGACGAATCGCTCGTGGCCGGGAACGTCGACGAAACTGAGAGACCCAAGATGCGCGAAGCCGAGCTCGATCGAAATGCCGCGGCGCTTTTCCTCGTCCAGGCGATCCGTATCGATGCCAGTGAGCGCGCGCACCAGCGAGGTCTTTCCGTGATCGATGTGACCGGCGGTGCCGATGATGATGCGGTGCATGAGAGGATTGCCCGGCGTCTCCTACTAAGAGTTTATAGGCCGCGAAGAAACGCCGATGAACACGAATCTATCGAACAATTGTTTGAGGATGCGCGGGAGCCTCCTTCGAAGTCGCGAATCCGTCGGGATGCGAACTCCTTGAGTAGGTATGCGGGCGCGCGCGGATCCGAGATTCGCGGGCATCAGCGTTCATTCGCGGCCAATTTCTCCGTCCGATGCCGGCTATAGAAGACATACACCACCAACCCGATCGCCAGCCACAGAACGAACCGAATCCAGGTCAGCAGCGGCAAACCCATCATCAGAACCAGGCAGCAGGCGATGGACAGGATCGGGATAAGAGGGACCAACGGCACGCGGAACGAGCGCACACGATCCGGCTGTTTCGTGCGTAGCACCATCACGCTCGCCGCGACGATAATGAACGCGAACAAGGTTCCGATGTTGGTGAGCTCGGCGAAGGTGTCGATATCCCAGAGGCCCGACGGGATTCCCACCAGCAGTCCGGCGATCCAGGTGCCGATGTAGGGCGTGCGAAACGTTTTGTGCACGGCGCCGAAGGCCGCGGGAAGCAGCCGGTCGCGAGACATCGCGAACCAGATGCGCGCCTGACCGTATTGGCCGACTAACAGCGACGAAATCATGCCGGTGAGCGCGCCCGCGCTGACGATCAGACGAAGCCGGTTGTAGCCGACGTTCTTGAGCGCAGTGGCGACGGCCGAGTCCGGATCCAGCGTTTTCCAATTCGCGATGCCCGTCAGCACGATCGAAACCGAGCCGTACAGCAGCGTACAAATGATCAGCGTCGCGATGATCCCGAACGGCAGATCGCGCTGCGGGCGGCGGCATTCTTCCGCCGCGGTAGATACGGCGTCGAATCCGATGTAGGTGAAAAACACGATGCTTGCGCCGCTGACGATCCCGGCCCAGCCGTGCGGCGCAAACGGATGCCAGTTCGTGGTGTTGATGGCGCGCACCGCTCCCAGGCTGAAAATCAGGATCGCCGCGATCTTGATGAGCACCATCACGGTGTTGGTTTCGGCGCTTTCCTTGACGCCGCGAACCAGCACCCAGGTGACCGCCAGAGTGATCAGCAGCGCCGGCAGGTTGTAAATTCCCGCGGGCGATCCGGGCGCCGCGAACTTGGGATAGGCGATCGCGGCCGGAAGGTGGAAGCCGAAAATATTGTCGCCGAGATCCTGCAAATACGCCGAGAAACCGACGGCCACCGACATGTTGGCCACCGCATATTCCAGAATCAAATCCCAGCCGATGATCCAGGCAAAGATCTCGCCCAGGATTGCGTACGCATACGTATAGGTACTGCCCGCGATCGGAATCATCGAAGCCAGCTCAGCGAAACACAACCCGGAGAAAAGACAGGCCACCAGAACCAGCAGGAACGACACCAGGATCGCCGGACCCGCGCCGGGCCTTCCCAGCGTGGATGCCGCCGCCCGCCCGTGCACCAGGATGTCCAGCACCGTCGATTGCATCAATCCGGGGCTGGTGATTGTTTTCCCCGACGCCGCGGTCCCGGTGACCGTGAAAATGCCCGAGCCGATGACGATGCCCACCCCCAGAAACGCCAGCGACCACGGACCTAGCGTCCGCTTGAGACGATGGGACGGCTCGTCGGAGGACTCGATCAGCTGGTCGATCGACTTGGTCTGGAAAAGGGACACACAGCTAGCGCTTGCGCTGACCCTTGGCCATCTTCTTTACTTTGCGCTTCTGCGATCCACGGGCCACATCCGCGGCGCGCTTGGCAACCGGCGCGGCCTTCTTGCGCGCGGCGCGCTTCAGCTTCTTGCGTTCTACTTTATCGGTGACTTTTTTCGTGTTCATTCAATCTTGATCCCTGCGTATTTCGCAACCAGCTTCTTCAACCCGTATCCGGGGAAACTCACCGTGACCTTGGTATCGTCGCCCGAGCCTTCCAGGCGGATCACCGTGCCACGGCCGTACTTGGCGTGCTCGATGGTCGAGCCGGGTCCGAATTTCTTGCCCGCCTTCTTGGCCGATGCCGCAGCGCCCGGCACATTATGTCCTGCAACCGGCTGCCCTACATTTGAATTCCCCGCAAGCGGAGCCGCGGCAGGCTTCGATAAGCCCTGCGGAGCCGGCATGCCGCGCTCGCTGAAGAACCGTCTGATGTTCTCCACCGAGTTGTAAGTCTTCCCAGTATAAAGGTTTCGCCGGGCTGCGTCGCGGACCTCGTAGCGTTCCGCGTACACATCGACGTGACCCTGATCGCCACGAACGCGATCGAGCAGCGCCGCCGGGACTTCTTTCAGGAATCGCGACGGAATGGACGCTTCCGGCTGCCCTCCGCCATACCTGCGGCGATATCGCGCCCAGCTAAGATACAGCTTGGTCTCGGCACGCGTCATGCCGACGTAACACAATCGCCGTTCCTCTTCCATCGCCGTTGCCGAATCGAGCGACCGGCTGTGCGGAAACAGCCCTTCTTCGAGACCCGCGACGAACACCACCGGAAATTCCAGGCCCTTGGCGTTGTGCAAGGTCAGCAGCGAAACCGGCGCGCGTTCGTCGGCGGAATCGGCGTCGGAAACCAGCGCGGCGTGGTCCAGAAAATCGCGCAAGCCTTCGCCGCGCTCGGACGCGTCGGCCGCGGCGTTCAAAAGTTCGTCCAGGTTTCCCAGGCGGGCGCGTGATTCCTCCGTGTTCTCTTCCTCCAGCATTTTTCGATATCCGGTGCGATCGAAAATCACTTGCAGGGTTTCGGAAACCGGCCGGCTCTCGACACCCGCCATCAGTTCCTCGATCATGCGATGGAACGCCGCGAGCGATGACTCTGCGCGCGGCGGGAACGCGTGCTGCCCCAGCATTTCGACCAGCGCCGGCCATAGCGATAATTCGTGTTCGATCGCGTAGCGCTCGATCTGCTCGACCGTTGTCCGCCCGATGCCCCGCGCCGGAACGTTGATGATGCGCAGCAGGCTGATGGAATCCTGCGGGCTCACCAGCACTTTCAAATACGAAAGAATATCCCTCACTTCGGCTCGCTGGTAGAAACTGAATCCACCGACCACGACATATTTCCGGCCGTATCGCCGCAATGCCTCTTCGATCTGCCGCGACTGCGCGTTGGTTCGATACAGAACCGCGACCCGATCCTGGGGATTGCGCGCCAGCCGGTTCTCGATCGTATCGGCGATGTACAAAGCCTCGTTTTCGGAATCGGGCGCTTCATACAACGTAATTTTTTCGCCGGTCTCCGATTCGGTCCAAAGCGATTTGCCGATGCGCTCGGTATTGTTGGCCACCACGCCGTTGGCGGCTTCGAGAATATTCTTGGTCGAGCGGTAATTCTGCTCCAGGCGAATGATGGTGGCGCCCGGAAAATCGCGCTCGAAATCGAGAATGTTACGGATATTGGCGCCGCGCCATCCGTAAATGGACTGGTCCTCGTCGCCCACCACACAAATATTCCGGCGCTGCTCGGTCAGCAGGCGCATCAGCTCATACTGGCTGCGATTGGTGTCCTGATATTCGTCGACCATCACGAATTCGTAGCGCCGGTTGAGGCGCTCGCGGGTCGGCGCGTCATGACGAAGCAGGCGGACGGCTTCGAGCAGCAGATCGTCGAAATCGAGCGCGTTCGATTCGCGCAATCGCGCTTCGTATTTTTCGTAAACCACCGCCAGGCGTTCGCTAACCGGGTCGGTCGCCGCGCGCGCCATCTCGTCAGGACTCTGCTGGTGGCTTTTCGCGTGACTGATGCGCGCGAGCGCCGCGCGATACTGGAGGAACTTGTCGTCGAGTCCGGCGCTTTTGTACACCGATTTGAGAATCGCGAGCTGATCGTCGTCGTCGTAGATCGTAAATCTGGTGGTAAATCCCGGCCGCAAGGAGGCGAGTGGCGCGCCTTCCCGCCGCAACAGGCGGACACAGAAAGAATGAAATGTCGAGACCGTCGGATTTTCACCGGAAATCCCGCCGGCCAGGGACCGGACGCGGTCGCGCATCTCTCCCGCGGCTTTATTGGTGAACGTGACGGCGAGAATCGCCCATCCCGGCACGCGGTGCTCGGTCATCAGATGGGCGATCCGATGAGTAATCACGCGGGTTTTGCCGCTGCCCGCTCCGGCCAGTACCAGCAGCGGTCCTTCGACGTGCTGAACCGCTTCGCGCTGGCGCGGGTTCAGCCCTGCAAGAAAATCCATGGAAATCTAAGTTTATCATGCAGGTAGAAACCCCGCATTTGAGGGTTAAGGGATTCGGATTATACCCCTATAGATGGGTATTGCGTGATCCACATGGAACCAATAAAAAAGAGAGAGTACTATGAAGTCTATCAACTCCCCCGGCAACCCTGGCGTCATCCAGGCCCGGCTGGATCACCTTCGGAACAGAAAGCAGGCTCTGGACGAGCTGATTTCGTGTCTGGAGCGGTATTCGATATTAGAACTTCCTTTGCCGCGCCGATGGGCGCCAGTAGAACGGAAGAGGCGAGCTGTCGACTCGCCGGGCCCCCGCCAGCACGCCGCTGCATAGTCTTTTCCGGCGGGCGCGCTGGATAGCCGCCCGCTTTCCGATTTTCACGCCATTTCGCAATCAAGCTAGCCCTACCTGTTGTAACCTGACAGAGAGCCGGTGCGCCTCTCCAACTGGATAGATTCGAGTGGGACCATCGCCGGGCACCCGGGATTAGGGACGGGCGGTGGCCATGCTGGTTGACTTCGAACTCATTGAACGGGCTCGAAGTGGAGATGACGGTGCGTTCAATCAGGTCGTTCAGGCGTACAGGAAACGGATCCTGGGGACCATCGCGCGTCTGATCGGCAGGCCTGAGGACGTGGAGGATGTAGGGCAGGAAGTTTTTCTGCGGCTCTACTATTCACTCGACCAGTTGCGGACTTCGGAAGTGTTTGAGCCGTGGTTGTACCGGCTGACAGTGAATGCGGCGTATGATTATCTTCGCCGACAGCGCCGCCGGCAGGAAAGCCGGATGGCGGATCTGAGCGAGCAGCAGGTGATGCTGGCGGATGCGGCCGCCAGCGGGAAGCGTAGCAATGAGGATCAGCGCCGGACCAAGGTTCGAGAACGGGTGCAGGCGTTGCTCGAGAAGGTATCCGAGGAAGATCGGATCTTGTTGACGCTGAAGGAAGTAGAAGGGTTGTCGCTCAAGGAGCTCGAAAAGATTTATCGCGTGAATGAGAACGCCCTGAAGGTGCGGTTGTTTCGAGCCCGGCAGCGGGTGTTAAAGGCTTACGAATCGCAGGACGAATAAGTCAGGAGCCGTTTCGGGTTAAGGGTTTACAAGGCGGATAAGAGGTGTAAGATGGATCGCATGCCGCAGGATAATCTGCCGCGGGGAGACAAGCTGGACGCGCTGTGGGCCGAGTACCGGGAGGCGTGCCCGGATCCGGAAGCCGGGGCTGGTTTCATGCCCGGATTGTGGCAGCGCATCGACGCGCGGCGCGCCGCGAATCTCTCGATATTCCGGCGCGTGGCCCAGGTGTGCGTGGGAGCTACGGTCGCTCTTACGATTCTGATGGGAGTAGTGCTGATCCCGTACCTGCAGCGGATTCCGGTCTACAGCGCTAGCTATGTGGACGTGCTTACCGAGAATCACCCCAACACCTACGTCGACGTTCTGACGGGTGATATCAAATGAGATTTTCGCGCGGGATGATCACCCTATACGTCGGGCTGGTGTTTGCCTGCGGAATGGTGCTGGGTGCTTTCGGAGACAGGCTTTATAATGCCTCCGTGGTGGTCGCCAAGCCGGCGGCCACAAAAAATCCCGAAGAATTTCGTAAGAAGGTCATTGCTGAATACCGATCGCGGCTGAAGCTGAACGAGGAGCAGGTCGCCAAGCTCGACGCGATCATGGACGAGACTCGCGCGCGGGTCGAAGAAACGCGGCAGAAGATGAAGCCCGCGTATCAGAAAATCCACGATGAGCAGGCCGAAAAAATTCGCGCGCTGCTTTCCCCGGATCAGCAGGTGGAGTACGACAAAATGCGCAAAGAGCGAGAGCAGCGCGTCAAACAGAACCCACCGCGCGGCAGCGGCCCGGGGTTTTAAACGAGCTCAGGCAACCGGCTGCTGCTTCTTGTCGTTCTTCTCGCGCGCCTTCTGATATTTCTTCTGGAAGCGATCCACGCGCCCTTCCGTGTCGATCAGCTTCTGGCGCCCGGTAAAGAACGGATGACAGTTGGAGCAGATTTCCACGCGGATATCGCCCTTATGCGCGGTGCGTGTCCGGAACGTGTGGCCGCAGGCGCAGACGACGTTCACTTCTTCATAGGCGGGATGAATTCCGGCTTTCATTACATTTCTCCAATGGGATTGCCGCGGACGAATCATGAGCGGCAGAGATTTTAACTATACCATAAGATACGAAAACCCCGCATCGGTCGCAGCGCTTGGACAAGGCTTTAGGCCGGTGCGGGGTTTCTAGATCAGACTCAGTTTCGCATGGGAGGTGACCGTTCCACGGGAGCGGCGGCCTCGTCACTGGACGAAACCTGAACGTTAGGAGGATCGACTTTAAGAGTCGGCCACCTCTCGCGGATTTTGAGTGCAGTCTCTACTACCAGGTATCATTCGACTGGACCACCTCCTTTCTCAGTGATGCCCCCATCATAAAACGCGACTGCGAAACTGTCAAACAGTTTCTGCCGCTTCTGTCGTCGCGACCGGCTTTTTAGGGATGCGCGGTATATTGGGGCTGCGGAGGATTCAGCTTCACCTCGACCGTCTTCTCGGCCTCCTCGATGTCGAACGTTTCGCCGAAGGTCTGGTAATTGGGCGCGATCACCTGGATCAGAATCTTGCCCTGCGGGATGCTGGGGATCTTGGCGACGCCTTCCTGGCTGGTCTTGAGGTCCCACTCCGTGCGGATTTTCTTGCCGAGCTTCAGCTTCGACCGGCCCTGCACGAACTTGACGACGACGCTCGCGCGATCGATGGGCTTGCCGTCCTTGTTGGTCACCACGACGGTAAGGTGGGTATCCTCAGCGGCGAAGGCGGGCGCCAGCATCAGAGCCAAAAGGAGCATCAGTTTCCGCATGTGTCGCTATTATCGCACCTCAGGCGATATCCGGCAGAACAAACGCGCGTGGACGGCCTGCCGCAGCCGTCACGGCTTCGGCCGCGAGGTAGCCGCTGCGCACCGCGCCTTCCATGGTTGCCGGCCAGCCGGACCGCGTCCAATCCCCGGCGAGGAACAGATTGCGGACCGCGGTGCGATTCGGCGGGCGCAGCGATTCGAGACCCGGCCGCGCCGAAAACGTCGCGCGCACCTCCTTCACCACGTGCGCTTTTTCGAGCTTCGCATCCTTCGCCGCCGGAAAAAATTCCGCCAGCTCGCGCACCGCCATGGCGATCACTTCCGCGCGCGGCATTTCCACCAGGCTGCGCGACGCGCTGACCACCAGTTGCACGTACCGGCCTTCGCTCTTGTTGAACATCCATTGAATCGTGCGGTCGAGCAAGGTCGCGTGCGGAAGATCGGTCACCGGGCGATCGAACCACAGATGAATGCCCGTGATGGGGGAATGCTCGAAGCCCTGCAATCGTAGATCGAAGCCGATAGCCGGCAGACGCTCGAACGGCAGCGCGCTGACGTAATAATCGGCGCGCAGGCTTTCCCCCGCGGCCACCACGCGGCACACTGCGCCGTTTTCTATCACGATCTGCTCCGCCGGCGTGCGCAGTCGCATTTCGACGCTGCCGAGTTTCCGCCATGCCTCTGATCCATACAAACGCCCGAGCGGCACCGCGGGCACGCCCATTTCATAGGATTTCGATGAGCCGAGAAAGCCGAGACGGAATACCTGAAAACCGTGACGCGCGGCCATGCGATCCAGATCTTCGTTGATCGCGCTGACCAGCACCTGACGCCAGAACCGGTCGATGGCGCGCGGCGGCTGGCGCTTTTCCTCCAGCCACTGCCGCATGGTGATGCGATCCAGATCGTCGCGGCGTCCGTATTCCCTGCGGATGGCGAGAACCCCGCGCGCGACGGCGAGCTTCTCCTTGGCGCTCAGAAATTTCAGATCCCAAAACGATTTTGCAAAGTGCAGCGGAAACGGCAGAATGCCCGCGCGCAACGTGCTGCGCCGCCCGCCCGGCTCGAGGAACACGAATTCGCGCTCAAACTTGATGTTGCCGGATACTCCGAGCCGCTCGTAAAAATCGAGCAGGTTGACGCAGCATCGCAGCAGGATGTGCTGGCAATTGTCGATGGTTTCCGATCCCGCTTCGTAGCTGGCGGCGCGTCCGCCCAGAAACGGCCGCGCTTCGAACAGCTTCACGCG
>DATHCE010000033.1:0-6285 GCA_035319685.1 Bryobacteraceae bacterium | reverse complement strand
CTTCGGCCCCGGTCCTGGCGGCCCCATGCGCGGACGTCGTCCCGCTCCCCCGGCCGGCGCCCCTGCCCCGCAATATTAGCCCCTCGCAGCGCACCCCCGCGGCGGCATGAGACACGAGTGTGTCTCTGCCGCCGTTTTCATTTGAATTTGGTCAGATCCTTCACCCTTTCCATCCAGTTGTAGACGATCGGACAATACGTCGCCCGGTCTACCAGCGCCCACATCCGGCTCTCGAGCGATCCCGCTCCGCGCAACAGATGCGGGAACCGCTCGCAATTCCCCGGACGAGCTTCGTACACCGTGCAATCGTTCCCGTCCAGAAACACGCAGCCTCGCTCGGTCCGCCGCAGGATCAGCTCGCGGTCCTCGCCCGTCGCCGTGTATTGATCCAGGAAATCCTTCTGCTTGATACCGAGAAACTTCGCCAGATGTTCGACGTCGCGCTCGCTCAGTGGAACTTCCGTCACCCGGCAGCATTCCCCGCACTGCCTGCAATCGATCGCGTCCTGCACCTGCTCGGCGACGTGGCGGAACTGCCGCTCCACCCATTCATGCGATTTCAGGTACTTGCGGAAACGCAGATTCTCCGCGCGCTTTTTCTCGCCCAGGCGGCGAATCCGCACCAGGTCCGTGATCACGTCCACGCTTTAAGGGTACAATTCCCTCATGCGCCGCGAATTTTTTCTGCGAAAAGCGGGAGCCTGACGTGTCCGATCGCCTGTATCTTTCCTGCTGGGTTCGCGGTTTTAACGGCGCCAACATGCTCCGCCATTTCGAAAAAATGCTGGGCCTGTTTCCCTTTTCAAAATTGTCGAAGCGCGGCCCCGAAATCCGCGTCTACGCCATCGAACACGCCGAGCCTCCCGTCATCGACCGCGAATTTCCGCCCGGCGTCGAACCCTCCGCTCTCATCGCCGCCGCGCGCGAGTTCATGCACGACGATTGCGCTTCGGAAGCGAGCGCCGCCTGGGATCTCTGGCAATTCAACGGCGATTGGAAACTCGCGCCCGCCGAAGTGATCCTGTCGTGTTTCGGGCCCGCGTTCGATAACGAATTGGGCGATCATCTGCGCATCGAGTTCGGCCTCGACGCGCATTTCATCCCCGATCCCGATCTCGAAGGTTCCCCGCGCATGGTCGAATCGAATCTCAAAAGCCTGCTCCATCTGGTGCGCGACGTGGAGCAGATCCTCCCGCTCGATCGCCGCCGCTTGTGGTCGGAAAGCGGCGTAAATCCCGCCGATCTGATCGCGGAAGTGATGAGGCCGCAATAGGTGCTGGATTTCTAATGTGCTTTGAGTCGGCCGGGGGTTTCGCAGGGTTAATGAATGGTCAGCATGGTCAGCGCGATCCCGGCGCCCACCGCCGCGCTGACGATCGACGTGTACCACACGATCGGCCGCTTGGTCAGGATCGCCAGCGACGCGAACACGATTCCGATCTCGAGAAAAATCTCGCCGAAGTGCATTCGCTGCGCCTGCCGCCCCTTGGTCTCGCTCTCGGCTTCGAACGCCCGCGCTTCCTTCTGCACATCCTCGCCCTCTTTTTGATACTTCTCGATGTTGCCCGCGTATTTCTCCGCCGCCGTCGCGGCCTCCGCGTGGGTCATGCCCTGGAACATGTCGCGTGCGACTTCGGATTGATACCGGCGAATCGATTTGGCCTGGTAATAGGCCCACTGGTCGGACGCTTTGGCCTGCGCGAGCAGTTCTTCGTTCGCAAAAAGCTGGCCGAACACGGACACGATCGCGAGCGCCGCCGCGATGATCGCCATGGTCACGGCTACTTTTTTGTCGAAGGGTTCCTTGGCGTGTTCGGTGCCTTCGCTCAGTTCTTCGTATTCGGACATGTTAGTCAAATCTAGCATGGAACCTCCGGCCGCGGCACGGCCTCGAATGGGAATTTTGTCTCTTTACGGCGCGACTGTCTTTTTAAGTTCTTTTCTGTTATTTCTCATTCAGCCGATTTTCGCCAAGCTGATTCTGCCCTGGTTCGGAGGTTCGGCCGCGGTCTGGACCACTTGCCTCGTTTTTTTTCAGGTCGCCCTGCTCGCCGGATACTCCTACGCGCATCTGCTCCGCCGTCTTGGCGGCCAGGTGATGATCCATACCGCGGTCGCCGGCGCCGCGCTCGCGTTTCTTCCCGTCATTCCCGGCGTCCATTGGAAGCCCCCGCTCGGCGCCGGCGCCCCCGCCTGGCGCATCCTCGCGATGCTCACGGCAGTCCTGGGGTTGCCATTCCTCGTGCTATCGACCACCAGCCCTTTGCTGCAACACTGGTTCGCGCGGCGATGGCCCGGCGCCAATCCGTATCGCCTCTTCGCAGTTTCCAACCTCGCTTCGATGCTCGCCCTGATCGCTTATCCGGCGCTGATCGAGCCCCGCCTTCCCACCCGCGTGCAGGACCTCTCGTGGTCCGCCGCCTTCGCCGTTTTCGCCGCGCTATGCCTGCTCGCCGCCTGGAAAAATCGCGGCCCGCGCGACGCGCTGCTGATCCCGGAATCGTCGCCGTCGCGAGCCCAGCGCTTCACGTGGATCACACTGGCCGCCGGTGGCTCGATGCTCCTGCTCGCTACCACCAATCAGCTCACCCAGAATGTCGCCGCCGTCCCTTTGCTGTGGATTTTGCCGCTCGCGATTTATCTCGCGACGTTCATCCTGTGCTTTGAAAGCTCGCGCTGGTACCGGCGAAATTTATTTCTGCGCCTGCTCGCCGTCGCCCTCGGTTCGCTCAGCTACGCGATTTACGACGTCGATTTCAGTGACGCCCTTTTCATCGCCATTCCGGTTTTCGCGGCCGGTTTGTTTATTGCCTGCATGTTTTGTCATGGCGAATTGAGTTTGCGCAAACCCGATGGCGCGCATTTGACTTCTTTTTATTGGAATATCGCCCTCGGCGGGGCTATCGGCGCGATTTTCGTCGGCCTCCTCGCCCCCTTGATTTTTTCCGGTGTCTATGAATTCCCCTGTGCGCTCCTGTTCGTCGCCGTGCTGGCCCTGTGGCTCAACTGGGAATCCGGTTGGACGCAGCGCCTGTTGTGGGCAGTAGTCACCGCCGCGATGATCGCCGTTCTAGTGGTTCAGGTGAATGCCTATCATCGCGATGCCGTTCTGGTCACCCGGAATTTTTACGGCTCTTTGCGCGTCGTCGATAGCGCCGGCCTTCGCACGTTATTTCACGGAACCATCAAGCATGGCATGCAATTCCAATCCCCCGCGCGCCGCAAACTTCCGACGACGTATTATGGATTCCCGTCCGGCGCCGGCCTGACCCTCGAAAATTGCTGCGCGATTCCTCGAAGCGGCGCCAGACGCGTCGGCATCATCGGACTCGGCGCCGGCACTCTGGCCGCCTACGGCCGCCCCGGCGACGCTTTTCATTTTTACGAAATCAATCCCCAGGTGATCGACTTCGCGCAATCGCAGTTTTCCTATCTGCGCGACACTGCAGCGAGCGTCGAGATCACGCTCGGCGACGCCCGCCTCGCGCTCGAAAGCGAGGCTCCGCAAAACTTCGACGTCCTGGTCGTCGACGCGTTTTCAGGCGACGCAATTCCCGTTCATCTGCTCACCGGCGAAGCCTTCACGCTGTATCGGAACCACCTGAAGCCGGGTGGAATCCTCGCCGTGCACGTATCCAATCAATATCTCGACCTCGCGCCCGTCGTCGGTCAACTGGCGGCGCGGCAAAATGAAGACGCCGTCCTGATCCGCAGCGCCAAGGACGAATCCGAAGGCCTCTCGGAAGCGCTGTGGGTATTGGTGACGAGCAATCGCGGGTTTCTTTCGCAGCCCGCCATCTCGAAAGCCGCCGAGCCGATTGCGGCCCGTCCGAACCTTCGCGCCTGGACCGACGATTACAACAACCTGCTCGAAGTCCTGAAGTGGAATTAGCCTGCTCGCTCAAGCGGCTTGTTTAACCGGCTTATTTAACCTATTTGGCGGCCCTCGCCACGCGCGACCAATCCCGCTGCTCGCCCGGCCGCCGCGAAGACGGCAAGTTGATCATCCATCCCGGATACTCTGCCGGAAGCGCGCTCACCGCCTCCAGCTTCTTCAAGTCTTCTGCGTCAAGTTTCACGTCCAGTGCGCCCAGATTGTCCTTCAATTGTTCCAATCGTTTCGCCCCGATAATCACGCTGGTCACGAACGGCTGATGCAGCAGCCACCCGAGAGCGATCTGCGCCACGCTCGCCTGCTTCTGGTTCGCGATCTCCTGCATCGCGTCGATAATGTCGTAGGCGCGTTCCAGATCCACCGGCGGAAAATTGAATTTCGTGCGCCGGGCATCGTTATCGCTCGATCCCGCGCGTGTAAATTTGCCCGATAAAAATCCTCCCGCGAGCGGACTCCATGGCAGCAGCCCCAGTTTCTGATCGCGCAGCAGCGGCACGATCTCGCGCTCGATGTCCCTCCCGGCGATCGAATAATAGGCCTGCAAGGTGACGAATTTTTCGAGCCCCCGCGCGTCGGAAATCCCCAGCGCCTTCATGATCTGCCACGCCGCCAGGTTCGAGCATCCGATGTAGCGCACTTTCCCGTCCTCTACCAGCCGGTCGAGCGCGCTCAGCGTCTCCTCAAGCGGCGTCAGCGGATCGAATCCGTGAATCTGGTACAGATCGATATAGTCCGTGTTCAACCGCTTCAGGCTCGCTTCCGCCGCCCGCAGAATGTGCAGCCGCGACAGCCCGACCTCGTTCGGTCCCGCTCCCATCCTTGCGAAAACCTTGGTCGCGACCACGACATCCTGGCGCTTCGATCCCAGCGCCTTGCCGAGCATCGTCTCCGACTCGCCGGCCCCGTAAACGTTGGCCGTGTCGAAAAAATTGATGCCTGCATCCATCGATTCCTTCACCAGCGTATCCGCCGCGGTCTGCTCCAGCGCGCCGATCGCCGCGAACATCGTGTTCGCTCCCCCGAACGTCATCGTGCCGAAGCACAACCGGGAAACGAAAACTCCGGTATTGCCGAGCTGTTGATATTGCATAGGTCCTCCTGGCTCCGTCGGAATTCAGCATAGAACGGGGCCGATAGTATAGTAAATCCATCGACATTGTAGACATCGCGTGAAAATCTTGCTAAGATGTGGTATTCTTCCTCACACAGGAGGGTCCTGGCCCAATGCGAACGATCTCCGCAGTCGCGCTCCTCGCCTTTGCGCCGATTTTAGGCGCGCAATCCATCACCGGAATCTGGGACGGAACGGTCACCGTGAGAAAGCTCGAAATTCCCTTCAAATTTGAGCTTTCCTCGGATGGTAAAACCGTCCAAGGGACCTTCTTTAATGGTACGGACGAGCGATACATCTCCACCAGCGGCGAGTTCGCCAACGGATCGCTGACCCTCGCCTGGGACTATCTCGGCACGACCCTCGAAGCCAAACTCGTCAATGGAGCGATCGAGGGCGTTTACGCCCGCGGACGCGGCGCTCCGCTCCCCTTTCACGCGGTCCGCGGCGGCAAGCGCGCCAACACCGCGCAGGCGCCCTCCATCGGCGGCATCTGGGAAATCGAAAACGTAAAAAGCTCGAAGGGTGAAAAGGCGTGGAATTTTATCGTGAAGCAGAATGGGGACGACGCCTCCGCCGCGATTCTGCGGGTCGATGGCGACACCGGCACGCTGAGCGGATCCTATCAGAATGGAAAATTCCTGCTGAGCCATTTCTCGGGCATGCGCCCCGCGCTGCTCGAAGTGACTCCGCAGCCCGACGGCACCTTGAAGCTGGTCCTCGACGGTAACGACACGATGACCGCCATGCGCCCTGCCGAAGCCCGCGCCAAGGGCCTTCCCGAGCCCACCGATCCCTCCCGTCACACCGGCGTCAAGGATTCGAGCGAACCTTTCCACTTCAGTTTTCCCGACCTCAACGGCAACCTAGTTTCCGACAACGACCCGCGCTTCCGCGGCAAGGTCGTGCTGGTGAACATCCTCGGAAGCTGGTGCCCGAACTGTCACGACGAGGCCCCGTTCCTGGTCGAGATGTATAAAAAATATCGCGCCCAAGGGCTCGAGATCGTTGGACTCGACTTCGAAGAAGCCGATCAGTTGAAGAACCCGGCGCGGTTGCACGCGTTCCTCGCCCGCTACGGAATCCCTTACACGATTTTGCTCTGCGGCACCACCGATGAAGCCAAGCAAAAGCTCGCGCAAGCCGACAACTGGGACGCGTGGCCGACGACATTCTTCGTAGGCCGCGATGGCCGGGTTCACGGCGCCCACGCCGGTTTCCCCAGCAAAGCCTCGGGCGAGCTCTATACCAAGGCGAAAACCGAGTTCGAAGAAAAAAT
>DATHCE010000032.1:0-7283 GCA_035319685.1 Bryobacteraceae bacterium | reverse complement strand
GAGCGCGAGAATCCAGCGGTCCTTATTATCGGTGGCGCGGGCGACCATCACGGCTTCGGTTCCGGCTTCGTTCCACAAGGGCGGCTGAAGCTGGATGTCGCGGCCCTGCACATCCGGCTCGACCCATTTGGCGTCGCCGGTTGCGACGTCGAGAATCGCCATGCGGACGCGATTCTGCGCGTCGCCGACGTCGGTGCGGCCCACGATGTCCTCGGGGTAGGCGGATTCGTTCACATAGCTGGGAACGTTCTGGGGTTTGGCGTCGCTCGACGATTCGTTGATCATCGCGATGACGCATTTCTCATCGGGACAAAGGTCCAGCCGGGCCGCCGACTGGCGCTGTTGGAGCTGGAACGGTTTCCGCGGATGCTCCTTTTTGCGCTTGGCTTCATTCTCTTCGCGAAGCCGGGTGCGCTCGCGAACCGCTTCGATCAATTCCTGCTCCTGCTTCTTTAAAAATTCCTGGCTATCGGTGCCCTTTTTTTCACCGGCAGCGGCGTTCGATTGAGCGCCACCGCCACGGCCTCCGCGACCGCGTCCGAAACCGGAAGGCGCGGTTGGCGGCGTGGCGCCGGGGGCGACAATGTCCGTCATCTGCTCGATCATGCCGGTTGCGAGCGCCATGACGTATAAGTTTCCGCCGCGCGTGAACGCGACGTGCTGCTCATCGTGGGTGAAGGCCGGATTGGTCTCGTTATCCTCGGTTTTGGTGAGCTGGGTTCGCGCGCCGGTCGAAAAGTCGTAAATGAAGATGTCGCCATCGAGCGAATAGACAGTGCGTTTCCGGTCGCGAGTATGATTGCCGGCGGGCGGCGGCGCGAGCTTCGATTCCTCATCGCTCAGCTTGCGCAAGCCGCTGCCGTCGCGATTCACTACGTAGGTGTCGAGCGGATGATCGATGGCGTCGGCCGCCTGCTTCCATAGAAAATAAATTTCCCTGCCGTCGCCGGACCAGCGCACGCCGGTGGGCTCGTAGCCATACAGGCCGGGCCCGCGCATGAGATTGTCGATGGTCATCAGGAACTTCTGCTGCGCGGGGAGGCCGCTCATCTCGCCGAGCAGGAGCGCGAACACGAGAACTCCGGTCAAGATTCGTTTGTCAGGCATAACCTGTCATTGTATTATCCGCCGCAAAGCATGATCTGCCGCAAACCCGGTTCGAACACGGCCGGTTCGGTCAACAGGCTGACGACCAGAAACGCTTCGGATTCGAAGTCGAAAAAGAATCCAGGCTGCACCAGCGTATCGCGCTCGCCGAGCAGCATCAGCACCCATTCCTCTTCCGTTCGAGTACGCGGGACCTGAACAATCGCGTACCAGCCGCTCTCGCGATGGAGCACCTGAAACGCGGTGCCGGCGCAGGCGGCCTGAAGGCGGGCGAAATTGGAATCTGTTCGCTCCCGGATTTGCGCCCGCACGCCCGCCGTAACATCGAGCAGTTTTGCGAGCGCGAGCTGAACAGGCGTAGCGACCGATAGAAACGTATCCGCGGTCAATTCCAAAGCGTCGAGCGCGGCTTGCTGCCCCGGGCCGTCCGCGACGATCCAGCCGAGCTTCATTTGCGGCAACCCCGCGATCTTCGAGAGGCCGTTCATCGAAAAAGTCAGCGCGCGATGCGGACGCGCCGCGCGCAAATCCGCATAGTCGGAAAACACTTCGTCCGACAAAATCGGAATGCCCAGCGTTTCCAAGCGCTCGAAGTCCTCTCCAGTTATCGAAGACCCCGTGGGATTATTGGGATTTACGACCACAATGGCGCGCGTTTTTTCATGAATCGAACGCTCCAGGGCCGCGAAATCGATATGCCAGGCGCCGTCATATCGCAGCGGATATTGGCGCACTTTTACCGATTCGAGTCCGGCGAGAAATTCGAACAGCGGATACGACGGACGCGGCGCGAGGATTTCATCGCCGGGATCGGCGAGCAGTTTGAACAAATACGAATAGGCTTCGCTGGTGCTGGCCGTCAGCAGGATTTGCGATCGCGCCACCGGACGGTTCCGCGCCGCGTAATATTGAACCACGGCGTCGCGCGCCGATTCCAGACCGCGCGGCGAAGGATCGTAGCGCAACGCGCGGGGGTCGGCAAATGCGGCGAGGATCTCCTCGGCCGGGTACACGAAGCCCGCACGGGTCGGATTGGACTCGGTCAAATCGAGCACGCGAACGCCGTTTCTGCGCTTTTCTTCCAGGAGCTTCGATAAAGGATTGGGCGTAACGTCCCAGCACAGGCGGGAGGAAAACATTTTGAAACATGGTAGCATCCGCACCGTCAGGCGAACAGCTTGGACCCGATCCTAGCGCAGGGTTGGACCGAAGGTACGGGGTCAGACAAGCCCTCTGCCAGCAAAAAACAGCGCTTCCCTTTGACCTCCAATCGGCATATAATTATGCTAGCTCGGAAATCGCGGCCCACTAGTATGGCCTAATATTGGAGGTTTTTTCTATGTTCGACAGCCTCGACGAGCAGATCCGAAAAGATGAAGACCGGGTGAGCACCAGCGGACAGCGCATGATGCGTTATGCGCTTTATGTAATTGCGGCTGCCGTGGTGTTTGGTGGACTCATTTTGGGCGTCCACCTGATGCAGTAAGAACCGGCTGATTCTCACGTCCGAGCCAAGCCGCAGAGTTATTTCTGCGGCGAAGCCGGACGTTTGCTTGGCGACGCCGTGTTATTTTGGGGCGCAAGGATGTCTGCGGCCAATAACACGACCTCGTTTCGCGGGAACGCGAATTTCCGTCCTGTCTCGTCGATGATGTTCACCTGGGAAGTATATTGCCCGGGTGGGAGCTTGGCCAGCGAAATCTGAAACGCGAACGGAGCCACGCCGGGCCGGTTCGTCGACAGCCGGTTTAGCCGTACTGGAGCGGAAGTGTACACTTTGCGCCCGTTGAGGAGCAGATCCACGTCAGCGGTGAGATCAGGCTGCCTGCGATCGGGATCCATCGACGGGTCGTAGACCTCGAAATAGACGTACATGGTTTGATCTTTGCGAAATACGCGAGTGATGCTGGGGACGATTTTCTGGTTGTCTTGTACCAGCGGGCTTGCCGCGATGAGTCTTTTGTTCGACTCGGCCGATCCGACCGCTGCGTTCACGGCTTCCTTCTGACTGCTCCAGATCACGGAGCTGAGCCGCAGCGATTTCGCGGAGGCAAGATCGGGAATCGTGAATTTGGTCTCGAAGGTTCCCATCTTGCCGCTCAGATTTTCGCGTGCCAGAAATCGCAGATCGTAGGTGCCCGGCGCGAGCGTCAATCCCGCGTCGTATTGCAGGTGCCGCTGCCCGATTTTCGAGGCATTCTCCTCATTCAGCTTCACCGTGATGTTGTCGCGCACCCCGCCCACCAGTTTTCCGGTCGCGTCGCGCACCTGGCCAATAAAATCGAAATCCGCGGTCTGGACCGCGCCCTTTTTCCGCAGGCCAAAGGCCGAGCCCGGGATCTTGACGGAAATGGGCACGAAATACCGCTCGCGTGCGACACGGAAATAATCGACTTCGAGCGCGAGGGGTAATTCGCTGACCGGATCGCCGAGGGTGAGCGCCTCTTCAAGCTGCCGCTCCTTATCGTTCTCATTGAATTTCTGCCAGGTCTTGTCGCTGTAGTATCCGCGGCGGAAATCGAGCTTCGCGGAGACCTGTTTGTTGACCAGCTTGACATCGATGCGGCGGTACTTCCCGTCAGTGGCAGTGTTGGTGCTGTAGTAGCCGATGATGTAGTAGCTGTTCAAATCCTGCTGCGCCTGGCGAATGCCGGTGGTGAGGTCGTTGGTGTCGAGCATGGCCTTCCCGCCGGTGTCTTCGGCAATGGTGACCAGAGTTTCCTGCGAATCGTTGAAATTGTTGCGGATGCCCTGCTGCGCAGTCCCGGTAATCATGCCGGTGCCGCGCGGGGATGCCTTGGTTGCGTCGCCGCCGGGAGGCAGAGCGACCAGCCCACGCGCATCCACGGGATAAATCGACACGTTGGCGCGGACGGCGGCATTCGTGGTCGCCTTAATTTGGGACTGATTTTCAACGCCGGTTTTATTGATGCCGCTCGAAAAATAAATGAGAGCCTTCTTTTCCGGGAAAATGCTCAGCTTTCGAGCGGCATCCTCGATGGCGGCGAGTTTGCGATCGGTATTGAAGATGTTGAACTCGGTTTCATCGGCGGTGAAACTGCCGCTATCGTCACCTTCATCGGCCGAGGTCGTCGCGAGATCGGCCAGGTCCGATCCCTCTCCGAGCGTGAGTTTCTTGAGCGTTGAAATCAGCGAATCGCGATCGTCGGTCCATTCCTGCACGACCTTGATCGCTGTCGTGTAGGTCATGATCTCGACCAGATCGGAAGAGGTCATCTGCGATTGCAAAAATTTGATGGCGGATTCCTGCGCGCGCAACTGCTCCGGCGGCTGCATGGTGGTCATGTCGAAGAACAGGCACAGGAGACGCCGGTCCTGGTAGCGGATCGGATTATTCAATGCCGGGGCGACCACGGATTTGACCGGCGCTTTCTCGACCGGAGCTTTTTCCTCGATGGTCACCGGCGGGCGCGGCGTGAAGGACATGGGCGTCAGGAGTTCGCCGTCGAGCTTTTGCAGCTCGAAAACGGCGATGTTCTGGCGGACGCCGTCTTCGAACACCTCGACGTCGTCTTTGGTGAGGTTCATGATGGGGCCTCCCGATTTATCGTGCGCCGCCAGATCGACGATCACCAGTCGGGTTTCGGTTTTGAAGACCGTCTCCTGCGCGAACAAAACCGCCGCGAGAAAGAAGAGTGCACGCCGCATTTTAGAACCTCAGCCGGACCGTCGCTGTCACCTGGCGCATCTGGCTGGCGTTGGTGATCAGGCCGTATTCACTTGAGTTGACCACGGTGATGAGCCCGCTCGGATTCACGTGGTTGAAGGTGTTGGTGGAATCGAAACGAATCTCGAGGCGCCGCCGCTCGGAGTTCAAATTGATGCTGCGCGCCAGCGAAAAATTCCACACGATCATTCCCGGCCCGGTGATGGTGTCGCGGCCCGCGTTACCATAAGTCCCCGCCGGAGGAACCGCGAAGGCGGCCAGATTGAAATACCCCGAACCGGAATTGACGGGCAATCCTGTCGCGTTGGCGTACAGCGGCGCGATGGAAGCGGTTCCGTCGAGATCGCCCGAAACCGTCGCCGTCTGCGGCGTACCGGTTTCCGCCGTCAGACTTCCGGAGAGCGTCCAATCCTTGAGCGCCTTGGCGACAAACACCGGGTGCGCGAGAAAACCGCGCGTCGCATCGACCGGCGAAGCGAGCACCCAGTTCGCGGTCACGACGTTCGCGCGATTGGTGCTCGACAAGCCGCGCGCCTGCGCCTGGTCGTAAAAATTCGGCGCCAGCGCCAGATCGTCGATCGCTTTCGAAAAGGTATAAAAAATATTGGTCGAAATGCCGCGCTGGAAACGGCGCGTCAGCCGGAGCTGGGCCGCTTCATAGGTCGAATCGCCAGAGGGGGTGTCGAAAATGAAATTGCCCGCGTTGGCGATCGGCAGGCGTTGCTCTCCGGTGAGCGCCGAACCGAGCGGGGCCTGGTTCGGGGCTTCCTGAAGATCGAGGTGCGTGCCTTTCGTGCCGAGGTAGGCGATCTCTCCGACCCAGCGCTTCGGCAGATTCTGCTGGATCAGAATATTCCAGGTCTGCGCATAGCTGTCTCTATAATTGAGCGCCGCCGCGTAGCTGTTGGTCACCGGTCTTCCGGGTAAGGAAACCACGGGACAGCCGGGACCGACGACGGCGCAAAGTCCGGTCGCGAGCGAAAGGGGATCGGCCGAACTGGTGGTGACCGAGTTGGTGACCGCAAAGGGCGGCTCCGCACCGAGTTGCTGCATAAATTTGTTGTACTGGCTCGGATTGAAATACCATCCGTATCCGACGCGAACCACGGTCTTCGACCAGGGCTTCCAGGCGAGGCCGGTTCGCGGCCCGAAATTGCCTTTATCGGAGCCGATGAGCGGGGACGGATACCCCTGCGGTCCGGGACACGATCCGAACGCCACCGCGCACACCTGCGTCACCGCGGAAAATCCCGGCGCGATTTCGAGATTTGCGATGTGCCCGTACTCTTCCGACCACGGCGTGAAATATTCCCAGCGCAAGCCGAAGTTCAACGTCAGATTGGCCGTGACCCGATAATCGTCCATGGCAAAGGCGTTGAACCCGTTGCTGCGGAAATACAGGCTCGAATCGCCATAGCGGATGGAGCTGGTTTCCGGCAGGGCGAGCAGAAAATCGGCGAAATCGTAACCGGTGCCGGAAACCGGCAGACCGTTGGAATAGTTAGCGGTTTCCAGACCCGAAAAACTGAACGATCCGCGCCCGTTCTGATCGGTGATGGAGTTGTTCAGATAATGCGTCCAGCCTCCTCCGAAGCTCCAGTTGTGCTTGCCGCCGGTGCGGGTCTGAAACATGTCGCTCGCGCCATAGCTCCAGACGGCGCTGCGCGATTCGGTGGTGTCGCTCAAGCTGGAAAAATTGGTGAAGCTGAGCGTGGGCGGGCCGTAGTTCACCGGGTTGGTCGAAGGTCCTTCGATACCGAGTAGCGCCGCGACATTTTCGCCGCCCGCGAAATACGGAAGCGTCGTGTTGGTATTGCGATTGAACGCGAGCGTGACGTTGTTGAAGCTGCGCGGGCCGAAGCGATGGCGCCAGTTGACGTTCGCGTTCAGGCCCTGGCCGTCGGTCGAATCGCAGCAGCCGAAAGTATCGAAGGTCTCGGCCGTTCGCTTTTGCAGATTGAACGTCACCGCGAGCGTGTCGGTCTGGGTGATGGTGGTGTTGACGCGCGTGTTCAGATTCTGGCTGTTGTTGGGATTGGCCGCAATCAGGCGGTAGTCGTTGTTGGTGGTCGCGATATTCTGATTCGGCAGCGGGAGATATTTAAGCAGGCCTTGCGCGATGGGGCTGATGCGCGTCAGCGGAATCTGGTTGTTGGGGAACGGCGCGTTCGACACCGATCTGCCGGGGCGGCGAATTTTGGCATCCGGGTCGTAAATGACGTTCGAGATTCCGGAAAAATTGCCAATGCGCTCGGCCGCGGTCGGTTCGCTGGATGCCGAATCCACGCCGTTGCGCTGCAAATTGCCGTAGTAATTCACGAACCAGAAGACCTTGGACCAATTGAACAGCTTGGGGACGAACAACGGTCCGCCGGCCGAAAATCCGAAGCGATTCTGCGCGTAGGCTGCTTTCGGCTCGGGAAGGCCGTTGACGGCGAACGGCCGGGCATTGAGTGCGGAATTTCCAAAAGTGTAAAAAATCGATCCG
>DATHCE010000031.1:0-2542 GCA_035319685.1 Bryobacteraceae bacterium | reverse complement strand
CGTCGATGGAAACTTCGACTTCCACTTTTCCCATAATTTTCATCTGCCTGGCTATCGGGGGGTACTCCGGCGGCGTCTTCTTGGTGGCGGCCTTCAATGCATCCGAGGTGGTGACGCGGATTTCGGCATTCATCACCCCGCCAGCCATGAGGAGCAGTACCAGGATCACTGCATATCGAAAATGTTTGAACATTCTTCCTCCTAGTGAAGAGATTTGCAACACGAAGTTCTTATCGGACCGGGCGGATTTTTTTGAGCAAAAAGTTGATCACGAACATAACAAGCGTGATGGCAGGCGGCCAGGAGCACCATACGCGTCTTTGGGGCACGCGCTTCGGTTGAGGCCGGTCTTAAAAGAAAGATTTCTTGACGAGGAGAATTTTAACTCGCGCAAAATCAAGAGATTGCGATTGGCTCGCCAGGGTGCGGCCAGGCCTTTCATGGTAATTGAGTAGTGGCCACACATGCCGACCAAATCAGAGATAGCAACGCTACACCGATATTTCCTGTGGGCACGCCGATGCCGGACATTTTTCGAGAACGCGGCGGCGCCGCGGGGTCCCGATCCACGCATGTGGTTCGCGGAAGACGCCGGGATGTTTCTGACGCGCTGGTATTCCGCACTGTTTGTCGTCGTCGAAGGGTGGAAGCGGCTGCGCTGCGAGGATGCCACCATCAAGGACTTGCTCAAATCCAAGAACGCCCGACGGCTCAGGAAAGTTCGAAACTGCATCTGCCATTACCAGCCGGATTACCTCGACGATCACCTGCTGAGCTTCATCGAGACGCCGGAATCGGCGGCATGGGCACAGGCGTTGACGGACGCGTTCGGCGAATATTTTCTGAACAGGGACAACGCTGACGAGGGCGAGCTCGGCGAAACCCTGCCGTAGAATGTCCGCCTATTTCACGACCGCCTGCCCCGATGATTGCGCGGCCTTGTTGAACGCGGCCAGATCGGTCGCCAGCACCTCTTCCATGTGTTTCTTGATGGCATCGAGCCGCGAGGACAATTCCTTGAACACGGTGTAGTCCTGATCGGTCGGGCGGGCGTCGCCGGTTTCGATGGTGCGGAGCAACGCGCCCAACTGGTTGTTGATCTTGATGGGGAAATTCAGCGGGTCCTGACCGCTGCGATTGCGGACCTGATACACATCCTCCTCGACTTCGCTCAGATGGGTGGTAAGGCGTTCGCCCGCGCCGCTCAATGACAGGGCATTGTTCACGCGATCGGCGATCTGTTTTTTCATGTCGCGAATGCGGATCACCATTTCGTCTGCCTGGCTGGTCGCATCGCGCACGGCGACGGCTAGCTTGAACTGCTCTTCCAGATCGGCCTGGGTGATCTGAATCTCGCGCGGGTCGCGCACGATTTTCAGAGGGCGGGTTTCGGTGACGCCGTTCGAAGTCAACCGCGCCTCATAATTGCCAGGCACCGCGAGCGGACCCTGCTCGACATTCGCGCTCCACAGGACCATGCCCTCAAACGTCGTGGCGCCGGGATAGCGCAGATCCCAGGTGTAGCGATTCCCGCCCGCCTTGCGCGTGGGCAGGCGCACGCCGCCGCGTCCGCTCCCTCCTCCGCCGGTTTCTTCGTCGGCGAGGCGTTTCGCTTCGGCCTTCTTCTCTTCCTCGGGCGTGGCCAGGAACGATCGAACCACGGTTCCGGCGGAATCGAGGATGTCGATCTTCACCGAATCGGACGGCTTCGGCAGGAAATAATCGATGACCGCGCCGCGGTCGAGCGAGCGCTCGGCCGGACGGGGCGTGAACAGATGCGTCGTGGTCAGATTGCCGGCGAGCTGGCGCAGAATCGAAATGTCGTCGAGGATGTAGAACGAACGGCCGTGGGTGGCAATCACCAGATCGTCGCCTTGGATTAGCAGATCGGGAACCTGCGTGTCGGGCAGATTCAGGCGCAGCGACTGCCATTCGCCGCCGTTATCGAAAGAAACATAAATACCGTGTTCTGTTCCGGCGAAAAGCAGCCCCGGGCGCTTGGGATCTTCGCGAACCACGTGCACGTAATCGTCGTCGGGAATGCCGTTGACGATCTTGGTCCACGTTGCGCCGTAATCGTCGGTGCGATAAGCGTAGGGGCGGCGATCGTCGGCCTGATAATTTTTCGCGGCGAGATAGGCCGTGCCCGGTTTATTCGGCGACGCGTCGATGAGGCTGATCCGGATCAAGTCAGGCATGCCTTTCGGCGTGACGAGCTTCCAATTCTTCCCGCCGTCGCGCGTGATGTAGGCCATTCCGTCGTCCGAGCCGGTCCAGATGGTGTTCAGGTCGTGCCGCGAGGGCGCGATGGTGAAGATGGTGGCGTAAATTTCCGGGCCGTTCTGATCCTTGGTGATGGGCCCGCCGGAATCGCCCAGCGTTTTCGGATCGGCCCGCGTCAGGTCGGGGCTGATCATCTCCCAGCTCTGGCCTTCGTTGGTGGTCTTCCACAGATGCTGCGACGAGGCGTACAGAATTCTCGGATCGAGCGGGTCGAAGACGATGGGGAAGGTCCACTGCCAGCGCTCCTTGAGCACGGCCG
>DATHCE010000030.1:0-34993 GCA_035319685.1 Bryobacteraceae bacterium | reverse complement strand
CACGCCGAGCTGCTCGCAAAGGGCGGGTATTACGCGGACTTGTATCAGAAACAGTTGCTCGAAGAGGAGCTGGAGGCGATTTAACTTCTGGTGCCGCTCAGCGAGCTCTGTATCATCGGGTCCGGCTCGACGTCAGATAACGTAGAAGGCGGGCCATCGATCATCGGCGCGGTGCGTGCTAGACTTCTTCTATATTCCGGAGGTCTTCTTGCGTTACGTCGTTGTACTCTTTCTTCTTTTCTGCTTCGCTTTAAACGCTCAAGTCAATGGACGCCTGACCGGGTCCGTGGTCGACCCGTCGGGCGCGGCCGTGCCCAAAGCCACCGTCAGTCTGCTTCTTCATGGCGGAAAACGCGTGTTGCTTTCGACCACGACCGGCCCGCAAGGCTCGTTTTCGATTGAAAGCATCCGGCCGGAGTTGTACGACGTGACCGTCGACGCAGCCGGGTTTCAACCGTACAAACTGGAGAACGTCAAGATCGATCCTGCCCGGTCCACCGATCTGGCGGCGATCAAGGTTTCGATCGCGACCACGTCATCCAGCGTGGAGGTGACCGCGAGCGCCCAAACGGTCCAGACCACCAGCCCGGAAATTTCCACCACCGTGACCATGGATCAGATCCGGCGGCTGCCCGTGGGCGACCGGAATCCGCTGGCGTTCATCGCCACCCAGGCGGGCGTCGCGCCCACGCAGTTTTCCACCAATATTAACGGGCAGCGCGAATCGTTCAGCACCATGACGCTTGACGGCGTCAGCATTCAGGACAATTACCTTCGCGACAACGATATCGATTTCACGCCGAACATGCTGCTGCTCGACCAGGTGCAGGAATTCACGATCACCACCGGGCTGGCGGGGGCGAACTCGAGCGGCGGATCGCAGGTGAATTTCGTCACCCCGTCGGGGACCAACCAGTTTCACGGCGTCGCGTACTGGCAGAATCGCAACAACGATTTCGCCGCGAACGATTTTTTCGACAACAAATACGGCAACGGATTGCCGCGGCTGAATCTGAACAACGTGGGCGGATCGTTCGGCGGACCCATCAAGCGCGACAAGCTGTTTTTCTATGTGAATTACGAAGGAGTCCGGCTGCGGAATCAGACCGAGGAGGATTTGACCGTCCTGACGCAGTCGGCGCGCGACGGAATTTTTTCCTATGTGAATACGGCGGGCCAGGTGGAGCACGTCAACATCCTGCAGCAGACCGGACTCAGCATGAATCCGGTGATGCAGGCGCTGATCAATCAGACGCCGAGCGCGTCGCTCATCAACAATACCAACGTCGGCGACAGCTTGCCGGGCCAGTTGCTGAATTCGGCGGGATACTCGCACCTGGTGCGAGCGAACCAGAATCAGGATCACGTTACCGGGAAGGTCGACTACAATCTTTCGGAAAAAAACGTGATCGCGGGGTCGTATGCGTGGAACAGCAATTATGTGGATCGTCCGGATGTCGTCCCCACCTACACGTCGCTACCGGCGGCGTATAACGATAATGACGTGAAGTTCGCGTCGCTGTCCTGGCGCTACAGTCCCACGGCGACGTTAACCAATGAATTGCGCGCAGGATTGAATTTCGCGCCGGCGACGTTCAGCATGACCGGCCCTCTGCCGTCGTATTTCATCGGCGGATTGTATTTCAGCTCGCCCGTGCCCGGCGCCGGCTTTCAACCGCAGGGCCGCAATACGCGCACCCGCAACATTCAGGACAACGCGAGTAAGGTGTGGGGCCGGCACACGATTCAGTTCGGATATTTTTATCAGGGCGTGCGCATCCGGTCTTACGATTACGGCCTGACGGTTCCCGAGTACGATGTTTCCGATCCGGCGTGTTTTTGCGTCGATTCGGCGCTGCAGCAAAGAAACCTTTTGACCGGTGCGCAGTTGCCGGGCATCGGCGCGCAGGATCTGTCTAACGCCAACGTGCTGCTGGCGAATCTGGCGGGCCTTCTGAACGATGACGCCGCGCTGTTCAACGTTACCAGCGCGACATCCGGCTACGTTCCCGGCGCGCCGTGGGTGCGCAATTACACCTACGACAATCACGCGCTGTACGGGCAGGATCAATGGAAAATCCACAAGAACGTGACCTTCACCATCGGGCTGCGATGGGATTACTACGCGCCGGTGAACGAAGTGAACGGGCTGATGCTTCAGCCGGCCATCACGAATGCAAACGCCACCAGCTCGCTGCTCAATCCGAACGGGGAACTCACGTTTTATGGAGACTCGACGGGACCGGCGCTGTATCACCAGAATCTGAAAAATTTCGCGCCGAACGGGGGCCTCGCTTGGGACGTTTTCGGGAACGGAAAGACGTCGCTTCGCGCCGGATACGCCCTGCGTTATGTCGACGATCAGATGGTGGAGGTCGCGGACGGATTTACCTCCAATAATCCCGGCTTGCAGGCGTATCCGGCCAATTACGATTTGAGCGGAACCGTCAGCAAGCTTCCGGCAATATCGCCCGGAACGTTTCAAGTGCCCACCAGTTACGCGACGCAGTATCAATTGAACCCGACCGTTTACTACACGCTGTTGAATCCCAATCTCAAAACGCCCTACGATCAGCAGTGGGTGCTTTCCATTCAGCAGGCAGTCAAGGGAACCATCATAGAAGCCCGCTATTACGGCGATCACGCTACCAAGCTGCTGCGCGGTTTCGATCTGAATCAGGAAAACGTCGTATCGAACGGATTCCTGGCGGATTTTCAGAAGGCTCAGAACAATGGCCTTCTGGCACAGAAAATCAGCAGCGTGTTCAACCCGGCTTACAATCCCAATATTCCGGGAAGCCAGCCGCTGCCGGTGTTCGCCGAGCTGTATCAGGGTGGACAACTGAAGGATACCACCAATCGCACGCTGATCCAGAACGGAGAAGTGGCCGAGCTCGCCTATGAATACACCATCAACGGGACCAATGGAACGCTGAATTTCTTCCCGAATCCGAATGCATTGAGCTCGGTTTATCTCGATAATTTCAGTAATTCGGAATACAATTCACTGCAGCTCGATACGCGTCACCGATTAAAGAACGGCATTCAGTATCAGGTGAATTTCGTGCACGAAAAATGGCTCAGCGACGCGGCGGGAATCGATCAGTTGCGCTTCGAGCCTTTTATGGATATCAACAATACGGCGCTGGAACGGTCGCGTCCGCCGACCGACTTGACCAACCAGTTCAAGTCGAATTACTCCTACGATCTTCCGTTCGGCTCCGGTCACGCGCTGCATCTGGGCCGCGGCTGGAATCAATGGATCTCGGGCTGGACCACCAGCGCGAATATTTCCTGGGTTTCGGGAAATCCGTATTCCATCGTTTCCGGATATGGGACCTTTTTGCGTGAGGATTTTTCCGGAAATAACATGGCGGACACGTTGCTGACGGCGGGAAATCTTTCGAGCATCCTGAAGTTTCAGATGACCGGAAACGGTCCGTACATCGTGTCGGCGTCGGCCATCGGCCCCGACGGCCGCGGCGTGGTGACGCTCGGACAGCCCGAGTTTCCCGGCGAGGTGTTCACCAATCCGCCGGCCGGAACCATCGGGCAGTTGCAGCGCCGGATGTTCACCGGACCGAACGTATTCAATATGGACGCGGCGCTGTTCAAGGAAACCAAAATTGCCGAGCGGGTCACCGCGGAGTTGCGGATGGAAGCGTTGAACGTTTTCAATCACGCCACGTTCGCGGTGTTCGACGGCGTCGACGGAGTGGTTCCTAACAACACCAACGTCAATTCGCAGCAGTTCGGCGAGATCACGTCGAACGCAACCACTCCGCGGCAATTGCAGTTCAGCGTGCGGCTGAGTTTTTGACGCGAACATTTGCGCCGTCCGGCTCGTACTCCCGGTTGTGGCGGCAGCGAGCATTCATCCCCACGATTCCTCGGAAATCGACCTGATCTTCGGTCCGGTGGTGGAGGCGCCTGGCGGCCGCGCTCCTTTAATTGCCCTTATTGCCGAACCGGTAGCCGAGAATCATCTTCACGATCAGATGATCGGTGCTGCGCGTCATCCCCACGCCGACGCCGAAGTTGAACTCCCATTTCGGCGAAAGATTCAGATCGAAGTCGGGATACAGCGAATGCTGCTGAAGATAGGGCGTAAAAACGTTTTGGAGCGGACCCACCACGCCGTAGTATTCAAATCCTGCGTTCACCTGTTTGGTCACGTCGTAGCCGACCTTCACGTTCGGCGAGAACACCCAGCCGTCGCCGGTCGACAATCCGTGTAGCGCTTTGTCGAATGTCGGGTTGAACGCGAGATACCACCGGTCGATCTGCTTGTCGAGGATCGGGCGCACTTCCCAGGTCCAGGTGTCGGTCGAAAAAATGCGGCGCTGGTAGCCGATCTCCGTCGAGAGGCTGGCGCCGAGCGGCCATTTCCACGATTCAGGAACACGCACGCGGGGGCGGATATGGTCGCCCTCCCATTGCCAGCCCTGGTTCGGCCCGGCGCTCGAAAAAATGTACAAGCCGACCTCGAACCAGTCGGTGAAGCCGTGCGTGATCTCCAGCGTTTCGTGAAGCTGGTGATTGTCGGGAAGCACGCCGTCGATCTCCTGCTTGAAGCCTTCGAAGGTGAAATTGCTGTGCAGTTCGAACATCGTGAAGCCGGGCTTGACCGTCTCCGACTCATACACCTGAATTTCGTAATTGCCTTGCCCAAAGACGGAAACGGCCGCGAAAAAGAATAATATTGAGAGGACAATACGCATGCGGGAACCGTCCAGCGTAGCATGATCACGCGGGTACATGTTACATTGATGGTTTCGCCTTCCGATGTCCGTGCAGATATTCTTACAAGGGAAGTTACTGGGAATTGAAGAGTTCCTCTTCGCTCCCGCCGGCGAGGATCGTGACCAGGTGTTCACCGGGCGCTCCCACTGGATCAGCCTGCTGAGCGAGATGCTGCCGCGCGCGCTGCTGGCCGAGCTCGGCTTGTCGAAAATCCTGTTGGGATCGAGCGGCGGCGGGCAGTTTTTATTGCTCCTGCCGGAGGAATCGCGCGTCGCCTCGGAGGCGTTTCTCGAATCCGCCGCGGCCGAGATCGCCGCTCTGAGCGAAGGATCTCTGAAACTGCTGTGGAGCGTGACGGAAAATCTGGGCGACTGGTCGGACGTTCGCCGCCGGCTCGCGGAACAGATGGAACATCGGCGCGGAACGCCCGGATTCGAGACGCCGGGACTCGAAGCCGCGCCGGTCACGGCGGGCGCCGATGCGCACGAATATTTCGCACATCAGCTGGGTATGAAGCTGCGCGACGCGGATTCCGCCGGATGGTCGCCCGAGACGCCGGGTCGCATCCATATTGGCGCTGGAAAACACGTCTGGAGCGTCGCCGGATCGACGGAATCGATTCCGTTTGCGCGTCACGCCGCGCCGAGCGACGATGGCCGTGAGCCGGCGTCGACCGCGGTGCTCGCCGCGCGCGCCACGGGACTGGCGACTTGGGGCGTGCTGCGCGGCGACGTCGATAATTTCGGCATCCGCATCCGCCGTGCCCAGACCATCGAGGAGCATATCCAGCTTTCGGTGATGTTCAAACAATTTTTCGCCGGCGAACTGGAAGTGTTGTGCTCGATGCCGGAATTCTGGCGCAAAGTCACCGTGATTTTTTCCGGCGGCGACGATTTCGCGGTGTATGGCGCGTGGGATTCGCTGATCGGCCTGGCGCGCGAGCTGGAGCGCTTGTTCCATCGCTTCGCCGAAACCAACCTCAAAGATTTTGCCGGTCCCGAAGGCAAGACCATCAGCATGGCGCTCGCGCTGGCGCCGGCCGTCGATGCTTCGCTCGGCGCGGTGTTTGAGGAAGCCGGCGAGCGGCTGGAAGCCGCGAAATCGGCGGACAAGGATTGCATCTGGCTGCTGGGCCGGACGCTCGAATGGAAGCAGTTTACCGAAGCGGCGGAGTTGAAGGAATCGCTGATGCGGCTGGTCGCTGAGTTCGGCTGCTCGCCGCAATATCTGCGCGATCTGTGTGGCATTTATCGAGAGACGCAGTCGAAGATGTCCCGCCGCCAGGCGCGTAAAATGGGAGGCGAACGGCCGTGGCGTTACCATCGCCGCATCCGCCGGATCTTAGGCGCCGCTCAGCCGCCCGGAGCGCAGCGCGGCGATTTTCAGAAGGCCCGGACCAGTCTGATTTCGGACCTGATCGGCCGCAGCGCCGTGACCGTCAAGTTGAGACCAGCGGGCCGCGTGGCGCTAGAATGGGCGAGGTTGTCCGCTGAGTAACGCTCAAGTTACTCTACAAAGGAATCGCATGGAAGAAGAAGTTCAGCAGGAAACAGCAGCCGCGGTCGAGGCTCCCAAGCAGGAGCCGGTCCAGCCGGAAACTCCGAAGCAGGAAGCTCCCAGGGCCGAAGCCCCTAAGCCCGAAGCCCCTAAGCAGGACGCGCCGAAGCCGGGCCAGCGGCGCGAGGATCGTCCGCCCCGGCCCCCTCAGGAAAATCGCGGAGAAAATAGAGCAGAGGCTCGCAAGGGTGATGATCGCGGCACCCGCGGCGGACCCGATCGCCGGCCGGATCGCGGCGGCGACCGCGGAGGCGATCGAAGGGAAGGCCCGCGCCCCGGCGGCGGACGTCCGTTCGAAATGGCGCCGGAGATCGAGCTCGAAAAACTGATTTCCGACAGTTTGTATCTGGACAATCAGGCGCACGCCGTCGTGGCCAGAATGCGCGATATGGATTCGGGCACCAAGAGCCAGTTGCGCCGTCTGTATAACGCCGTGCGCCGCGCGGTTCGCGCGCCGGAAAGCGAGCGCCAGCACCAGTTCGTGATGCTGCGCGCGCGCCTGGCCTATACCATCGCGCGTCATTCGCTGCGCAGTCTGGATGCGCTCGAACGCCTGCTGTTGCAGGTCACGCGCCGCAACGACGCTCGCGGGTACGAGCGGTTCAAGGATCTGTTCGAGGCGATCGTCGCCTACAACGAATAAATAGAAATGAGGAATAGCCGCGAATATGCACGAAGGAACACAAATTTTCATGCGCGTCCCTTCGTGCGTATTCGTGGCTGACAAGACAAGAGGATTATGAGCGCACATACCGCGCAAACCAAGCTCCAGCTCGTCGGGAAGCTGATTCTTTCAGGCGAATTGCAGTGCGAAACCGGCCTGCACATCGGCGCCGGAAAAGGATCGCTGGAAATCGGCGGCGCCGATAACCCGGTGGTCAAAGACGCGTTCGGCCTTCCCTATATTCCCGGCAGCTCGATTCGAGGGAAGGTTCGCTCGCTTTTGGAGAACGCGATGGGCCTCACCGCCCCCGCCGAGCTGGTGTATCTTTCCAAGCGCCGCGGACAGGAAGTGCGGATCCATCAATCCGATCGTCCCGACGACGAGATCGGCCTGTTGTTCGGGCGCAGCCCGGGACGCGTGGAGCGCGTCGAGGGCGAAGCGACGGAGAATCGCACCGCGAGCCCGGCCCGTCTGACCATTTACGACGCTCCGCTCGACGCCGAGAGCATCACCGCGCAGATGCGCGAGAATCTCGACGACGAGATCACCGAAGTGAAGAGCGAGAACGCGATCGACCGCATCACCTCGCAGGCCAATCCGCGCACGCTCGAGCGGGTTCCGGCCGGCGCGCGCTTCAAAGTCCGCATGGTGCTCGACGTGTTGTGCGAAGAGGACAAGGCGCTGGCCGCGCGGCTGATCGAAGGCTTGCGGCTGCTTGAAGACGATGCGCTCGGCGGCGGCGGATCGCGCGGCAGCGGCCGCGTGCATTTCGCGAATCTCAAATTGATCTGGCGAAATCGCGCGTTTTATTCCTCCGGCGGCGCGGAATCCGAGCTCGCCTCGGGCGCCGACCTGGGCGCGGTGCAGGCCCTGTGCAACAACGGACTGTCCGGGAAATTGTCGAGCTGACGTTTCAAACAAAAGCCATGTCCGCAGGTCTCCTCATTCGTCTGCGGCCCACCGGGCCGTGGCGCATCGGTCCGGATTCGGGCGATCGCGATCGCGTCGATCGGATTTATCACAGCGATTCGCTGTATTCGGCCGTGTCCGGAGCCTTCGCGCAGCTGGGGTTGTTGGAAATGTGGCTCGATGCGACGGCGCGGGCTCTTGAGACGGCGGTGCGTTTCAGCTCCTGTTTCCCGTTTCACGGCGACGCGCTGCTGGTAGCGCCGCCGCGCAGTCTGTGGCCGCCTCCGCCTTCGGCCAAAGTGCGCTGGAAAGGCGCGCGATTCGTTCCCTTGAGCGTCATCGAGAGCCTGATTCAAGCCCGGCCTTTGAATGAAGAGTGGACCATCGACGGTCCCAGCGAGTGCCTGGTCCCCAGTGGCGCGCCAGGGCCGTTTCGTGCCGCGGTCCGATCGAGCGCGGCGGTCGATCGCGAGGGCATCGCCGTCGCTCCGCATTCGACGGCCTGCCTCGAGTTCACGCCCGGATCGGGATTGTGGCTGGTGGCGGCATTTTCTTGCGATGCAGCCCGCGAGCAGTGGACCGGCCCGTTGACCGCCGCGTTTCGTCTGCTTGCCGATTCCGGATTCGGCGGCGAACGATCGCGCGGATGGGGCCGGGCGGAAATGCCGGAGATCGTCGAGGGCAATCTCCCGGGTCTCATTTTGGCCACAACGCAAACCCCGGGTGAATCCGGTTATTGGATGCTGTCGTTGTTTCATCCCGGCGCCTCCGATGCCGTCGATTGGCAGCGCGGCAATTATGCGCTGACCACCCGCGGCGGACGCGTTGAAAATTTCGGCGATGTGAAGAAACCCACGCGAATGGTGGCCGAGGGATCGGTGATCGTCGCGCCCTCGGAGCCGCACGGCGCGGCCACAGACGTTGCGCCCGGCGAATTTCCCCATCCCGTCTATCGCGCCGGATTCGCGCTCTCCATCCCCATTCCTCTTCACGTCGCGCCCAACGCGGCCGGGAGGCCCGCGGCATGAGGTATCGGCTCACGGCGCTCACCCCCACCCTCATCGGCGACGGCCAGAGGCTCGCGCCCATCGATTATATGGTCTGGAAGGATCATGTGAACGTGCTCGATCAGCGGCGCATCTTCCGATTGCTCGCCAAGGGTCCGCGCCTCGACGGGTATCTGGCGCAGTTGAAGAAAGCCGAAAAACTCGATTTCGCGTCGTGGGGCGGATTCGCCCAGAATTTCGCCGGCCGCCGCATCCCGTTCGAGCACCCCAGCGCCATTCCACCGTGGGAAAAAGCGCGGCCCGAAAATCTGTTCATCCCGACCTTTGCCGTTTCGCCCAGCGGCCCCTATGTGCCCGGCACCGCGATCAAGGGTGCGCTGCGAACCGGCGCGGTTCACGATCGCTGGTCGGAAGCGACCATGCGCGATCTCGCCGCGCGCATTGCCGCCGAGGATCGTGCGCCGCGCAATCCGGCCGTGAAGGCCGAGGACGCCGTGCTCGGAGGATCGGGAACCAGCCGTATGCGGCGAGTGTCGGCCGGCGATTCGGCTCCCATGGATCATTCGCCATTTAAGGTTTACCTGCTCCGCGTCTCGACCCTGGTGGCTCGCGGCCCCGATAAGTTCGAGCTTGCCTGGAAATCGGCGCGCGGATCGGTCGACACCAGGAAGATTGAAGAAAGCACGCCGATTTTCGCCGAAATGGCCGTGCCCGGAACGTCGTTTGAAGGGTCATGGCAGGAACGCTCGGTTGCGGATCGTGCCAAGTTATTCCAGGCCTCGAACCGTTACGCCGCGGCGCTGGTCGCCCATCACCAACGGTACGCGCAATGGGCCGGATTGGCGCGCATGGCCGCACTGCTCGGACAATTGGTCGAGCGGCTCTCGGAAATCGGGAACCGCCAGGACGTCTGTTTGCTCTCGATCGGATGGGGCGGGGGACTGCTAGGGAAATCCGCGTACCTCGAAACACAGAATGAGTCTTATAGGACAATTCTTAGGAGTATGCCCCTGTATCAGAAGGCCATCCAGACCGGCCTGCCATTTCCCAAGACCCGCCGGATCGTTTTTCAAGATGGACATCCCACCAGCCTGCCGGGCTGGGTAATGCTCCAAGTAGGATAAGTTGTTTTCGGTGGGGGCTGCGTAAGAGAACGAGTGCCCCTGTTTCTCTGAGAAATTGTTCCCGCCAAGATCTGGCAGACGGAGGCGCATCGAACTCGGTGCGATCCGTGCCCGCGTCGATCGGGACAGTCGCGACCGGCTGCCTGCAGAGTCTGTGGACCACCGCCGCGCCACATTTGGTCCCGATTTGATGATCCCTTCGAGCCCGTCTCAGGCCGCGTTGTGCTACGTATCAAGGCCGTGGAAACCGTAGAAAAGACTCCAATCTGCCGATAAGTTGCGTATGGCCCTTTGCCATACAGAAGCGGGAGGAGTTCGACGTGAGTAAGCAGAACTGTTGGGAATTCAAACGTTGCGGCAGGCAGCCCGATGGCGCCAACTCGCGTGCGTTGGGCGTGTGCCCTGCTTCGGTGGAGAAGCGCACGCACGGTGTGAACAACGGTTCCAACGGTGGGCGCGCGTGCTGGGCCTTGGCAGGAACTCTGTGCGGCGGAATGGTCCAAGGATCGTTCGCCACGAAGGTAGCCAACTGCCTGAAGTGCGACTTCTATCAGCTGGTAGGCGCTGAGGAAGGAACCAATCACCAGAGTTCAAGGGATATCCTGGCGCTTCTGAAGTAGCGTGGCCCGTCGGTAACGCCCTCACTCGATCCGCACACTTCGCCCCCTCGCCGGCCGATTGCTGAGCGATGTATTACTCCAAATGGCCGAAACATTTCGGCGGGGTTTCGTACCTGGCCAAACCGTTGTCGGCCTTTGCTTTCCGAAAAGCCACTTCTCTCACCACCATTCTTAGTACTTCCAGTACCTAAAATCCGTTTGTGCTCACGGATTTGCGTGGTACTATCGATAAGTACAAGTAAGAGAGGGCTTAAAAGAGACGCAAGTTGTCAAAGCCCCATCAGAGGAAGGCGCTTCGTCCGCATGTACAACGCGTTTTTTGGCTTCTCGGAGAGCCCATTCAGTCTTAGCCCCGATCCGGCGTTTTTCTACCGGAGCGAACAGCACGAAGAAGCGCTGGCCAATCTGGTCTATGGCGTGCAATCGCGCAAGGGCTTCATCGTGCTTTCCGGCGAGGTGGGCACCGGCAAGACGACCATGCTCGAATGTCTGCGCGATTATCTGGAATCGCAGTACATCGAGTTCGCCTTCATATTTAACTCCCGGATCAATACCGAGCAGTTTTTCGAGATGATCGCTTACGATCTCGATCTGCCCTGCACCCGCACGTCGAAGACCGAAGTTCTGTTCGCGCTGAATCAGTTGCTGGTGGAGCAGGTGCAGGACGGCCGCACGGTGGTGCTGATCATAGACGAAGCGCACAATCTCGAATGGGAAGTGCTCGAAGAGATCCGGCTGCTCGGAAATCTCGAAAATCGCAACGGGAAACTGCTGCAAATCATCCTGGCCGGTCAGCCCGAGCTCGATCGCAAGCTGGACGCGCCCAACTTGAGGCAGTTGAAACAGCGGATCGTGCTGCGGTGCAGTTTGCAGCCGTTCACGCTGCGCGATGCGGTCGAGTATATCGAATCGCGCCTGGAACGGGCGGGCATGCCGGATCAGCAGGTATTCTCCGAGGAGCTGATGGCCGAGATTCATGTGCGTGCGCAGGGAATTCCGCGCCTGATCAACGCCATCTGCGACAATCTGCTGCTCACCGCATTCGCCATGGAATCCCGGTCCTGCAACGTCGAGATGCTCGACGAAGTGTGCCAGGACATGCGCCTGGAGTGGCCCGGCAGCCGGCGCGCGCGCGGGCGCGTGGCCAACGAAAGTTTCGAGCGCACGCCTTACTGAGCGCGAAACAGCCTACAGGCCGGCATTGCGGGCCGAGACACGCGCGACGCTCGACCAGTCGATTTCCGCCTGTCCGTGGGCGATCGCGGAGACGAACTGATCGTGCACCACGCTCGCAAACGGCATGGGCGACGCGCATTCCTCGGCCGTCTGCATCGCCAGGCGCGCGTCCTTCAGGCCGAGCTTCAACGCGAAACCGGCGGGCTCGTACTGCTCATTCGCGATGATCCCTCCGTAGGTGGCGAACACCGGCGAGGCGAACAGCGTGCTCATGATCTCCAGGAACAGATGTCGATCGACGCCCGCCTTGCGCATCGTCGCGAAGGCTTCGCCGAAGCTTTCAAGTACGCACATGATCATGAAATTGCCGCACAGCTTGATCGCATTGGCCTGCCACGGTTCCGAGCCGGCGACGAATGTCGCGCGGCCGATCGCTTCGAGCAGGGGCCGGACGCGGCGGATCAACTCGCCGTCGCCGCCCGCGACCACCAGCAGCTTCTTCGCCTCCGCTGCCTCCGGACGTCCGAAAACCGGCGCGCTGAGATAGCCTTGGCCGTGCGCGGCGTGGTCCGCCGCCAGACGCCGCGCCAGCGCCGTGCTGATGGTGCTGCTGGAGATGTGAATCGATTCTGGGGGAAGCCCCGCCGCAATTCCGTGATCGCCAAACACGGCGCCTTCGACGGCCTGATCGTCGGCGAGCATCGTGAACACGGCCTCCGCACCGAGCGAAGCCTCCCTGGGCGACGCCGCCACCAGCGCGCCCTCGCGGCTCAATTCCTCAGCTTTTTCGCGGCTCCGGTTGAAGACCGTGACCTCGTTCCCTTGACGAATCAGGTTTCGAGCCATACCCGAACCCATTCTTCCCAGTCCTATGAATCCGATTTTCATATCAGCAGGTTAAATCCTCTCTTATTTGTGTTTATTGGCGTTCCTTCACGGCTGACAATCTACACGCGGGATTTGACCAGGATCCAGATCTTTTGCCAGCCGGGAACCCGGATTCGCCGGGTCAGCACATCATAGTTGGAATCGACGATCCGGTCGAGCAACGCGGAATAAATACCGATCAGCGCGCGCAGCGACGGGCGGCTTTGCGGATGAATCATAGGAATCAGCGGACTCGATTCGCGATAGTATTTCCGCGCGCGATCTGCTTCGAAAGCCATTAACTTCCGGAATTTGTCTTCGGGCCGGAACGTTTCCTGCGACACTTCGAAGCGCTCAAAATCCTCCGCGGGAATATACCGGCGATGTTTCTCGGAATCCTCGCGAATATCGCGCAAAATGTTGGTAAGTTGAAACGCGATGCCGCACTTTTCCGCGTAAATCAAGGCAGCGGGATCTTCAAAGCCAAAAATGTGAATGATCGTCAAACCGACGACGCTCGCGACGTGGTAGCAGTAATCGTACAACTCGTCGAAAGTTCCGATGGCGCGCGGCGCGAGGTCGGAACTGACGCCCTCGATCATTTCGAAGAAGTATTCATGCGGAATTCGGAAACGCTCCGCCGCATCGGAAAACGCCGGCCACAGAGGATGCTCGGGCGCGCGCCCGGCGAGCGCCGCTTCGAGATCCGCGCGCCATTGCGCGATGGCGGCCGCGCGATCGGCGATGCCTTCCTCATCGCTCAAATCGTCGCAATAGCGCATGAACGCGTACACGGCGCACATGGCGCGGCGCTCGGGACGCGGCAGCAGCAGGAACGAATAGTAGAAATTCTTGGCCTTCGCGCGCGCCACCCGCGTGCACCATTCATACGATGCTTCCACCGTCATGCGGCGCTGGAGGCAGCTCGGGATAAAGCCCGGCGCGTCACCGCCCCGAGCAGCAATGTCACCCGCTCGAGCTTCGAGATCGCCGGGCGCGCCCGGAGCACGTTGTAATCCTGGCGCTCGATCTTCTCGAGAATTTTCAAACCTCCGCGGCTGAACAAATCGAGATCGATGGCCAGGCGCCGGTCCACCTGATCGGCGAGCGGCAGTCCTTTGAGGAACCAGGCTCGCGCCACCTCCACGGCTTCCTTCATCGCCGCGCGGAAGTTTCGATCGAAGCCCCGCGTGGCGATCGCTTCGACCGAAGAGCCATGCCGGGCCAGAGTGTCCAGAGGCAGATACACGCGATTCTTCTCCCAATCCACCGCGACGTCCTGCCAGAAGTTGGCGAGTTGCAGCGCCGTGCACGTCGCATCCGACAGCGCGTAGCGCGCCGCGTCGCGATAGCCGCAAAGGCCCAGCACCAGGCGTCCCACCGGATTCGCGGAATAGCGGCAATACTCGAATAGTTTTTCGAAATTCTGATAGCGGGTCACCGTCTGATCCTGCTCGAAGGCTTTGATCAGGTCATCGAAGGGCTCGAGCGGAAGATCGTGCCGGCGGACCGTATCGCCCAACGCAACGAACACCGGGTGGGATGCAACGCCGGAATACATTTTCCGAAGCTCGCCGCGCCACCAGTCGAGCAGGCGCAGGCTCTCCCGCGCGTCGCCGATCTCGTCGCCTAAATCGTCGGCCCACCGGCAGAACGCGTAGACGTTGTAGAAATCCTGATGGAGCCGCCTGGGCAGCAGAAAGCTGACCACGTGAAAATTCTCGTAATGATGCGTGGCGAGCCAGTGCGTGTACGCGAGCGATTCGCCGCGGGACCAGGTGCGATGGAGTTGTTCGGGCGTCGCGAGAAAAGCGGTGGGCGCGAGGAACACGGCTCTTCTTTAAGGAATGATCGCGGTCTTCAGATGTCCGTTGTGGCTCATCAGGTGCTGCATCACTTCGAGCAGATTGGCCAGCGGCTCCACGCGGTTGACCAGATCCTTGGCCGAAATATAGCCGCGCGAAACGCTCTCGAGCGCCTTGCGGATCAGCGCGGGCGTGTGATGGAAGCTGGCTTTGAGCGTCAGCTCGGAGTAGTGCAGAAGATTGGTGTCGACGTTGATCTCGGTTCCGCTCGGGCAGCCGCCGAAAAAGTTGACCACTCCGCCGCGCCGCAGCAGCTTGATGGCGAGCTGCCAGACTTCGGGCTGCCCGACGGCCTCAATCACCACGTCGGCGCCGCGGCCGCCGGTCATATCCTTCACCGGTCCGATCACGTCGCCTCCGTCGCGATTGATGACCACTTCATCCGCGCCCATCGCCTTGGCCCGATTGAGCTGGGTCTGCCGCCGCCCGATGGCGATGACGCGCGCCCCGTATACGCTCTTGGCCAGGCGCACGAACATCATCCCGATGGGTCCCAGGCCGATGACGGCCATCGTGTCGCCGGCGCGCAGGCCGGTCTCCTCGATGCCGCGAAGCACGCACGCCAGAGGTTCCACCAGCGCCGCGTCCTGATAGCTCACGTGAGCCGGAACCGGGTACATATTCTTTTCGACGATCCGGGCCGGAATGCGGATATATTCCGCGTAGGCGCCGTTGTTGAACAGCAGATCTTCGCACAGATTCGCCTGCTCGCGGCCGCAGAAAAAGCACTCGCCGCAAGGCGCCGAATTGGCCGCAACCACGCGCTGGCCGATCTTGAATCCACGGACGTTCCGGCCCATGGCCACCACATCGCCCGCCAGCTCATGTCCAAACAGCGCGGGAGGAACGATCATTCGCGCGTGATACCCCCGGCTGAAAACCTTCACATCGGTTCCGCAGGTCAGAGCCGCGCGCACGCGCACCAGCACGTCGCCCGCGCCGATATCCGGTACGTCCACCCTTTCAATCTGCAGTTGCTCCTTGCCGTATAAAACGGCAGCCGTCATCTGCTCACTCACTCTAAGGTCCTCACCTCTGTGGCTGTACTACTATCTTCAATGATCCTTCATCGGGATGCAATGCGCGCTCGATCCCTTTGTGAATTTCAGAAAGCGGAAACCGGTGCGAAATCAGTCCCCCGACCGGAAGCGCGCCGCTGAACACCAGCTCGGCCGATTCTTTTTGCAGATCCACCGACGCGCTGTAGGAACCGCACAAGACCCGTTCTCCCATGCACACGTCGGCGCCGGAAAGCTCGATGCGTTCCTGGTGCGAGGTTTGGGCGAACAGCAGAATCCGCGACCCCGGGCGCGAAAACTCGACAGCCTGCTCGACAATGCCGCGCGCCGATGCCGCAATGATGACCATGTCCGCGCCGCGCCCTTCCGTCATTCCGCGGACCGTTTTTTCCAGTTCCGGATCGCGCGGGCCGAACGCCGCCTGCGCGCCGAACTTCACCGCCAGTGCGCGCCGGGAAGCCATCGTATCGGTCGCGATGATCCGCGCGCCGGCGCGCGCCACCATCATGGTGAAAATCAAACCGATCGGACCCTGGCCGAGAATCAAGACCACGTCATCCCGCTCGGGGCCGATCTCTTTGACGCCTTTGAGACACGTATTCACCGGTTCGACAAAGCTCGCTTCTTCGAAAGAGACGTTTTCCGGAATTTGTTCGACGCCTTGCTCGACAATCCAGTCCATCACGCGAACGTATTGCGCAAACCCTCCGCCGGCCGGTTCGTACCCGGCGGTCACGCCGGTGCGCTTGTAGACGGGGCACTGCGCGTACAGTTTCCGCCGGCAATAAAAACATTTCCCGCAAGGAATGTGGTGGAACACGATCACCCGGTCGCCCGGAACCCAGCGCGTCACGCCGCGCCCGGCCGCCGCCACCACGCCCGCGATCTCATGGCCGTAAATTCGCGGCGGCGGGAGCAGGTTGTACTCGATCTTCTTGAGATCGGTGTGGCAGATGCCGCAGGCTTCGACGCGAATCAGAATTTCCCCCGCGCCGATTTCCGGCACCGGGATGGATTCCACTTCCACCACGCTCGCGCCTTTGTAGACGGCGGCTTTCATCGTCGCGATCTTCGGCCGCTCCGCTACGGGATCGGCCACGGGATTATAGTTGGCAGTCGGCAAAGAAATCCCCTAATGATTCAGCCGCCATCTGGCAATGGCGATTCAAGCGTAGCAAAGCCGGAATGGCGGTAACAGGCCGCGCCAGGGCGGCCAGCGCTATCCGGCTTCTCGAAAAACGCCCTTCCGCGTCGCGATACCGGTTGAAATCGAGCGGCAGGTCTTCGGCCGCGGTATCGGAGACCGCGCGGATGGAATAAAACGGAATGCCCCACGCGGCGGCCTTGCGCGCGACGGCGGCCGCTTCCATCTCCACCGCACCGGCTCCCGTTTTTTCCCGCAGCGCGAGTTTTTCCGCCGAGGTCGCGGCCACGCGATCCGCCGACAGCATTTTCACGACGCGATCCGACGCCCGGTATTTGCGCGGCAAGCTCGCGCCGCTGTCGATCGCGATATCGCCAACGCGTAGCGACGGATCGAGGGCCCCGCAAAATCCCGTGCTGACGATTCCGCTCACTTCCATCCTGTTGCTCAGCGCTTTTTCCACCAATCCCGTTCCCGGACCGTTGGCGATCAACCGCCAGCAGTCGCCCTTCCATTCGACTTCGCGCGCAAACTCCGCCGGCCAGTTCAGCTTCTTCCCTTCGCCCGCGCGCTTCACAATTCCGTCAAACTCGCGCCGCTCAGCGGCGATCACCAGCCAGGTAGCCATTCGCCCGGAACCATTCCACCGCGCGAGCCAGCGCCACCGCGGCCGCGCCCGGCGCATATCCCAGCTCGCGCGCGGCCTTATCGTGACGGACCCACATTTTTTTCTTCGCCATCCGCACGCCATCAAGCGGCGCCAGCGGTTCTTTCCCCGTGATCCCGGCCCACGCCGTCGACATCACCCCGGCCGCATACGCCACCGCATACGGCACCCGCAGCGTGGGAGCCTTTCGTCCCACGATCGATGCGAGCTCCGCGAAAATCCGCTCCAGAGTCAGATTTTCCGAGCCCAGTATGTAACGCTCCCCCGGCCTTCCCCGCTCGAAGGCCAGCCAATGCCCTTCGGCGACGTCGCGCACATCCACGACGTTCAACCCGGTGTCGAGAAAGGCCGGCATCGCTCCCCGCACAAAATCGACCACGATCTTTCCGGTCGGCGTCGGTTTGAAATCATGATCGCCCACCGGCGCGGTCGGATTCACGATGACCACCGGAAATCCGCCGCCTGCAAATTCCAAAGCCGCTTGTTCGGCCAAAAATTTCGACCGTTTGTACGGCCCCGTCATCTCATCCAGGCTCGACGGCGTCTGCTCGTCACCGATTCCGTCCTTCGGAATCCCGATGCACCCCACCGTACTCGTATACACCACCCGCTCGACGCCCTCGCCTCGAGCCGCCTCCAGCAGGTTGCGCGTACCCTCGACATTCGACCGGTACATCTCCTCCGGATTCCGGGTCCAGAGCCGGTAATCCGCCGCGACGTGAAATACCGCGCCGCATCCTTCCACCGCCCTTTCGAGCGACCCCCGGTCTCGCAAATCGCCCGCGGCCGCCTCGATCCCATCGAGTTCCCTCAGCCGCTTCACGTCCCGCGCCAGCGCCCGAACCTTCAAGCCGCCATCGAGCAGCCTCCGCGCGACATGCCATCCTA
The DNA here is from genome assembly GCA_035319685.1 of Bryobacteraceae bacterium. Lineage (GTDB taxonomy): Bacteria > Acidobacteriota > Terriglobia > Bryobacterales > Bryobacteraceae > Palsa-187. The sequence goes on along the minus strand of DATHCE010000030.1, from coordinate 16,743 downwards.
CAAATCCGGTCGCGCCGGTAACCAGAACAGGCTTCATCCCGTTTTTATAAGCCGGTTTTTCATTAAAAGAACGAGCCTGGGATTCAGCTCAACAACCAGCTCAGCGATTTGAACGGATCGCTGAATTTCGAATTCACACCGTAAGCCGCCGACGGCTCATATCCGCAATGCACCATGCACTGCTCGCAGCGCGGATCGTTGCCCGTCCCGTAGTTCTCCCACGGCACCTTGGTCATCAGGTCTTCGAACGTGTCGTAGTGCCCGTCGGTGATCAGGTAGCACGGACCTTTCCAGCCTTTCACGTTATAGGTCGGCATGCCCCACGCCGTGCACGGCAGATCCCGGTCGCCCTTCAGGAATTCCATGTACACCGGGCTCGACGCCAGCGGAAAACGCTTCGAGAATTTGTCGATGTCCTTGAACTTCTCGTGGACATCCTCGCGCGTCATGAAAATTTCGCGATCGTTCACCGCGGAATAACCGTATGCCGGCGAGATCGAATGCCCGTCGACGTTCAATGTTTCCAGTAACTCGAACAGTTGCCAGATCTCGTTCATGTCGGTCTCTTTGTAGACCGTGGTGTTCGAGAATACCTTGAAGCCGCCCGCTTTGGCCGCCTTGATGCCTTCGATCGCTTCTTTGAACACGCCCGGCCGCTCCACCGCCAGGTCGTGATTGGCTTCGAGACCGTCCAGGTGAACGTTAAAAACCAGCCCCGGGTTCGGGGTGAACTCTTTCAGCTTTTTCACCAGGAACATGCCGTTGGTGCAAAGCTGGATGAACTTGCCGCGATCGAGGATCTCCTTCACCAGCGCCCCGATTTCGGGATACAGCAGCGGCTCGCCTCCGCAGATGGAGACCATCGGCGCGTCGCATTCGTCGACTGCTTTCAGGCATTGCGCGAGCGACAATCGCTCGCGAATCGACGATTCATATTCGCGGATGCGCCCGCATCCGGTGCACGTCAGATTGCAGGCGTGCAACGGCTCGAGCATCATCACCAATGGAAACCGCTTGTTGATCATCGGATGCGGCTTGCGCTCGCTCCCCACCGCCGGTATCTGTGTGTGGATGATCCGGAACGGATTCGACCCGTCGTCCGCGGCGGCTAAATTCTTCTGCCACTCCGGACGCGGGCGGATCTTGTTCTTGGCGATGTAGGTCGCCATCCCGGCCACTTGCGAAAACGGGACTCTCATGATCGGTCTGCTCCCTGCGCGCTTCTCGTTTTCAGGTATTGGGATAAAGCGAGTACCGGAAACGAATTGCGATAAAGGTGATACTTCAGATAAAAAACGCCCGGAAAACCGGTGCCGGTCGATAGCGCTTCCTCCCAGCTCCCGTCTGTCCCTTGCGTCTCGATTAGATATTCGACGCCTCTGTGCAGGCTTTGGCTGGTGGAGTCGCCGCCGGCCAACAGGCCCAGAATCGCCCACGCGGTTTGCGACGGCGTGCTCCCTGCGCCGACGAACGTGTGCCGCTCGTAGCTCTCGCAGCTCTCGCCCCATCCCCCATCGGCGTTCTGAATCGATCGGAGCCACTCACCGGCGCGCAGGATGTACGCTTCATGATCGTCTTCACCCGCGGCCCGCAACCCGCGCAGCGCCAGAAACGTGCCGTACACATAATCGACGCCCCAGCGTCCATACCAGCTTCCGTCGGCTTCCTGACTGCGCTTCAGATATTCGACCCCGCGCCGGATCGAGGGATGGTCGCGCTTCACGCCCGACGCGATCAGCCCTTCTAAAACCCGCCCCGTGATATCCGGGCAGGTCGGATCGAGAATCGCGTTGTGATCGGCAAACGGCACCGCGCTCAGCATTTGCCAGTTGTTGTCGACGTCGAACGCCGCCCATCCGCCGTCTTTCGATTGCATCGCGATCAGCCAGTTGACCGCGCGATTCACGCAGGTCTCGTGGCCGCTCGATGCGTGCGCGTGCTGGAGCGCCAGCAGCACCTGCGCCGTATCGTCGATATCGGGATAAAATTCGTTGGCCAACTCGAAGTACCAGCCGGAAGGCTCCACGTTCGGACGCTTGATGGCCCAATCGCCTTTGCGGCGGACTTCCTTGGTCAGCAGCCAGTCGGCCGTGCGGGTCAACGCGCCCTCCGGCGCCAGGCCGGATTCGCCCAGCGCGTAGGCCGCAATCGCCGTGTCCCAGACCACCGAAAAGCACGGCTGGAAATAGAATCCGCGCTCGTCATCCACCAGCAGATTGAAAAACTGTTTCTCGGCTTCCTTCACCTCGGGATGATCCTTCGGATATCCCAGTACGTCGAGCGCCATGATCACGTACATCATCGGCGGATAAATCGCCGCCAGGCCGTCGCTGTAGCGCGTGCGCTCGAGCATCCATTGCTCGGCCCGCCGGATCGCCCGCGTGCGCAGCCCGCGCCACAGATTGCGCTCGCAGAATTTCAGGAATTTATCGGCCTTCAGGAAGAAATTCCGCCAGCTGAAAAAGCCCTCGTTATTCGGGAATTCGAAAGGCGCGCCGGGCTGGATTAATTCGTTCAACGTAAATCCGGCCGGAACCGGACGCTGCGGATTCATGGCATGCACGATCGCCAGCGGAACCACGATCGCGCGCGTCCACGACGACATTTCATACAGCACCTTGCCCAGCAACATGAACTCCGGCGCAATCGACGGAGTATGCTCGCGCGGGTACAGGCCGAACAGGCTCAGGTTCACTTTGACGTAGCTGTTGGCGCGTTGCAATCCGCCCAGCGCCAGAATCCGCTCCCGCGCGCTCTTAAGACTGGGATGGTCGTAAGCGAGCCCCGCCAGCTTCAGCGCCGTATAGGCCTTCACCGTGGCGCTGATTTCCGACGGTCCGTCTGCATAAATGTTGAACCCGCCGTCAGGAAGCTGCCGCGCCAGAATCGAGCGGACCGCCTTTTCGATCAACGGCCGCGTCGGCGGATTCCACACGCCGTTTTGCGGCGGATGGCGCCACAGTTCGAGCAGTATGAAGTCGGATTCGAGCGTCGTGTCCGCCGTCAGATCGGCCCACCAGTAACCCTCGTCGTGCTGAATGTCCAGCATGTGGCCGGCAGCACGCCGGAGGGCCCGGGAACAAGCGGCCGTCAATCCGTCGGCGACTTGAAGACTTGGGCTCATACGCGGGAAACGGGTTGCAACTGCACCGTCCGTGCCAATTCCACCGGGAGATTGAACCGGACGTCTTCCTCCTTGATTTCCATCTCTTCGAGCTGATCGAATCCCCGCAATTTGAGCGATTGAATCAGCTCTTCCACCAGGTTTTCCGGAGCCGAAGCGCCGGCGGTCACGGCCACCGTCCGGGCGCCGTTCACCCACTCCGCCTTCACTTCGCTCAAATCGTCGATCAGATACGCCGGCACGCCCATTTTTTCGCACACTTCCACCAGCCGCCGCGAATTCGAGCTGTTCTGCGACCCCACCACCAGCAGCACCTCGCACAACGGCACCACGGCCTTCACCGCAAGCTGCCGGTTTTCCGTCGCATAGCAGATATCCTGCGCCTTCGGTCCCTCGATTTTCGGGAAGCGCTGGCGGAGCCGCTCCACAATACTGGTGGTTTCGTCCTGGCTGAGCGTGGTCTGCGTGATGTAGGACACCCGCTCCGGATCGCGTACCGTTAACCGGTCAACGTCGTCTTCAGACGACACCAGCACGGTCGCTTCCGGCGCTTCGCCCAGCGTCCCGATCACTTCGTCGTGATCCTTATGACCGATCAGGACAATCGTGTAGCCCTTTTTGGCGAATTTGACCGCTTCGAGATGTACTTTCGTAACCAGCGGGCAGGTCGCGTCGATCACCTGCAAATTCCGTTCGCGAGCCTGCGCCCGCACCGCCGGCGACACCCCGTGGGCGCTGAAAATGACCCGCTTTCCCGACGGAACTTCTTCCAGTTCTTCCACGAAAATCGCCCCGGCGCCGCGCAATTCCTCAACCACATGCCGATTATGGACGATCTCTTTGCGCACGTAGATCGGTGCGCCATACAGGTCCAGGGCTATTTTGACCACGTCGATCGCCCGCACCACACCCGCGCAAAATCCGCGCGGCGTCAATAGGATGATCTTCTTACCCGGGACTGCTTTCTGGCCAAGCGCAGGAGTGGTCATGGGAAGTTTAAGTATACCAGCTTGATCGCGATCTCAAACGTGTGATGCTACTGATATGAAAGAAGTTTCATAAACTTGCGCGAACCGGAAAACGCGCATCGGGGGCAGCGCCTGAAAGAGATTCCCGCCGCCAGATCAATCCTTGTTTTTCCTGTGAAATAGGAGGAGGACCCGTCGGCGGGCCTTGTCTATGTCGATGAACGGCAAGCCCCGGCAGTCATGCCGGGGGTGAATCGTCGGGATTTCACACACATTCTACCGGATCGCGCCTTCGCTCAGAAACATTATCTTTACAATAAGACCATGGCTCAATGCACCCATCTCGACTCGATTCGCGAGGTCCATCCCCACTCGCGCGGCTGCGAAGAATGCCTCAAAACCGGAGACACCTGGGTTCACCTCCGCCTGTGCCTCACCTGCGGCCACGTCGGCTGCTGCGATTCGTCAAAGAACAAGCACGCGACCAAGCATTTCCACGCGACCCGGCATCCCATCATCAAGTCCTTCGAGCCCGGCGAGGACTGGGGATGGTGTTACGTCGACCAGCTCATGCTTGATTTGGCATGAAGCGGTCACGACAAGCGTGAGCGATCACGACAAGCGGAGCGATCACGACAAGCCTGAAGCGATCACGACAAGATGGACTGGAGCCGGTTGAGAATAGCGGACTTGGGCTGCGCTCCCACCAGCCGGTCCACTTCCCTGCCGTCTTTCATCACCACCAGTAACGGAATACTCCGGACGTCGAATCTCTGCGCGGTAACGGGATTGTCATCGACATTGACTTTTGCGACGCGAAGTTTTCCTCTCATCTCCCGCGCGATCTGTTCGAGAGCCGGCGCGATCATTTTGCACGGCCCGCACCATTCGGCCCACAGGTCCACCAGCACCGGCAGTTTCGACTTTTCCACCTGATCTGAGAACGTGGCGTCGGTCACCGTCAAGACCGCGGGTGCCGGAAGCGGAGCCTGGCATTTTCCGCAAACCGGCGCGAGCCCCTGATCGAGTTTTTCCTGCGGGACCCGATTGAGCGTCCCACACGCCGCGCAACGAATCACCTGGGAATCGGACGTGGCCGGCACTTTATTTATCGGGCTCCAGATACTCGGCGGGAACATCGTCGACGCGAACCTGCCGCGTGCGCACTTCCGCCACATCCGGCTCCGGCGCGTCTTCGACGCCTTCCACAGCCGCGGCCTCGAACGACTGCCCCTCCTCGACCAGTTCCGTAACGCTTTCCATGTCCACGTCTTCTTCGGCGGACAAACCCTGAAGGTCGCCCGCTTGTCCGGCGGCTTCGGAATCGTGGCCGGTTTCCTTCGGCTCGACGTTGTCTAAAGGCACAAATTTCATTCGCCCCCTTTTCTTCATAATGGCGCCAAATCAGCCTCCCTGCGGGGAAGCGAGGATTTTCATCCGCTTCGCCACGCGAGTAATAATGTCGATGGCGCGCTCCAGCGTCTCCTTGGTGTGCGCCGACGTCACGATCGCCCGGATGCGCGCCTTGCCTTCGGGCACCGTCGGATAGCCGATGCTGGTGGCGAACACGCCCTCTTCAAACAGCGCTCGCGAGAAAGCGTGCGCCGCCGAGGCTTCGCCCACCATGATCGGCGTGATCGGCGTTTCGCTGGCGCCGGTCGAAAGCCCGTTCTCCTGCAGGCCGTCCTGAAACAATCGCGTGTTGGCCCACAACCGCTCGATGCGCTCGGGTTCCTGTTCCAGAATGTCAAAGGCCGCCATGCACGCCGCCGCTACCGCCGGCGGATGCGAGGTCGAAAACAGAAACGGCCGCGCGCGATGATACAGAAACTCGATCAGGTCGCGGCTTCCGCACACATACCCGCCCAGCACGCCCACCGCCTTCGACAGCGTCCCCACCTGAATATCGACGCGGCCGTGCAGCTTGAAGTGATCCACCGTCCCGCGCCCGTTGCGGCCCAAAACCCCCGATGCGTGCGCGTCGTCTACCATCATGATCGCGCCGTATTGTTCGGCGAGCGCAGTCAGTTGCGGCAGCGCTCCGATATCGCCGTCCATCGAAAACACGCCGTCGGTGATCAACAGCTTGTGACCCGCCGCGTCTTTCAAGGCCCTGAGCCGCTCCTCCGCGTGCGCCGCATCGCGATGGCGGAACACGTGAATTTTCGCCTTCGAAAGACGGCATCCGTCGATGATGCTCGCGTGATTCAGCTCGTCGGAAATGATGTGATCCTCGGGACCGAGAATCGCCGCTACGGTTCCCGCATTGGCGGCGAATCCGGACTGAAACACGACGCAAGCCTCGACATTCTTGAACGCGGCGATGCGCCGTTCCAGTTCCAGATGCACCCGCATCGTTCCGGAAATGGTGCGCACCGCGCCCGAGCCGGCGCCGTACATCCGCGCCCCTTCGATCTCGGCATCCACCAGCCTCGGATGATTCGCCAGGCCTAAATAATTGTTCGAGGCGAGATTGATGACCTCTTTTCCGTCGACCTTGGAGACCGGCTCGCACGGCGATTCAAGCTCGCGAAGACGCTGGTAGGTTCCGGCCTTGCGCCAGCCTTCCAATTGATCCGATAAATATGCGAGAGCGTGGGGCATGTAATTTGATTCTACGCGCTATAAAACTTTTTTCGCTCGTCCCCTCAATCACTTCCCGCTTTCACTCGCCCGCGCGTTTTCGCGCCGTCGCGTATCGTGAAACCAAGAGATTGGCGCGTTCATGGGCGTCCAATCCACGAAACAATGCGCCAGTCCTAGGAACCTGCGCGGCGGTGTTAAAACCATGACGAGTTCCGCGTGCGATACAGCGGGGGAGGCGCCTCCAATCCAAAAGCCAAGGAGCAATTGGATCTGATTTTTAGATCGCGAGCAAAAAAGCTCGCGCCGGAATGTCCGTCAATCGCGATAATGCGAACGCGTACCACTGAAGCTGACGCTCGTAGTGTATCTTTCGCTCCGAAATGTCGGCGTCCGTCTTGAAATCCACAATCACCCACTCGCCGTTTTCGATAAACGCGAGATCGATAATTCCGTCGAGCAGCCGTCCGTCGTCCAGCGCGAGCGTCACCGGATATTCGCGATGACACCGCGGCGCATTTCGCGCCCTCGCGATCAGCGGATGCTTCAGCGCAGCCTCGACCGCGATCGCGGCCGCGTCGCGTTCCGCCGCCGGCGCGCCGGTTGCGCGGGCATTTAATTCCGCGAATTGCGCGATCTGCATTCGATCCGCATCGAGCTTCACATCGCGCAGGATCGCGTGCACCAGCGTTCCGAAGCGTCGTCCGCCCACGCGATTTTCCGGCCTCGGAACCATTTCGGCCGTCACCTCGATCATCCCCGGCGGAGCCTCCGTCGCTTCGCTCGCCAGAAACACCTGGAACTCCGGACGCGAGCCGCGTTCGAGCAACTCCGCGCGCTCCCGTTGCCAGCCGCGATACGCTTCCAGGCTCGCGCCACCATCCTCGGCCAGAATTTCTTTCTCGCGGATTCCGTAGCCGCCGTCGACATTCAAATCGAGCTTCGACGGGTCCCACCACACCACCTCGTGCGAGCCTCGCTCCGGCTCAATCAGGCCCGGCCGGACCGAAAATTCCTCTTCCCCATACTCGAGCGGACGATCGAGCACCGTCGCATGGCCGAACTCGGGACAACCTTCCGCCGGTTTCGATCGCCGCCAGAGCGCGCGCGCCGGATAGATCGCTTTGTTGAGCGGGCTCAGCCAGCCTTCAAACGGTTCATCGCCGATGGCCGGAATCACCAGCAGATCGCGCGCCCGCGTCGCGGCCACGTACGCCACTCGAATTCCTTCGGCACGTTCGCGCGCCGCCTCCTGCGGCTCGTGTTCCGATAATTCGCGCGGAGCGCAGCGCAACAGACGGGTTGCGCTCAAACGCCGGCCGCTGTCGATGTACTGATCCGGTTCCTTGGCCGCGATGTTGGCCGTCAGGTCGGCCAGAATCACCACCGGAAATTCCAGGCCCTTGGCGCCATGCACGGTCATCAGGCGCACGCCGTCGGAATCCTCTTCGAGCACCGGCGCCTCCGGCGCTTCTTCCTTTTCGGCTTGCGCGGCCATCTCCTCGACAAATCCACGAAACGAAATTCCGCCGGACATCTCGAAATTGCGCGCCAGGTCGGCCACCCGCACGACATTCGCCAGTACCTGATTGCCGCCGGGCCGCATAACGAATCCCGCATGCGCGCGCGTCGCTTCGATCAGCGCGTTCACCGTCGAGGCGAACGGCTGCCGGTTCCGCCTGCGATGCAGATCCTTCAAAATCGCGAGCGCATCGGCGACCGGCGCAAACGCGGCGTCCGGATTCTCCGGCACATGAAACGGATCGAGACGCGAATGTTCGTGCCGGTAGCGCAGCAGAATTTCATCGTCAATCGCGAACAGCGAGCCTTTGAGCGTCGCAAAAACGCTCAGCTCATCGTCCGGCCATTCGATCGCCGTGAGCGCGGTGCGCAGCGTCTCCACTTCCTCGCGATGATGAAACGATTTCGACCCCGCAACCAGATGCGTCACGCCGCGAGCCTCCAGCGCGCGCACGTAATCGCGCGTCAGGTCCGCTCCGGCCTGCGTCCGCCTGCGGAACAGCACGGCGATGTCGCGCGCGCGGAATCCCCAATCTTTCCGGTCGATCAGCCAGCGAATAAACGCCGCGATCGCGTCCGGCAGGCTTCCCTGAATCGCCTCTTTCGCGATCTTCGATTTATAAGGACGCGGCACCGGCAGCACGATCACGCTCGGGCGCCCCGCCACATCCGGCCGGTCCTGTTCGAGCGGAGTCCAATCCGCGTGGCCCGATTCCGCATCGCCGTTCATTTCTGTTTCAAACGCCGTATTGACCAATTGTTGAATGTTCCGTACCGCGCGAAAACTCTTCGATAACGTGACCAATCCGGTCCCGCGCTCCCTCAGCGAATCGCGAATCTCGCGATACAGCACCATATCCGCGCGCCGGAACTTGTAAATCGACTGCTTCGGATCGCCCACCAGGAACAGCTTTCCCGGCTTCGGACGAACCCGCGTCCAGTCCGCCTCGCCCGCTTCGTCCGCCGCGAGCAACACCAGAATCTCCGCTTGCAGCGGATCGGTGTCCTGAAATTCATCGATGAACAGGTGCGTGAAACGGTCCTGCAAATACGCCCGAACCTCCCTCTGATCCCGCACCAGATCGCGGACTTTGATCAACAGGTCGACGAAGTCCAGTTTCCCGGCGCGCTGCTTGCGCTCCTCGTACTCATCGATCAGCCCGGTCATCTCCTCGCGCAGCGTCGCGGCCAGATCGGCGTCGGCGCGCCGCCGGAACTCGTCGATCCAGCGCAGCAGCTCCTCTCGCCGCGCGAGCAATTCCTCTCGCGCGACCCCTTCGCCGTATACTCCCGACCCCTTCTTGGGATCGCGCCGCAGATCGCGCGCGAGCTTTAAAATCAAGCCTTCGAGCGCATCGTAATCGCGGCGGCTCACTTTCTCGGCGTGCTCGATCCATCCGGCGAGCGCTCGCGCGGGCCGGAGTGCTTTATATAGGTTGTCGTTCACGCGCCGCGCACGCGAAGACAGGTCCGCCAGCTCGCGCACCATCCGCACCACCGTGTCGATTTCCTCTTCCCGCGCAAACGGCTCGCGCCGCCACGGCGTCGTATAATCGCGCCACTCGATCAGCTTGCGTCCGGCCCATTGCAATTGTTCGAGCGGAGGCGAATCGTCCCACGAATCGCGCCAGGCTAGCCTTTGAAACGCCCGCTTCAATCCCGGCGAATCCTCGCCCAGCCGCTGTTCCAGCCATCTGCGAAACGCCTGGCCGTAAAGCCGCGCGCTTTCCTGCTCGTTCAATTCCTCAAACGATGGATCGACGCGCGCCTCCACCGGCCGCTCGCGCAGGATCTGCGCGCAGAACGAATGGATCGTCCCGATCGAAGCCTCTTCCAGATGTTTGAGCGCGCTCTCGATCGCGGGCGACCGTCCGCGCGCCTTGTCCAGCTCCTCGCGCAGCCGCAGCTTCAATTCCCCTGCCGCTTTGTGCGTGAACGTCACCGCGACGATGCGCTGAATTTCCGCGCCGTTTTCGAGCACGGCCACGATGCGGTTCACCAGCTCCGTCGTTTTCCCCGTTCCCGCCGACGCTTCGACGATCAGGCTTTCCTCGAGCGATGTTCGAATGCGCCGCCGCGCATCGGCATCGGAATAGGGCGCCGGATTCACAGCATCCCCCGAATTTCCATCAGCCCGTCGAGCCGTTCCTCGCGGCGATCCTTCTTCAACAGCCGCCTCTCTTCGTACGGACCGCACACCATCCGGTAATCGCAGTTTTTGCACGCGTCTTTTTGCGGCGCCGGAGGAAGAAATCCACCGGCGATGGCGCCGTCGATGCCGGCCAGCAATTTCGCCAGGAATTTCCGCGCGCGATCATTCGCCGGAATTTCCACGTGCTGATAGGCGCCCTGTTGCGTCGCGTAAAACAATCGCCCGCACTCGACCGTCGCGCCCAGCAGTTTTTCCGCGGCCAGCGCGTACAACAACGGTTGCAGAAACTTTCCGCCGCCGACCAGCGCGGGCGTCATCTCGGGCGGTTTCCCGGTTTTGTGATCCGTGATGCGAACCACGCCGGGCCTTGCGATGCTGCGCTCCACCAGATCGATGGAACCGCGCAGCCTCACGCCGTATTCGCCCAGATCGACGGCCTCGGTGGTGCTCGCGGGATCGCGGCCTTCCTCCGCCGCCAGGCCGAACGCAAATTCGAAATGGATCGGCTCCCAATCGCCGTCGTTGGCCGCGACGTATTGCAGCCAGCCGCGCAGATCGGTGCGCAGATCCTCCATTTCGGCTTCCCAGACGCGCTCGATGGCGGGCGCCAGATCTTCTTTGAATTTCGCGGCCTGTTGATCCAGAACTTCGTCGGCGCGCGCCAGCGCGTCATCCAGATTTTTCGCGTTCGCCGGAAGCAAACCGCGCCGCTTCAAATCGCCCAGCAGCGCGAACTGCACGGCGTGAAACAAACTGCCGCGCGTCAGCGGGTCCAACCGTTCGATGGGCGCCGCTTCTTCACGCGGGCGCAGCGCGTAGATCCCGTGCAGCGCGAAACGATACGGGCAGGCCGCAAATTTTTCGAGCGACGACGGCGACCACGGCCGCTCCGTCAGCCGGTGTTTCGCGAGCGCGGCCAGCGCATCCGGATCGGACGAGATCAACCCGTCGGGTTCTTTCCATTTCGCCGCCCATCGCCTCCAGCGCGCGCGCAGCGACCGCGCCAGGTGCGGATTCGCCTCCACCAGATATCGCGCGCCGTTCGATTTTTGAAGCGCGCCGGCGAGCGTCACCAGATCGTACTCGACATCATCGATCGCTTCGGCGGCATCGCGCGGCGCGGGCCAGTTCAATCGCGCGGGAGCCGCGTCGCGCGCCCGCTGCTCGAATTTTTTCAACTCCGGCAAGCGCCCTTCGATCGCGCGCGGCAATTCCAGCGCGTAAAACGACGGCACGCGCGGCCGCGATTCCGCCACGTCCATGCGCGGATGCGATGCGATCAGCCTCTCGCGCGCCGCGCCCGCCGCAAGCGCGAGCCGCACGCGCTCCTGCTTGACCCGATCTTCGTGCAGCGCGAGCGGCGCCGTCAGCTCGCGGCGATATTCATCGAGCAGCAGCGGATCTTCAAACGTGCGCTGCGGAAACAACCCCTCGGCGAGCCCCGGCAGGAAAACCGCCGCGAATTCGCGGCCGCGCGACTCTTCGATAGAGCCGACAAACACGCAGCCGTAACGCCGCTGGGGCGGTTCGCGCCGCAGGAATCGCAGCCGGTCGCTCAACACGTCTTTCACTTCGTCGAGCGTCACCGGACCGGCCTCGCCCATCGGCTCGAATTCGGCGAGCACGCTCAGCACGCCTTCCGGGCGCCGCAGCGCGATGCGCGCGAGCTTGGCCAATTGCTCCGTCCAATCCTTCCAGTTCGCCGAGCGGGGAAGCGCGTCGAGCACGTCGATCAACGGAAGCGCGAAGTTCTTGAGGTCCCGAAGCTGATCGAGCTTGCCTCGCAACGAATCGCGCCGGGGATCGTCTTCGCGCTCGAGCGTTCTCAGGCGCAGCTCGAATTCGTTTTCGAGGCCGCGCAATCGCCGCCGCCAGCGGTCGCGCCCGCCGATCACGGCCGCGTCCACCAGCAATTTTTCCCAGTTCGCCGGCGCGCGCGCGACGCGGGTTTCTCCCGAATCGGCCGGCTCCACGGGCGATCGATCGGCCTGCGGAAGCATCTCGTCGTCCGCTCCCGTCCACGTTTCCAGAACTTCTTCGCCGGCCGGAGGGAGCTGGCCGAGCGAAAGATATTCCGCGAATCGCGACGCCGAACATTTTTCCGCCGCGCAGGCGAGCAGCGCCAGAAATGCGCGCCCGCCCGCATCCGGACGCGTCGTGCCGCGGCTGAAATACGCGGGAATCCTCGCGCGCGCCAGGGCGTCGTCGATCATCGGCTGGTAGCGTTCCGGGCTGCGCAGCAAAATCGCGATCTGATCGAAGCGCGTTCCCCCGCGCGCGAGCTTCAGAATGCGGCGCGCGATCTCGACCGCTTCCAATCCCTCGCCGGGCGCCGAAAATGTTTCGAGCGCGCCGTCGCCATCGGCCGCTGCCGAAACGCCTGAAAACAAATACGCACGTAAATGTTCGAGCGACGATGTGCCATGCGGCGGGTCCAGATTCTCGCCGGGAACTCCCAGTCTGCGCTCCAGCTCCTCGTCGCCCGAACTGACCGCCGCCAGCACCGCCGGCGCGCGTTCGGCGATGTTCGCGAATAAATCCCGATGCGCGGCGGTTTCGAGCGGCGCGTCCAAAAGCAACAGCGGCAAACCAACGTAGCGATGGCCGCCCGCGGCGTTCTGGGAGGCGAGCGCGAACACCCGCGCCAGATCCGCCAGCGATTGCTCGTCGAGCTCCGCCTCGTAACGCGTCAACAAACGCGCCAGATCCTCGCCGGGCGCGCCCGCCAGTACGATTTCGCGCGCCGCCGCACCCGCCAGCCGCAGTTCCGATAGCGTCCGCGCCAGCGCCCGCGCGAAGCCGGCAAACGGCGCGACGGGGCTGAAGTAGTCGAGCTCCCCGGCGGCCCGCGCCGCATGCGCCACGCGCGCGCACAGCGCTTCGAGCCCCAGCGAGCTGAGCGGCGCGAGTCCGGAATCCGCCATGGCAGGCCGCGCCAGATCCACCGCGAGCTGCACCATGGTCAAACGATGCAGGCCCGCCGCACCGCCGCTCAAATGTGCCAATTCTTCGCCTGCCGAACGGGTGGGTGCGATCACCAGCGCTTCGGAATGCGCCGCCAAGAAGCGCCGCGCCGCGTCTATCAGACGTCCGTTCGAGCGCGACTTGACGATGCCGACGTGCACGGCAGGCATACAAATTCCAGTCTAACGGGTCATTTCCAACCATAAGCGGGACCATTTCAAAAAATGCGCAAATATTTTCGTAAAGAGGCGTAACTTTTTTGGGCCAACCCGCGTTTGTACAGGTAATTAAATCCCCGTTACGACAGCGGGCGCTCTCACCCCTTTTCACCCTAGAAAGCGCCCGCTTTAATCTTTTCGATAGGCCGAAAGGCACATCCTCTTTTCCTGTCATCCGGGCTTTTCCTGATCGAAACATTTTCGACGATTTTCGTCGGAGCCGATCCCGCGTCAATCGGCCAGGTTGTCGAACAGCACCGAGCTCAAGTAGCGCTCGCCTGCATCCGGCAAAATCACGACGATGGTTTTGCCTCGCATGGCCGGCTCGTGCGCGACGCGAACCGCCGCCGCGACCGCCGCTCCGCAGGAAATTCCGCTCAGCATGCCCTCTTCGCGCGCCAGACGCCGCGCCATTTCGATCGACTCCTCGTCGCCCGCCAGCGCGACGCGATCCACCATGCTCAGGTCGAGCGTGCCGGGAATGAATCCCGCGCCGATCCCCTGGATGCCGTGCGGGCCGGGCCGCGCCTTCCCGCCGCGCAGCGTCTGCGTGATCACCGGGCTGCCTTCCGGCTCGACCCCGATCGACACAAGCTTGCGCTTCCTTTCGAGTTTGAAATAGCGCGAAATACCCGTGATGGTTCCCCCCGTTCCGATGCCGGCCACCAGCGCGTCGACGTTGCCCTGCGTATCCTCCCAGATTTCCGGACCGGTGGTTTTAAAATGAATCTCCGGATTGGCCGGATTCTGGAACTGTTGCAGAAGAACGTAGCGTTCCGGATCCGCAGCGACCATCTCCTCGGCCCGTTCGATGGACGCGCCCATGCCCAGCGAGCCGTCGGTGAGGATCAGCTTCGCGCCCAGCGCCTTCAGAACTTTTCTGCGCTCCATCGACATCGTCTCCGGCATCAGCAGCGTGATTTTATACCCGCGCGCCGCGGCCACGAAGGCCAGCGCGATGCCCGTATTTCCGCTGGTGGGCTCGATCAGCTCCTTGCCCGGTTTCAGAATTCCCCTCTTTTCGGCGTCCCAGATCATGGACGCGCCGATGCGGCACTTCACCGAATAGGCCGGGTTGCGCCCTTCGATTTTGGCGAGCACGGTCGCCTGCGCTCCGCCGGTTACATGATTCAGCCGCACCAGAGGCGTGCGCCCGATGCTGAAGGAATTGTCCGGATACACCATCGGCTAGATCTCCCAGTTCGCCACGTACCGCGTTTGCGATTCTTTCCATCGCCGCGCCAGTTCCGCGAACGTGGTCCGGTCCAGAATCGCGGAGACGGCGTCATCCACCCGCTTCCACACGTCGCGGAACGGATCGGGCGCGTTGCGCCGGGATTTCTTGGTGTTTTCGACGAAACGAATCACTTCGCCCATGGTGATTTCCTCGGCGCCCCGCGCCAGCCGATAGCCTCCCTCGGCGCCGCGCCGCGATTCTACGAAACCGCCCTGCTTCAAGCTGGCGAGAATCAGCTCCAGGAATTTTTGCGGAATATTCTGCCGCGCCGCGATCTCGGCGATCTTCACCGGTTCGCCTTGCGGCTGCGTCGCCAGGTCGAAAATCGCCTGCAAAGCGTACTCGCCTTTAACGGAAATATTCATGAGCGTGGAAGATGCGACCCTGATTGTATCCGAATCGGGGCTTTTAAATCAGCCACCAATGCTCACGAATCAACACGGATGGAGATTTCTGTTCACTGGTGGCCCGCAATGATTCCGCGCTAAAGCCCCATGCGCTCCAGTTTCCGGTACAGCGTTTTTCGCTCGATGCCGAGAATCTTCGCTGCGCGGCTCTTGTTGCCGCTGGTCGCGGCCAGCACGCGGCGGATCTGCTCGGCTTCCGTGTCGGCCAGCGATTCGCTCGCCTGATCGCGCGAGTCCATCTGGTCGATCGCGGCGCGCACCGCGGCCTCGTCGATGCGCCCTGCCGGCGCGAGAATGGTCAGCCGCTCCATCATGTGCTGCAACTGGCGGACGTTGCCCGGCCAACTGTATCCTTCCATGGTCTTCAGGCCCGAATCGGTCAGCCGCGTGTCCAGTTTGTAGCGCTCGTTATAGCGCTTCAGAAAATAATGCACCAGCAGCGGGATGTCGCTCGCCCGCTCGCACAACGGCGGCACGGTCAGGCGGACCGCGTTCAGCCGGTACCACAGATCCTCGCGGAATTTCCCTTCGTCCACCATCTTCTGCACGTCGCGATTGGTGGCCGCGATCACCCGCACATCCACTTTCTTGGCGCGCGCCGAGCCCAGCGGACGAATCTCGCGCTCCTGCATGAAGCGCAGCAATTTGAGCTGAAAACCGTGATCGATGTCGCCGATTTCGTCCAGGAACACGGTGCCGTTGTTGGCCGCTTCAAACACGCCCATGCGATCGCGATCCGCGCCCGTGTAGGCGCCCTTCAGCGTGCCGAACAGTTCGCTTTCGAGCAGCGACGGCGCGATCGATCCGCAGTCCACCGGCACGAACGCTTGCTGCGCGCGCCGGCTGTTGCGATGAATCATCCGCGCGATAAGTTCCTTGCCGGTACCCGTCTCGCCTTCGATCAGAACCGTGGCATCCGTCGGCGCGACGCGGGAAATGGTTTTATAAATTTCCACCATGCGCGCCGAACTGCCGATCATTTCCGTCTCCGGAAGATCGTCCACGGGCTCAGCCTCATTTTCGTCCGGACCGGCCAGCGATTTCTCCGCGCGCTTGATGGTATCCACCATCTGCGCCATCTCGAATGGCTTGGCCAGATACTCGAACGCGCCGCCCTCGGTCGCGGCCATCACGGTTTCCATGCTGCCGCGCCCCGTCATCAGGATCACCGCGCAATCCGGATTCTGCTTGCGCGCGCTCCGCAGCACATCGATGCCGGTGCGCTCATCCAGATAAATGTCGGAGATCACGATCGGATAGGACTGGCGTTCCAGCCGCTCCAGCGCTTCCCGGGTCGTGGACACCGCGTCCACGTCGTAGCCCTCCAGCTCCAGACACGTCACCATGGTGGTGCGCACGGACTGATCGTCCTCCACCACCAGCAGTTTCTGCAGCGTTTCTGTTCCGGCCATGCCCGGTCCCATGTATTCGATCCGCGCGGCTGATCTCACGGTAGCGACGCCGCCTCCCGATCCTCTGCGCTAGCCGCGCGACTCGCCTTTAATACCATCGTAAAACATGATCCTTTTCCGGGCGTGCTCGTTACATCCACACGGCCCCCGTGGTGCG